>CACZCL010000200.1 GCA_902779695.1 Oscillospiraceae bacterium | reverse complement strand
CGAGTTGTCGAACGCGCGGTTGCCGAAGGTCACCAGCGCGACGGCAAGGGCGCCGCCGCCCGAAAGGCTCTCCTTCCACCATGGCAGCAGCTTGTTCGGCAGCTTGCCCGCGTAGGTCGGGCTGCCGCACACGACCAGATCGCCCGCGCCGAACGAGCGCGGCTCCTCCCGCCCTGCCGGAAGCGTTATGTCAACCACCTCCAACGGTGCGCCGAACGCCTCCGCCAGCGCGTTCGCCAGCGTCGTCGTCAGCCTGCGGGTGCTGCCCGCGGGGCTGAAATACAGCGCATAGACCCTTTCGACATTCATCTCTCCGCTCCTCCTCACAGCAGCCGCGTCCACGCCGCGGCGGTATTACAGCTTGAAGTCCTCCGCGCGGAAGCCCTCGGTCCGCAGCGCCGCCGGACGCGGCGGAACGCGCTTGAGCGGATCGTACGCAAAGCGGAAGCAATGCCCCTCCGCGCCCGTCACGCCCCGGTAGGGACAGGCGACCTCCTGCTCGCTCAGGACGCTTGCAAAGCTGCAATAGGCGCAGCGCTTTTCGATGTCCTTCCGAAAAAGCCGCATCAACGCAGCCTCCCTTCACAGCGCCCGCACCGCGAGCGCGCCGTCCTCCATCACGGCTCTGAGCTGCGTGACGGGGTTTTCATAGGAATCAATGATCTTCGCCGCCATGACGTCCTCCAGCTCCTTCTGGATCGTGCGCCGCAGATTGCGCGCGCCGTAGGTCTGGGAGAAGGACTTCTTGACCAGATAGTCCACCACGCCGTCCTCATAGTCGAAGTGCAGGCCCTTTTCCTCCAGGCTTGCGCGCAGCTCGCCGAGCATGATGCGGGCGATGTCGGTGAAGTTCGCCTCGTCCAGACGGTTGAAGCAGATGATCTCGTCCACGCGGTTGATGAACTCGGGGCGCAAAAATTCGTTCAGCGCCTTCATCGCGCGGTCCTTGTTCTGCTCGTTCATCGTCATGCCGAAGCCGAGGGAGCCGCCCTTGCGGTCGCTGCCGGCGTTGGAGGTCATGACGATGACCCGTCCAGAATCTGCAGCAGGATGTTCAACACGTCCGGATGCGCCTTTTCGATCTCGTCGAAAAGGATCACGGCGTAGGGCTTGCGGCGGATCTTCTCCGTCAGCTGCCCCGCCTCGTCATAGCCGACGTAGCCCGGCGGCGAGCCGACGATGCGCGAAACCGAGTGCTTTTCCATGAACTCCGACATATCGAGCCGGATGAGCGAATCGGGCGAGTTGAACAGGTCCTGCGCCAGCTGCTTGACCAGCTCCGTCTTGCCGACGCCGGTGGGCCCGACGAAAATAAAGCTGACCGGCTTGTGCTTCGGCGAGATGCCCACGCGGTTGCGCCGGATGGCGGCGGACACCGCGGCGATCGCCTCGTCCTGCCCGACGACGTGCTCGCGCAGGCGCGCGTCCAGCTCGCTGAGGCGCTTGAACTCGTCCTCGCGGATGCGGCTCGCCGGGATCTTCGTCCACAGCTCGATCACGCGGGCAAGATTGTCCATGGACAGCGTCGGGTCGCCGTTTTTGCACAGCGCGTCGTACTCGGCGTTGAGCTGGAGCTCGTGGCTGCGGATCTCGGCAAGGCGCGCGAAATCCGTGTTCTCCGCGTCCGATTCCAGCAGCTCCCGCTCCTTTTCCAGATCGTCCAGCTCGCGGCGCACCTCCATGCGGCGGTTGATGTTCTTGTCATGCAGGTTCAGGTCGGAGCACGCCTCGTCGATCAGGTCGATCGCCTTGTCGGGCAGGAAGCGGTCGGTGATGTACCGCTCGGAGAGCAGCACCGCCTGGCGCAGAATGCCCTCCGGGATCGCGACGCCGTGGAAGCTCTCGTAGTAATGGGCGATGCCCTTGAGGATCTTCAGCGTATCCTCCTCGTTCGGCTCGTTGACCGTGACGGGCTGGAAGCGCCGCTCCAGCGCGGTGTCCTTCTCGATGTGCTTGCGGTACTCGGTGAAGGTGGTCGCGCCGATGACCTGGATCTCGCCGCGGCTGAGCGCGGGCTTGAGGATATTCGCCGCGTTCATGCTGCCCTCGGCGTCGCCCGCGCCGACGATGTTGTGTACCTCGTCGATCACCAGAATGACGTTGCCGGTCTTGCGGATCTCCTCGATCAGCCCCTTCATGCGGCTTTCAAACTGGCCGCGGAACTGCGTGCCCGCGACGAGCGCCGTCAGGTCGAGAAGATAGACCTCCTTCGCGCGCAGCTTGAACGGCACCTCGCCCGCGGCGATGCGCTGGGCAAGGCCCTCCGCGATCGCGGTCTTGCCGACGCCCGGCTCGCCGATGAGGCAGGGGTTGTTCTTCTGGCGGCGGTTGAGGATCTGCACGACGCGCTCGATCTCCTCCTCGCGGCCGATGACCGCGTCCAGCTCGCCCCGGCGGGCGCGGGCGGAGAGGTTGATGCAATAGCTGTCGAGAAATTTGTGCTTCTTCTCGCCCTTTTTCTCGCCGCGCAGCGGACGCTGGGACTCGGTCCCCTCGCCGCCGGCGCCCGGCGCGCTCTCCGCGGAGGGCATCGGGTTGCCGAACAGGCGGTTGAGGAAGGGGAACGTCGCCGTCTTGCCCTCCTCCTCGTCCACGTTTTCCGTTTCGTCGATCTCCTCCAGATTCTCCGCGCCGCCGAACGCGCCGAGCATTTCGTTGGAGATGGCGTCAAGATCCTCGTCGGTGATGCCCATACGGCGCATGATCTCGTCGACCTGC
>CACZCL010000199.1:405-2160 GCA_902779695.1 Oscillospiraceae bacterium | reverse complement strand
TTGCGGAAACCGAAGAAATCAGTTGTTCCGCCATCGCTCCGCCGTTGCGAGATTTTCCGCGTCGCTTCGCGCGGAGACGATCACGTCGTAGTGCCGCTCCAGCCGTCCGCGACCGAGGAGCGGCGCGCGGTAGACCTGCGCGCCCGCCCACGCTTCCGCCACGCGGCGCAAATGCAGATACTCAAGCAGGCTGCGCGAGTCAACCAGTACGTTCATATCTTACCCCTCGCTTTCATCGCCACACCCCGCTCGGAAACGCCGTGGGATCAACGCTGTTGACGATGCCGCCGACCGAAACGCTCCGCAGGGCGCTGCAGCCCGCGAAGGCGCTTGCCTCGATGCTGTTGACGATACCGCTGATCGTGACGGACGACAGCGCCGCACAGTTCTGAAAAGCGCCCGTGCCGATGCGGTTCACGATGCCGGCGAACGCGAGCGAGGTCACGCCGCAGCCCTCGAAGGCGTGCGCGCCGATGCTGACGACGCCCGGAAGCTGAATGACGCGGATCTCGCTTCGGTACGCCGCCCACGGCGTCTCGGCGCCGCTGCCGTAGTCGTACATCTCGCCCGTGCCGCTGATCGTCAGCACGCCGCCGGAGTAGCTCCACGCGAGGCTCGGCCCGCAGGCGTTTCCGCTCACGGGCGGCGCGGGCGTCGGCGCCGGCGCAGGCGTGGGCGTAGGCGTTGGCGTCGGCGTGGGCGTAGGCGTTGGCGTCGGCGTGGGCGCGGGCGTGGGCGTCGGGGTCGGCGTCGGGGTCGCCGCTGTCCAATAAGCGTAGAGCGTCAAATCGCCGCCCGGAAGGTCAAAGGAGCGAACGTACTGCCCGCTCGACGAGTACCAGCCCGCAAAGGTATAGCCCTCGCGCGTCGGCGTCGGCAAATAGCCGAACGGGCTGCCCGCCGTGACCTTCATGGTCGCGGGCGAGACCGTGCCGCCCCGCGGATCGAACGTAATGGTGTACTCGCTCGGCGTCGGCGCGGGCGCGGGAGTCGGCGTAGGCGTAGGCGTCGGATCGTCGGGCGTATCGGAGACGGTTCCATTGATGAACGGCGTCAGATCCAGGAACCCCGCGCCGTAGTAAGCGCTGTTGCCAAGGTCATACGCCGCGCTCTTGAGCCGCTTTTCCACCGTCGACGGCAGAAGGCTCCGGCTCTGTCCGCACAGCACCAGCGCGGCGGCCGCCGCGACGTGCGGCGCCGCCATCGACGTGCCCTGATAGGCGGCGTAGCCGCCGCCCGGTATGCTGCTCGTAATATTCACGCCCGGCGCGGCAAGATCAACGACGCTTCCGTAATTGGAGAAGTACGCGCGCTGATAGCCGCTGTCCACGGCGGAAACGGTGATCGCGCCCGTGATGTGCGCGGGGCAGGCATAGGCGGCGTCGATCGCGTCGTTGCCCGCCGCGGCGACGACGGTGACGCCCCTGGAGAGCGCGTAGCTGACCGCGCTGTCCATATAGCTGCTGTGCCCGCCGCCGAGGCTCAGATTGATGACGCTCGCGCCGTGGTCGGCGGCGTAGCGGATGCCCTGCGCGATGGTGGAGGAATAGCCGCCGTTCGGACCCATCACACACACGGGCATGATCTTGACGTTGGTCCCCGGCGTGCAGTCCACGATGGTGCCGGCGACGTGCGTGCCGTGACCGTCCTTGTCGTCGGGGATCGAATCGCCGCCGACGAAATCGTAGCCCGCGACCGTCCTGCCTTGCAGGAACGGGTGCGAGGCGTCGGTTCCCGTATCGACCACGGCGACGA
>CACZCL010000199.1:0-347 GCA_902779695.1 Oscillospiraceae bacterium | reverse complement strand
GCGCAGCCGGTGGCGTCGGAGCCCCAGCAGATCGTATCGTTTGAGCCGTAGGCCGCCTTTTGGATCAGCACGTCCGGCTCGGCATAATTGACGTAGGAAAGCGAATCGAGGTACTTGGCGCACGCTTCGGCGTCCGCCGCGCTCGTAAACTGCACGATGGAATAGCCGTTTGTGTCCCGCACGACCTGCGCGGCGCGGTAAGCCGTGAGGTCCGGGAGCGGCTGCGCCGAGCTGACGATGAGCCGCCCGGAGGCGTAGTTCGCGTCCGCGCCGGAAGCGGCGACCCTGCCGCTGTAATCGTTCACGAGCGTCATGGTGGCGCTGACGAAGCTCGACATGGTGGCCGC
>CACZCL010000198.1 GCA_902779695.1 Oscillospiraceae bacterium | reverse complement strand
ACGCTCTCCATCGAGCCGCGCGAGGCGGGCGGGACGAGGGTGACGGTGTTTGTGCCGCTGCCGGAGAAAGGTTGAATGAGTTTGATTTACAACGGTCGGTGCGTATGCCATTTCGCCACCCACGCATCATTTTGCAAGGGAGCAACTTCTGATGAATATCCAAAGGACGCCGTCAAGCAAAAAACTGTTGATTCTGGGTCTCGGGCTTGTTGGAAAATCTCTCTTGTCCCTTGTGTTGCATGAGCGGCTATTCCGCATGGATAATATTCTGGCTGTGGATGCTTCCGAGGATGCTTTTGGCCTGTTTGATGAACTGCGCGGCTAACCCCGCCCAAGCCGTGCAGCGGCTATGGACGGGGAATGCGCCGCCATTTTATTCAAGGAGGTTTTTCCCGATGAAATCCAAACGTATCCTGTCATTTTTTGTGACGCTCGCACTTCTCATGGGAGCGGTGCCGCTGCCGAACATGGGAGGGCTGTTACCCGATCTGGTGATGAAAGCAAATGCGGCTGAATATACAGCGAATCCAACAACAAAAGATGAATTAGTTCCGTTAGCATCATCGAGTAGTGTGTCCGAAGCCCATGTAGTGAAGTACGCTATCCGCCGAAGTCTATGGCGTTGCAAATGATACCGTCACCCTGCCCGTGACGATCAGCTCCACGAACTACGCGGATTCCACGATCAGCGTGGTCGTGACGCTTGTCAACAAGACCGACGCGGGCGCGAGCATCAACGAGGGCAACGCCCTTACCAAGACCTACGGCGACGCAGCGTTCACGCTGACCGCCAGCGCCGCGAACCCCGGCAACAACGGCGCGTGGACGTGGGAGAGCAGCAACACGGGCGTCGCCACCGTGACAAGCGAGGGCGTTGTGACCGTCGTGGGCGGCGGAACGACGACCATTACCGCGTCCTATGAATCCGGTACGACGATTGGCGATGCGTTCCTGACGCTGACGGTCAATCCCAAGAGCGCCGCCATCCCCACGGCGGCAAGCGGCCTCAAATGGACGGGCAGCGAGCAGACGGGCGTCGCGGACGGCGAGGGCTATACCGTGACGGACGGCGCGGCGACAGCGGTTGGCAACTACACCGCGACGGCGACGCTGGACAACACGGCCAATTACAAATGGAGCGACGGCACCACGGGCGCAAAGTCCATCCCGTGGAGCATCGGCAAGGCGGACGGCCCTGCCGCCCCGACCTCGGACGGCGGCAGCGACGGCAAGATCACCGGTGTCACGACCGAGATGGAGTACAGCGCGGACGGTTCTTCCTACACGCCCTGCTCCGGCACGGAGATCACCGGCCTGAGCGCCGGAACGTACTATGTGCGTTATAAGGAAACTGCGACGCACGAAGCGGGCGCGGCGGCGACGGTCAGCGTCCCGGCGTACAATCCGCCCGCGCCCGGCACAGTCGCCACGCCGACATTCTCCCCCGCGGGCGGCACGTTCACCTCGGCGCAGAACGTGACGATCTCCTGCGCGACGGATGGCGCGACCATCCACTACACGACGGACGGCACCACGCCGACCGAGAGCAGCCCGACCTACAGCGCGCCGATCCGCATCAGCGCCACCACGACGATCAAGGCGATTGCGGTCAAGAGCGGCTGGACGAACAGCGCGGCTGCCTCCGCGACCTTTACGCTCAAGTCCTCCGGCAACGGCGGCAGCGGCGGCGGCAGCACCGGCGGTTCCTCCGACGGCAGCTCCGCCCCCGCCACTCCCTCCAGCACCACCACGAATGCCGACGGCAGCACCCGGCGAAGGACGGCAGCGCCACGACCACCGAAAAGGCTGCGGACGGTTCCACCGGCACGGTCAAAACCGACGCGCAGGGCAACACCGTGAGCGCCGAGGCCGCGCCGAGCGCGCAGGCAATCAGCGAGGCTGCGGCAAAGGGCGAGGCGGTCACGCTCCCCGTTGCGGTCAAGGCGACGAGCGACGCTGCGAGCGCCGCGCCCGTGAGCGTCACGCTCCCTGCGGGCAGCGAAAATGTGACGGTCGAAATCCCTGTTGAAAACCTCACGGCAGGCACGGTTGCGGTTATCGTCCACACGGACGGCACAGAGGAGATCGTCAAGACCTCGACCACGAGCGAGGATGGCGTCGTGCTGACGCTCGACGGCAGCGCCACGGTCAAGATCGTGGACAACACGAAATATTTCAGCGACGTGCATACGGGCGACTGGTTCGCGCCCTACATCGCGTGGGCGGCGAGCCGCGGCATTCGAAAACGGCATCGCGCAGGGTACGGGCGAGAGCTTCGGCGCGGACAGCCCCATTTCCCGCGAGCAGCTCGCGGTCATGCTCTACAACTACGCGCAGTACAAGGGCTACAACACGACCGTGAGCGGCAGCATCGCGGGCTTCCCCGACGCGGGGGACGCAGACGGCTACGCGCGCTCGGCGCTTGCGTGGGCGGTCGGCGTCGGCCTTATCAACGGCTCGACGGACGCAGACGGAAATGTCGTCCTCGACCCGCAGGGCAGCGCAACAAGAGCGCAGATCGCGGCGATCATCGAGCGGTTCGTCGAGAACGTGGTAGGGTAAATCCAGAGAAAAAACAACCCAACTGAAATCAAAGAAAACCCGGCGGAGCCGGTGTGCGTGATGCACACCGGCTCCGCCGCTGTTACTTCCTCCCGTACTTCTCCCGCAGGCTGCGGTGCTCGCCCTGGGCTTCCCGCGCCTGCTCGGCGGCGGTCGTGATCTCCCACGACGGGTCCTCCGCTTTCAGATCGAGCGTCATCATCCCGCGATACTCCATCCATGGGTCAAAATCAATGCTGCGCTCCACGCGTTCGCGCCACTCACTCTTGCCCTGCTCCTCCGGCTTGGCCGGCTCCGCCTCGCCGTCGTATCCGATGCGCCGCACCGATGCGCCGCAGAAACTCCGCCGCGTCGATCTCCCGCGCCAGATACGCCTCCCGCGCCGCGCTCGCCGTCGCGCACCATGCCTCGTAGCCGCTGACATACTCCGGGTCGCTCCGTCCCTTGAACAATCCCATATATTCGCTGTAGCTCGCGGCCCGTTCGTGCCGCAGCGTGTCATAAATACGCAGCACCGCATCCCGATCCATCGCGGCGGTATACTTCCAGCCGGAGCCTACCGCCTTGCAGCTCTTGCCGTCAAACACCCGGTCGCAGTAGATCGTCGCCCGCTTCGTCTTCGGGATGAAATAACCAAAGCAGCACTCACAGCGCGCGATCCGCTGACGGCTCTGCGAGAAATAGAGCATCAGCAAAAGCTGATAGAGATCGTTCAGCTCCTCCACGCGATACTCCACATGCGCCGCGTCGAATGGAGCGTCGCCCGCGTCTGCGGTCTGCCGCGCGGGATAGTATTTGCCGACAGCGGTAGGATACGTGGACGCCAGCAGCTCGTAACGCTCGCGCTGCGTCGCGCGCTCCATGCCGTCGAACGCGACCTCAAACAGATTCCGCAGACGCACCTGTGCGAGCGCGGGCGTCTCCAAAATGGTAAGCAGCCTCGCTCCCACATCCGTGAGGTCGATATCCTCGGAGGCGAGCGCCGCATCCAGCGTCGGCTGCTCCAAGCGCTGTGTCACATAAAAATAGCCGGGCGGTTCAGTCTCCCGCAACAGCTCCAACGTCTCGCGAACCTCTTCCGAGAGGCGCGCGAGTTCTTTTTTCTTCGCGGCGCGGTCAGTTCCGTCGAGCGGATACTCCGTC
>CACZCL010000197.1 GCA_902779695.1 Oscillospiraceae bacterium | reverse complement strand
CTGCACATCCTCGCGGGCTCGCCGAAGGTCGGCAAGTCGTGGCTCGCGCTCTGGCTCGCCGTCACCGTTGCCAAGGGCGAGAGCGTTTGGGGCATGGCGACGAAGCGCGGCACGACGCTCTACCTCTGCCTTGAGGACTCGACGCTCCGCATCCAAAACAGGCTCGAGGAGATCACGGACGACGTGCCGGACAACGCACATTTTTGCACCGAGGCGTTTATTCTCGGCGAAGGTCTCGAGCAGCAGCTCGAAGCGTTCCTCACGGAGCATCCCGACACGGTGCTCGTCATTATCGACACGCTCCAGATGATCCGCGACGCGCGGCGGGACATGACCTACGCCAACGACTACCGCGACCTCACCTCGCTCAAGCGCATCGCCGACGCATTGCGCTCCTGCTCATCCACCACCTGCGAAAAGAGTACGCCGAGGATGTGTTCTCGCGCATCTCCGGCACGACCGCGATCAGCGGCGCGGTGGACACCAGCCTCACGCTGGTCGAGCGGAAGCGCGGCAGCGGCGAGGCGACGCTCTACTGCATCGGGCGCGACATCGAGTACCGCGAGCTGGAGCTCGCGCGCAACGACGACAACGTCTGGGAGCTGGTGAGCGACAGCAGGACGCTCCCAAAAGGCGGGCGGCTCGTCCTTCTTCTCTCTGAGCTGCTGAGAGACCGCGCGAAATTTATCGGCACTCCGACCGAGCTCACGGCGCTCATCGACCCTGCGGGACTCAACAAGATCTCGCTGCGCAAGATCTCCCGCGAGGTCTCGGAAAACCTCGGAGCGCTGCGGGAAGCGGGGATCGAGGCGTCGGTGCGGCGGAGCAACGGCATGCGCCTCATTGAGCTGCGCCGTGTCGATAGTGTCGATGACTGTGGGGGCGGAAGCAGCGTCCCTATCGACCCTGGCGCGCCCGGAACGGAGGCGGGGCTGTGAGCGATTTTTTGCCGCCGCGTTGCCTCGCAAAGAACACAGTCGGGGCCGTGCCCCCCCGCGGGGCAAATCGCCGACGCAGCACGGAGAGGCGCGCGGCGCGAAAGCTCTCTCTTTAGAGAGGCAAGCAGAGCGCCTGTCCGACGTTGTCGGTCAGGCACAGCCGCCGCTCACGGCGGTTTTGCGGGCAGCAGCCCGCACCCACTGCCTCGGAGCAAAGTCCGCTCCTCGGCTCCGAACGAAAACCGCTGCGCTGGGTTTTCGTTCGGGAAGGACGAGGGAAATAAAAAACAGAAGGAGGGAAAAATCCGTGAAGGAGAACAAGGATATCCGTCTCACCATCCGTCTCACGCGGGAACAGTACGAGAGCATCCGCGAGCGCGCCGAGACCGCTCAGATGACGCCGAGCGCGTTCGTCCGCGCCGCGGCGATGCGCCACAAGGTCACCGTCGTGCCGGGGCTCAAGGAAGTGACGCACGAGCTCAAGATGCTCGGGAACAACATCAACCAGCTCGCCGTCCTCGTCCACGAGGGCAAGGTGCGGATCGCGTCCTTCGACGAGGCATACGAAAAGCTCGGCCTCCTCTTCGTCGCGGTCCGCAGGCTCGCCGAGCGGGAGGAGCAGTGATGGCGACGGTCAATTTTATCAAAAACAGCAAGCAGTCCGGCGGCGCGATGGGCGGCACGATCCGCTACGTCGAGCGCGACGACAAGACCATGAAGGGGCGCTTCGTCAGCGGGCAGAACTGCACGCCGCAGCTCGCCGAGCAGGAGTTTCTCGCCACGCGCGAGGTCAACCACAAGGACGGCAACCGCTGGTTCTATCACTACACGCAGTCGTTCTCTCCGAAGGAAAACGTGACGCCGGAGCAGGCGCACGAGATTGCGAAAGAGTTCGCGGCGCGGGCGTGGCCGGAGAGCGAGGTGGTCATCGCAACGCACGTCGACGCCGAGCACATCCACTCCCACTTCGTCGTCAACGCCGTCTGCTTCGGGACGGGAAAGATGCTCCGCCAGCACCCCGATACGCTCCGGAAGCTCCGCGCGATCTCCGACGAGCTGTGCATGGCGCACGGGCTGTCCGTGCTGCCGCCGGAGAAGCGCTCGCAGCGGTCGAACGGGATGTCGGCGCGGGAGTATCGCGCGGCGGTAAAAGGCGAGAGCTGGAAGTTCCGGCTCATGGCCGCGGTGGACGACTGTATGCGTGTCGCCCGGTCGCGGGAGGACTTCATCGAGCGGATGAGGCACGAGGGCTACGAGGTCAAGTGGACGGACGAGCGCGCCAACATCACTTACATCGTGCCGAGCGGCGTCAAGTGCAGGGACAGGCGTCTGCACGACGACAAATATCTCAAGGAGAGGATGGAGCATGAGTTCAG
>CACZCL010000196.1 GCA_902779695.1 Oscillospiraceae bacterium | reverse complement strand
GGCAGGTTGCTGGACTGGATGGAGTAGATCAGGCTCTGGCCGAGGCCCAGCAGCTCCGCGCGCTCGGCGTCGTTGCCGACGTCGATGCCGGTGGTGTCCTGGATCCACAGCATCGGGATGCGGTCGCGGTCGCAGAGGGTCACGAACTCGTTCATCTTGATCAGGCCCTGGCGGTACAGCTTGCCGCCGACGCCCATCGCGCTGCCGTAGGTCGCCATTTTATATTCGGGATAGTTCATCAGCATGCCCTGCATGTTGGCGACGACGCCGACGAGCATCCCGTCGATCTTGGCGAGGCCCGTGATCATCTCGGGGCCGTAGCCGTGCTTGAACTCCATGAACTCCGACCCGTCGAACAGGCGCGCCATGACCTCGTACATATCATAGCTGCGCTTCTGATTGAACGGCACGATGCTGTAGAGGTCGTTCGGATCGTACAGCGGCTCCTTGGGATCGTCCACGCGGAAGAACTCGGGATCGTAGGCGGGAAGGTAATCCATGTACTTGCGGATCGCGTCGAGCATCCCCTCCTCGTCGACCTGCACCTCGCGGAAGAAGCCGGTCTCGTTGTAGTGGATGGCGACGGTGCCGGGAATGTCCGCCTTGAGGTTCTGCTGCGCCTCGATCAGCTTCTGCGCCTCCTCAAGGTCCACATAGCCCTTGGGGTTCATGCCGCCGACGATGCCCGCGCCGCCGACCGCCATGTTGGCGTCCTCATGCGCGACGAGGATCGTGGGGCTGATGGAGTGATAGCCGCCGCCGGCGGGGTTCGTGCCGTAGATGCCGACGATGACGGGAATGCCGAGCTGGTTGAGCTCCGAGTTGCGATAGAACGGCGTGCCGCCGCCGCGGCGGTTGGGGTACACCTTCTCCTGCACGTCGAGCTTCACGCCGGAGCAGTTGAGCACGTACACCAGCGGGATGCGCAGGCGCTTCGCCGTGTCGCTGCCGCGCAGCAGCGCGTCCGCCTGCCCCGGGACCCACGCGCCGGCGAGCTTCTTGTTGTCGCTGGCGATGATGACCGCCCACTTGCCGTCGATCCGGCCGAGGCCCTTGACGATGCCGACGCTGCCGTCCTTGTTGTCGTCGGGATTGTAGAGGCTGTTGAGCGGGCACCAGGTATCCTCGTCCACCAGCTCCATCACGCGCTGCATCGCGGTCCACTGGCCGCTCTCGTTCAGCGACTCGGTGGAGCGGCCCGCCTCAAGCGCGGCCTCGCGCAGCGCGTGGATCTCCTGCTCGACCTCCTGGATCTCGGCGCAGTTCTCATCGTTGAACGAGCCCAGCTCCTTGCCGATCACGGGCATGGACTGGAAATAGGAGGGCATCGAATATTCGCTCATACTGTGTTCTCCTTTTCTAATTGTTGTTTTGCCTCAGTCCTTGGGCACCTTGATGAACGCCTGGCCGGGGTCGATCTCCTCGCGGATCATGCGGATGATCTCGGGGCTGGGCGCCTCAAAGGGCTCCGCGCGGGAGCAGTCGATCTCAAAGCCGGTGTTCTCCTGCACGGTCTCGGCGGTGACGCCGGGGAACAGATAGGCGCAGTACATCCGCTTGGTCTGCTCGTCGAACTTCATGATGCCGAGGTCGGTGACGACCATCTGCGGACCGCGGTTGCCGGGAAGGCCCGCGCGCTCGCGGCCGCCGGGGCCGTCCATCCAGCCGCAGGAGGTGATGTAATCGACGTGGTCGATGAAGCGGCGCTTCTGGTGCTGCATCATGATGATGGTGTTGCAGTAGGTGGCGATGCCGTTCGCGCCGCCGGAGCCGGTGAAGCGCGTGGTGGGCTGGAGGTAATCGCCCTTGCCGAAGATGCAGGTGGAGTTCACGTTGCCGTAGGGGTCGATCTGCGCGCCGCCGATGAAGGCGACCAGACGGTCCTCGTCATGCAGCCACTCGTTCGCCTCAAAGCCGACGAAGCGGATGTTGGGCCACTGCACGGCGCAGTGCGCCATGAAGCGGTTGTCGCCGACGGAGCGCGGCACCTCGATGGGCGAGCAGTCCATCAGG
>CACZCL010000195.1 GCA_902779695.1 Oscillospiraceae bacterium | reverse complement strand
TCTGTGATGTCCTTCCAGTTGCGTCCGTACGACGTTCCCTTTTCGAAAAGCGTCTAGTGCGGAAGCGGCGCATTTGCCGCGGCCTTGTCCGGAAGCGGTTCGCCCTTGACCGTCGCCTGCTCGCCGGGAGCGAGAGCCGGCACTTTGTAGCGGCTGTTGCCGAACCTGGCGGTTCCTCCCGTGACCGGTACGCCGAGGAGGTTGGCGAAGACGAGATCGCCGTCCTGCGCCGGCCTGACGTCGAGCCTTTCCGACCGGCGCTCGGCGCGCTCGAAGTCGAAGAAGGTCGCGGTAAGCGGCTTTACCCAGTCGCCGGAGAGGCGGCAGCTCTCGCCGAAGGACGCGGTGAACCTTTCGTTTCCGCGTCCGCGCAGGCGGAAGGAGACGTCGGAAGGAATCGACATCTCCTCGGTCACGTTCCCCGGCGCGAACAAGGCGAACTGCCCGCGCGTCACGGCAAGGCGGCTTTCAGGGTCAAGAATCGTGACGGACTGAATCCGTACTGTCGGCGTCGTGCCGTATGCGATGAGCGCTATGGCCGCCACGACGAGCGTCAGGGCGAAGGCAGTTCCCGGAAGCGCCGCGAGGATAAGAAGACGCCTGTTGCGTTTTGCGCAAACGAAGACGATTCCCGGCATCACGATGAACGCGACGAGAAGAAGCAGGAAGACGAGGAGACCCACTGGCAGCGACTTGCCGACGTTTATCGGAACACATGCGTGGTTCTCTGTAAAATGGGAATCAGGCGTGCCGCTGTAGTAGTAGTGTACGTTTAGGTTGCCGATGCGCCGTCTCTGCGCCGCCTCCGCCGTTGACTGAAGGTTAGGCGGAACAGACTTGCCGTCTGCGAATGTGATCACCGCGCCGCCGAGGATCTCGAATGCCCGCAGTGCCGCGCGCGTCTCCTCGGGGAGAGCGTCCGCGACCTCCTTCGTCATGCAAACGGCGTCGAAGGGCAGGTATGCGCGGAAGTCGCGCGGCCAGTCCGCCGCGTCTCGGCGCAGCTCTACGGAGTTGAAGTCGTGTTTGAACGCGGGCAGCACGGCGTCGCGGACTATTCCTGCGGAGAGCAGGAGGTTCACGTCGTTCTCGACGGTGTATCCGTAGGAGGCATGGTGAAAATCCGAGACTCTGCTTGACAGCTGGAGTGGCTCGCTTTTTGGTCCGTTGCTGTTTGGGGGCTTCGCCTCAAACAAGGTGATGGAGCTCTCGCCGTAGCTGTGACCGTCTTCAATTGTGAACACGCCCGGCAGCGTAATGGTGGCGGAAGCTCCCGGGCCGAGGGCGACGGTTCTTGTGGACAGCGCGGAGCGCGGGGCTTGGACGCTGACTTGTATAGTGCGCGGGAAGGGGAGGGTGTTTCGCAGCGCAATGCGACTGAGCTGCGTGTCGTGAGTTATATCCGAGCCGACGACAGTCTCGTCGCAGTATTCGAGCGCGTCTATCATCGAGCAGCTTTTCCATGAAGCCGGGCTGAGGACTGCGGTGGAGCCGCCGATCTCCTTCTTTTCCGTTTTCGGATTCGGCACTATGGAAAGTGCTTTTGCGTGAAAGGCCAGCGGGAACGCGGCGAGCGCAGAGTTCACGACAACAATTCTGGATCTGCCAGCAATAGGTGATGGGATATTGTCTGTTGTTCCTTCCGTTAGATGGGTTAGTGCAGACGGACAGACAGAAACAGACTGGATCCAACAGGGGCAGTTCTGGCTGGACAGCGTCAAGATCAATCAGGATCACTCGGCCGCCATTACTGCTTATGACTCATTGATGCTGGCGGAGCAGCTTTACTTTCCGAGCGGCGAGGATGATCCGTCATTATGGCCGCAGGCGGCGTCTTCCGTTGTTTCCTATATTTGTAACGCCTTATGGACGACGCTGGACAGCCGGAGCTCTATACCTTCAGTTCAGATCGCGTATCCGGGAGGAAAGACAATGCGGGACGTTCTCAGGGAGATCGCGACGGCGGCACATGGGAACTTCACGATGACGAAAGAAGGGAAGCTCCGTCTTGTCCCTGTACACGG
>CACZCL010000194.1 GCA_902779695.1 Oscillospiraceae bacterium | reverse complement strand
GTCGTTTACGCGTTTTCGATCTGCTGCTTTTCGTACTGCAGCATATAGAGCTTGTGATAGCGGCCGCCGAGGGCGAGCAGCTCCTGATGCGTGCCCTGCTCCACGATCTCGCCGTGGGAGAGGACGATGATGACGTCGCTGTGCTGGATGGTGGAGAGCCTGTGCGCGACCACCAGCATGGTGCCGATGTTCTTGATGCGGTTCAGAGAATCCTGGATCAGCAGCTCCGTTTCGGTATCGATGTTCGCGGTGGCCTCGTCCAGAATGATGACCGAGGGCTTGTGGATGATGGTGCGGGCGAAGGACAAAAGCTGCCGCTGCCCGGCGCTGAAGTTGTTGCCGCGCTCGCGCACCGTCTCGTCCAGTCCCTTTTCGAGCTTGCCGATGAAGGAATCCGCGTTCACGTACCGGCACGCCGCCATGACCTCCTCGTCGGTCAGGGCTTCCTCCCGCAGCACGATATTCGAGCGGATATCGCCCGAGAACAGGAACACGTCCTGCAGCATCTGCCCGAAGTGGCGGCGCAGGGATGAGAGCTTGATCTTTTTCACGTCGATGCCGTCCACTAAGATCTGCCCCTTCTGGATATCGTAGTTGCGCACGATCAGGGACAGGATGGTCGTTTTGCCGGAGCCGGTGGGTCCCACGAACGCCGCCGCCTGCCCGGGCAGGATGTGGAAGGACACGCCCTTGAGGACCCATTCGCCCGGCTTATAGGCGAACCAGACGTCGCGGAATTCGATCTCGCCGCGCACGGTCTCCAGCTCCACCGCGTCCGGCTCGTCCACGACGCCGGGCTCGATGTCCATCACGCGGAAGATCTTTTCCGCCGCGGTGAAGGAGCGCTGGAGCTGATCGAACTGCTCCGCCATGTTCTGGATGGGATTGAAGAATTTGTTGATATAGAGATAGAACGACACGATCACCGCCGAGTCGATCGCTTGCCCGAACACGCTGACGCCGTCCAGATACCCCTTGCCGCCGAGATAAAACAGCACCATGACGGAGGAGATATACAGCATATAGACCATGGGGCGGAAGATGCCGAACACCATCATGCGGGCGTTCTTGGCTTTTTTGAGCGTTTCGCTGCGGGTCAGGAAGTCGCGCATCTTGCGGTCCTCCCGGTTGAAGATCTGCGTGATGCCGATGCCGGAGAGATTTTCGGAGAGATAGGTATTCAGGTCCGTGGTCGCGTCGTTGACGCGGTCGTTCGCCTTGCGGGAGAATTTGCGGAAGATGACCGTGAACAGCACCACGAACGGCACGAAGCACAGCACCATGAGGGTGAGCATATAGTTCAGGGTCAGCATCATGCCCAGCACCCCGAAGATGACCATGACGTTCTTGAGCATGGTGACGAGGATGTTCGTGAACATGAACGAGATCGCGTTCGGGTCGTTGGACACGCGCGTGACGAGCTTGCCGACCGGGAAGGCGTTTAACTGCTCCTGACTCAGGGATTCGATGTGCGTGAACACGTCCATGCGCAGGGCGGACAGGATCTTCTGCCCCGTCTTCTGCAGGATGATCGCCTGCAGATAGGTGCAGACCATGCTGACCACGAGAATCCCGGCGTAGACCGCGACGTAGGCGAACAGGCGCGGCAGCTCGAAGGTCCCCTTGACCATATCCTCGATCCGGCCGACCATCAGGGGCGAGACCACGTCGTAGGCGATGGAGACCAGCATGACGAGGAACGCCAGCGCGAACTGCCCCTTATAGGGCTTTGCGTAGCGCAGGAGCCGGCGCATGAGCTCCGAATCCTTCATCTGCCGCTCCTTCGCGTTCAGGCGTTTGCGTTTCTTTTCGGTAACGTAGGCGGCGAGGAACGCCACGGTAAAGGCGCCGATGATCGCGCCGACGACGATCAGAGGCAGATACTCACGCATTTCCCTCGCCTCCTTCCTCCAGCTTCTGCAGATCGACCATCCGGCGGAAGCCCTCGTTGCTTGCGTAAAGGGTATCGTAGTCCCCAAAGCCGGCGACCCTGCCCTCGTCCAGATACAGGATCCGGTCGAGGCGGCGCACGGTGGAGATCCGGTGC
>CACZCL010000193.1 GCA_902779695.1 Oscillospiraceae bacterium | reverse complement strand
CGGCGGCGTGTTCGCGCAGCTCTACGGCACCGTGGCGCTGCTGGAGCCGGCGGAGCGAAAGCGCGTCCGGGGGCTGATCGTCAACAAATTCCGCGGCGACGCGGCGCTGCTCGAACCGGGGCTGCGGCGGCTGGAGGAGCTGACGGGCGTGCCGGTGCTGGGCGTCGTGCCGTATCTGCGCGCGGAGCTGGACGACGAGGATTCCCTCGCGCCGCGCCTTGCCCGCCGCGAAGCGCGCGCGGCGATCGACGTGGCGGTGCTGCGGCTGCCGCACATCTCAAATTTTACCGATTTTGCGCCGCTGGACGCGCAGCCGGCGCTGGGTGTGCGCTACGTCGACCGGGCGGAGCGGCTGGGCGAGCCGGATCTTGTGATCCTGCCGGGCACCAAGAGCACGATGGACGATCTGCTGTGGCTGCGGGAAAACGGATTGGAGGCGGCGGTTTTGCGCCTTGCGGCGGGCGGGACGCCGGTGCTGGGCGTCTGCGGCGGGTATCAGATGCTCGGCGAGAGCGTCGAGGACGCGCACGGCGTCGAGGGGAGCGCGCCGTCCCTGCGCGGCATGGGGCTTTTGCCCTGCCGCACCGCGTTCGCGCCGGAAAAGACGCTCACGCGCGTGCGCGCGACGGTCGCGGGCGGGCCGCTGGACGGCGCGGCGCTCGACGGTTACGAGATCCACATGGGCGCGACGGAGCGGCGCGGCGGCGAGCCGTTCTGCGTGCTGGAGAGCGGGGCGGAGGACGGCTGCCGCGTCGGGAACGTGTTCGGCACCTATCTGCACGGCCTGTTCGACGGCGACGCGGCGGGAAGGCTGGCGGCATGGCTCTGCGCGCGCCGGGGGATCGCGCCGCCGCCTGCCGCGGCGGAGAGTTGGCGGGCGCGCCGGGAGCGGCAGTACGACCTGCTGGCGGACGGCGTGCGCGCCGCGCTGGACATGGGCGCGGTCTACCGGATGATGGAGGAGCGGTGATGGAATATACGAAACCCGCGGACATCGAGCGGGAGAGCATGGCGATCATCGCGCGCGAGCTGGCGGCGCGGGGGATCGCGCTGCCGGAGGAGACGGCGGCGGTCGTCCGCCGCGCGATCCACACGACCGCCGATTTTGACTACGCGGAAAACCTGCGCTTCACGGCGGGCGCCGTGGGCGCGGGCGCGGCGGCGCTGCGCGGCGGCGTGATCGTCACCGACACGAATATGGCGCTCGCCGGGGTGAGCCGTCCGGCGCTGCGGGCGCTGGGCGCGTCGGCGCACTGCTTCATGGCGGAGGAGGAGGTCGTGCGGCGGGCGAGGGAGCGGGGCGTGACCCGCGCCGCCGTCTCCGTGGACCGGGCGATGGAGCTGCATCCGGGGGCGGTCTTTGCCGTGGGCAATGCGCCGACGGCGCTGCTGCGCCTCGCGGAGCGCATCGAAGGCGGGGCACGCCCCGCGCTGGTCATCGGCGCGCCGGTGGGCTTCGTCAACGTGGAGGAAAGCAAGGAGCGCGTGTGGGAGGCGTGCGGGCGCTGCGGCGTCCCCGCCATCGTCGCCTTCGGGCGGAAGGGCGGCAGCGGCGTCGCCGCGGCGATCTGCAACGCCCTGCTCTACACGGCGGCGGGGCTGCTCGACCCCGCGGCACGGGAATAGCGGGGGAGTAACGCGGCGGGGAAAACCGTGCTATACTATAGCTTAATAGTGCGATAAAGTG
Source organism: Oscillospiraceae bacterium (assembly GCA_902779695.1). Taxonomy (GTDB): domain Bacteria; phylum Bacillota; class Clostridia; order Oscillospirales; family Oscillospiraceae; genus Hominicoprocola. The sequence goes on along the minus strand of CACZCL010000193.1, from coordinate 373 downwards.
CAGGAAAGCGGCGCAAAAGGCGCCTTTTGCTCTTTTTTGTTTCACAAAAAAGGGGCTGTAGCGAAATGAAAATCACTGCAGCCCATTTTTTATGAACACGCCCCAGCCCGGAACTGTTACAATCTGCGTGGAAATGATATTATAATTTCGTAAAATGGCGTTTAGCGCGGCGTATCGTCCGCAAGGCGTCAGAAGCTCATGACGGGAAGCGCTTCCCCATACGTTTTGCCCCGCAAAACGTAACGGCGTTCCGTTATTTCATGCAAAAGCGTTTTGGATTGGAGGCATTTCTATGAATCGCAAGCACGCGAAAGCGCTGTCCGTCCTGCTGACGGTCTGCATGAGCGGCGACCCGGCGCGCAGCGCGCCGAAC
>CACZCL010000192.1 GCA_902779695.1 Oscillospiraceae bacterium | reverse complement strand
GGTTGTTTTCCAATTTCGATTTTTTCCTTTCTGCTTTTATCAAATGACTGCGAGAGTCCGTTTTTTCGACCGAGTCATCGTCTGAATATACTCCGCGCGAGAAAGCACTTTTGGTAGAAGCCTGTCGAAACAGAATTGTCGTCGACGCGATTCTGCTTTTTGCACAAACGGGAAAACTCCGCGTTAGCGGTTTTGACGGTAGCGATTCAGCCCGGCGGCGCGGAAACGGCAAAGCGAACAGAGCGGCGATTTGCCGCCCCGTTCGCTCTGTAGTCAATCTTCTCCGCCGTGCTCTCGGCGGAACGCTTCCTGCGCCTGCCGCTCGTTCTCGTCCTCGTAGGAGTACGGCGGGATCGTGAGCAGCTCGCGGTGGACGCCGTCTGCCAGACGATAGCCGGAGAAGAAGGCGTCGAGCTTTTCCTCGTCGCGGTAGCTGGTCTCCGCGTCGATGAGCCGCAGCAGGAGCTTTCGCTGCTCGCGGTTGAGCGTGTCGTGGAGCGTGTCGTAGGCCGCCCTTGCCTCGCGCTGCAGCTCCGCCGACCGCTCCGAGGTGATGTGGAAGCGCCGCTGCAGCGCCGTCATGTACTCCCGGATCATATCGACATGAAGCAGTAGCGGGTGTTTTGATAGATGCCGTCGTGATAGAAGTCGTATGCGTCGACGTAGTATCGCACGTTCGGGCAGGCGCGAACGACATCCGTGATTTCCTCACTTCGCCACGGCCAGAACCGCTCGGTGTACGGCTCGTACTCAGCAGGTATCTCGGTGCTGATTTTGAACAGCGGTTTGCCGCCGCGCCACGCATCCGGCTCGTCGCCGAGCGCGTTGTAGAGCGTGTAGATCATGCGGCGCACCTCAAACACGTTCCGCACGAATAGGTCGTCGCCGTACTGATCGCTGTAGTGCTTGACGACGGGTTCGGGGGGCGTCAGCGCAGGGAACGCGCTCCAGTCGCACGTCGGCGCCGGGAGGGGAGGGAGCGGGCCGTCCTGAAAGACGTTCGTGTCCCAGCGCACGACGTCCTTGATCTCGTACTCCGTGCCGTCGTCGCAGGGGATGACGTCGCCGACCCGCGGGACGTACTGACTGCCGTCAGTTGGCAGGGTGATCGTCCGAGACGAGGACGCTACCTCCGCGTATGGCGCGCTCGTGTTGATCTCCACCGTGTTGGTGAGCGCGCTGTAGCGCACCGAGAAACCAACCGCTTTGCCGACGCCGCGCAGCTTGCAATAGTTGCTCCCGCCGATGGAGTACGCTTCGATCTGCACCGGCTTGCCGTCGACGACGAACTTCTGGCTGGACTGCTGCGCTGTGAGCACCGCGCCCGCGACCGGGGCGGCGATGGACGCGCCGAGGATGATGCCGCTCGCGACGAGCGCGACCTCTTTTTTCTCTCTGATCTTCATGGGCTTGCCCTCCTTGTTGTTTGGTAAGCAAACAATACCGAGAGCACGCTCACAAGTCGAGAACAATCTCGTTGACCAAACGGAGAAAAAGCGGGCGCTTTTTCTCACGCCGCGCGGCGGCGTTCCCTGGCAGCAGCGCGCTCCTCCGCGCGCTCCTCTGCGCGTTCCGTCGTCGGCGCGTCCTCCTCACACTCGTCCGCGCCGTCCAGCCAGACGATGAACCGCATCAGCAGCTCCGAGACGTAGCAAACCCCAATCAGCACAAGGATGAAAACCAATGGTGTCATGTCCGTCTCCTCCTCTCACGATGCGAGCTTCAAGGGCTCGTCGGCAAACCCCGCGAACACGAGCTGTCCGGGGATCGCGTCGGCGGCAAGCCGTTCTTCGGCGCGCGCGCGTTCGAGACGCAGCGCGTCCAGACGCTCTTTCGCCCGCTTGATCGCCGTCAGCACGTCCTCGACGGCGAAGAGGTGCGCGGGGATCACCGCGTCGGTCGCCTCGTTCGTCAGCCGCGCGTAGAAGCGGCGGTCGTACCGCTCGTCCATGCAGCTTTGCGGCAGGCGCTCGCGCAGCTCCGCAAGCCGTCCGTTCAAGTCCTCCAGCCTTTGCAGCAAACGTTCTTCGCTCATTTGTAAAAGCCTCCTTCCAAATTCGTACCAAGCCGCTCTTGACGGGTTT
>CACZCL010000191.1 GCA_902779695.1 Oscillospiraceae bacterium | reverse complement strand
CTGGACGCCGGCAGCGCCGGTCCCGGCGTTTCGGCGCTGAACAGCCCAAGCATCCTTCTGCGCGCCGCGGCGGAGGGCTATGTCACCGAGCGGAGCGAGGAGCGCTTCGCGGGGGAGGACGCGCTGCGCCTGTGCTTTGAAACGGAGTATGGCGGGGAGCGCCTGCTCGCCGCTGCGTATTTCGACGGGGAGGACCGCCCGCTGTACGCCGAGTTGGAGCGCGACGGCGAGATTTTGGCATATTTGGAGTTTACGGATTTCGATTTTCGTGATATACTGCCTTCCGAACAGAAGCCGGACTGACCGGCGCGCCCGACTTTGCGCGCGGCGCGCGGCGCGGCTGCAACGGAAGGGATGGCGGTCAACGATGGAGGAAACGCCCCTCAAGCGCACCTGGGCGGAGATCGACCTGGGGAATCTGGCGCACAATCTGGCGGTGATCCGCCGCCAGGTCGGAGCGGAGGCAAAGCTGCTCGGCGTCGTGAAGGCGGACGCCTACGGGCACGGCGCGGTGCGCGTCGCGCGGAAGCTGGAGCAGCTCGGCGCGGCGTATCTTGCGATCTCCAACATCGAGGAGGCGGAAACGCTTCGCGCGGGCGGCGTCACGCTGCCGATCCTGATGCTGGGCTTCACGCCGGCGGATCAGGGCGCGCGCATCCTGCGTCTCGGTATGACGCAGGCGGTGCAGAACCTCGACATCGCGCGCGCCTACGACGAGCAGGCGGCGCGCGCCGGCGGGAAAATGAAGGTGCACGTCAAGCTGGACACAGGCATGGGCCGCCTCGGCTTTCCCTGCGACGACGCGCACTTTGACGCGAGCCTGCGCGATATCCTCGCGCTGCTGCGGCTGGAGCATCTCGACGTCGAGGGCGTGTTCACCCACTTCGCCGTTTCCGACGAGGACGCGCCGGAGCACGTCGCCTATACCGAAACGCAGCACGAGCGCTTCATGCGGATGATCGGCGCGGCGGAGCGCGAGAGCGGCTTCCGTTTCCGGCTGCACCACTGCTGCAACGCCGGCGGCATCGCGTCGTACCCGCAGTGGGCGTGGGACATGGTGCGCTGCGGCATCATCCTCTACGGCACGGGCGAGCTTGCCGAGCGCCTCGGCATGAAGCCGGTCATGACCCTCAAGACCACGGTTTCGACGATCCGGGACTTTGCCGCCGGTGAGACGATCAGCTACGGACGGACGTTCCGCACCGAGCGTCCCAGCCGCATCGCGGTGCTGCCCATCGGGTACGCGGACGGGCTGCACCGGGCGCTTTCCAACCGGCTCGTCGTGCGCACGCCCTACGGCGACGCGAAGCAGGTGGGGCGCATCTGCATGGATATGTGCATGATCGACGTGACCGATCTGCCGCGGCTCCGCCCCGGCGACGAGGTGGAGATCTTCGGCGCGCACAAGCCCTGCGAGGAGGTCGCGCGCGAGAGCGGCACGATCTCGTACGAGCTGCTGTGCGCCGTTTCCGCGCGCGTGCCGCGCGTCTATCTCGAAAACGGCGAGCCTGTGGATTGACGGCTGCCGGAACGAAACGCGCGCCTCCGGCATAGGATACACAGGGACGGGAAAACGTGTCCGCGGGACATGAAGCCGCGAGCGGCTGTTATCAAGATCAAACAGCATATAACCGCAAGTATAATTTCCGTCCCCGCGTGGGAGAATGAGAGTAGCCTTATGCGGCGGCGCGGACGCGCCGCCCGGGGGACTTCTTCCGCTCGGAGTGTGAACAGCGTGGATACCAACGTAAAACGAGGCGACATCTATTACGCCGACCTCTCTCCCGTGGTGGGGAGCGAGCAGGGAGGCGTTCGCCCGGTGCTGATCGTGCAGAACGACACCGGGAACCGGTACAGCCCGACGGTCATTGCCGCCGCGATCACCTCGCAGACGAACAAGGCGAAGCTGCCGACGCACATCTCGCTTGCCGCGCCGGACTGCGGCCTGCCGCGCGACTCGGTCGTGCTGCTTGAGCAGATCAGGACGCTCGACAAGCGGCGGCTGCGCGAGCATATGGGGCGCGTGAACGGCGAGACCATGGGGAAGATCGACGCGGCGATCGCGGTGAGCTTTGGGCTGCAAAA
>CACZCL010000190.1 GCA_902779695.1 Oscillospiraceae bacterium | reverse complement strand
CCTCCGGATGGATCGTCTTTTCCACCGACTCCCGCAGGGACGTCACGCCCGCGAGCAGCACGATCACGGCGATCAGCACGCTCGTGAGGTATTCGATGCGCCCGTACCCATAGGGATGCTTCTTGTCCGGGCGTCGGGCGGAAAGCTTCGTGCCGACGATGGTGATGACCGAGGAGAGCGCGTCGCTGAGGTTGTTGACCGCGTCGAGCAGCACCGCGATCGAGTGCGACAGCAGCCCGACCGCCGCCTTGAACGCCGCGAGGGCAAGGTTCGCGCCGATCCCGATGACGCTCGTTCGCACGATGCGCGCGTTCCGGTCCGCCGCGCCCCGCTGCGCGGCGCGGCTCATTGCGCCGTCTCCTTTTCGTATGCCTCGCGTACGGCGCGGGCAAGCTGGTCCGCGCAGGAGGTGTCCTTATAGCCGCAGGTGTTCCCCGCCAGCTTTTCCTCGATCTCCTCCACGCGCATACCGTCGCAGAGCTTGGAAATCGCCTTAAGGTTGCCGTCGCAGCCGCCCACAAAGGCGATGTCCGTCACCACGTCCCCGTCCAGCCGAAAATGGATCTCCATGGAGCAAACGCCCCTGGTCCGATAAGAATACTCCATCCGATTACTCTCCCGATAAGCAAATAAATTGTGCGCAATTAAGTATAGCACGTTCTTTGAAAATGTCAAGCGGAACCGGAAAAGGCGCGCGCCGTCCAAACCGGAAGCGGGGGCGCCGCCGCGCCCCCGCCTTTTCTCATTGCTCCGCTTCCGTCAGCCCTGCCGCGTCCAGCATGTTTTCGATAAAGATGCCGTAGCCTCTGGCGGCGTCGTTGACCAGCACATGCGTCACCGCGCCGACCAGCTTGCCGTCCTGCAGGATCGGGCAGCCGCTCATGCCCTGCACGATGCCGCCGGTCGTTTCCAGCAGCGCCGGGTCCGTCACGCGCAGAAGCAGATTGCGCGTCGGCGCGGCGGAATCGTAGACATGCTCGATCTCAACGCAATAGGCGCGCACCTCGTCGCCGCCGCAGTTGGCAAGGATCTCCGCCTTGCCGGGCTTCACCTCGCCGCGCGCCGCCACCGGCACGCCCCGCTGCGTCGTGACCGCGTTGGAGTGCTCCCCCAACGTGCCGAACAGGCCGCATTCCGTGTTCGCAAAGAGGCTGCCGCTGTCGCGCGTCAAATCAAAATCGCCGCGCAGCTCTCCGGGCGAACCGCTCTTGCCGCATTTCACCGCCTTGACCGTCGCGTCCATGATACTGCCGCTCTCCAGCGGCATCAGCTTGCCGGTGTCAACGTCCGTCACGCCGTGGCCGAGCGCGCCGAACACGCCGCTTTGCGGGTCGTAGAAGGTCATCGTCCCGATGCCCGCCATGCTGTCCCGCACCCACGCGCCGAGCCGATAGCCGCCCGCTTCGTTTTCCTCCGGCGTGACCGGCAGCGTCAGCGTCTCCTCTCCTCGCTTGACGCTCACGGTGGCGCGCGCCTCGCCGTTTTCCGCGAGCAGCCTTTGCAAATGCTCCGTCGAGTCGATGTCCGTGCCGTTGAAGGCGAGCACGATGTCGCCCTCGCGCAGACCGCTCGCCTTCGCCGGCGTTTCGCCGTCCGAAAGCCCGACGACCAGCACGCCGTCCGCAAACAGCTTCACGCCGACCGTGTGTCCCACCGGAACCAGGCAGCGGACGCCCGCGTCCCCGGCGCTGCGCTCCGCCGCCTCCGCCCACGCGCCCGGCGCGTAGGCCGTGAAGGTGAACAGGAGCCCGAGGCAGACCGCCGCCGCCCGGCTGGAAAGGCTGTTCATCCCATCCCCCCTTTCGCCGCGTGACAATTTTTGGAAGCTTGCCCCGCGGCTGACTTATTTTTTGCGCTCCGGCGCAAACTAACCTTCCTAAAATTTAACCGCGCTGGCAAGTCGAAGCCTGACGAAACGGCGGCGGAACAGAAAAAAAGCTTCGCAGAGAGGCAATCTCTGCGAAGCTCGGAAAAAAACGTCAATTTCCGCGATTGAAGATCTTGAAGATGTCCTCGAACGGGTCCTTCTCTTCTTCCTCGGGCGCCGGAGCGGGCGCCGGGGCAACAGGCGCAGCAGGAGCGGCGGGCGCCGCCGGAGCAGCAGGGGCCGCTGGC
>CACZCL010000189.1 GCA_902779695.1 Oscillospiraceae bacterium | reverse complement strand
CGAGGTTGCTGACTTCGTGCGCGTGCTGTTCGATGAACGCGCGCCGGGGTTCGACGCGGTCGCCCATGAGGATGTCGAAATATTCGTCGGCGCCGGCCAGGTCGTCAAGCTCGATCTGCTTCAGCAGCCGCGTCGCCGGATCCATCGTCGTCTCCCAAAGCTGTTCCGGGTTCATCTCGCCGAGCCCCTTGTAGCGCTGCACGGCGGCCTTCTTGCCCTCGGATTCGAGGCCGTCCATCACCTTGCGCAGCTCGCGGTCGCTGTACAGATAGTCGATCTTCTTGCCCACCTGCACGCGGTAGAGCGGAGGCACGGCCTGATAGACGTGACCTTTTTCGATCAGCTCACGCATGTGGCGGAAGAAGAACGTCAGCAGCAGCGTGCTGATGTTCGCACCGTCAACGTCGGCATCGGTCATGATGATGATCTTGTTGTATCTCAGCTTGCTGATGTCGAAATCCTCGCCGATGCCGCAGCCAAGCGCGGTGATAATGGTGCGGATCTCCTTGCTGCTGAGGATCTTGTCCATGCGGGCCTTTTCCACATTTAGGATCTTGCCGCGCAGGGGCAGGATGGCCTGGAACTTGCGGTCGCGGCCCTGCTTGGCGCTGCCGCCTGCCGAGTCTCCCTCGACGATGTAGACCTCGCAGTTCTCGGCCGTGCGGCTGGAGCAGTCGGCCAGCTTGCCGGGCAGCGACAGGCCGGAGAGGGCCGACTTGCGCACGAGCTCGCGGGCCTTCTTGGCTGCTTCGCGCGCCTGACGCGCCTTGATGGCCTTCTCGATGATCGGCTTGATGACGCTGGGCTGCTCTTCGAGTGCCGCCAGCAGGCCGTCGTAGATGATCGAATCGACGATGCCCTTCACCTCGCCGTTGCCCAGCTTGGTCTTCGTCTGGCCCTCGAACTGCGGCGTGCTGAGCTTGACGGAGAGCACGCAGGTCAGTCCCTCGCGCAGGTCGTCGCCGGAAAGGTTCTCGTCCTTTTCCTTGAGCACCCCGGCGCGCCGCGCACCTTCGTTGATGCCGCGCGTCATAGCGCTGCGCAGGCCGGCCACATGCGTGCCGCCCTCGATCGTGTTGATCAGGTTGGCGAAAGAGAACAGCCGCTCGACGTACTCGCTGGTGTACTGGAAGGCCATCTCCACCGAGACGTTGTCCTTCGCCCCGCGCACGACGATGGGCTCGGGCGTGAGCAGTTCCTTGCCGTTGTTGATGTACTTGACGAACTCCTCCACGCCGCCTTCGTAGTGGAAGGTCCACGTTTTGCCCTGCGCCTCGTCTACGAAGACGAATTTCAGGCCGGGGATCAGGAACGCCATCTCGCGGAAGCGGCTGCCCAACGTGTCGGCCGAAAAAACGACCTCGTCGAAGATCGCAGCGTCCGGCTTGAACGTGACGGTCGTGCCGCGCTTCGTCGTCGGCGTGCCGCCGGTGAGGTCCGTGACGGGGATGCCGCGCTCGAAGCGCTCGGTGTAGCGCTTGCCGTCGTGGCAGCTCTCGACCTCGACCCACTCGGAGAGCGCGTTGACGACCGAGGCGCCCACGCCGTGCAGACCGCCCGCGATCTTGTAGCCGCCGCCGCCGAATTTGCCGCCCGCGTGCAGGACGGTGTAGACGACCTCCAGCGTCGGCTTCTGCAGTTTTTCGTTCATGCCGCCGGGGATGCCGCGTCCGTTGTCCTCGACCGTGACGCTGTTGTCCGGCCAGAGGGTGACGGCGATCTCGTCGCACGCGCCCGCCAGCGCCTCGTCGATCGAATTGTCGACGATCTCGTGCACGAGATGGTGCAGTCCCTTGAGGGACGTGGTCCCGATATACATCCCGGGACGCTTGCGGACCGCCTCCAGCCCTTCCAGCACCTGGATCTGACTGTCCTCGTACTTTTCGGTCACCGGGGCGTCGATCCCCTTGTTTTCGATCTCCATAGACTCTATGCTCCCTTTCGTGATTTGACTCTTATTTGCGCGGACCGGCGGCGGGCGGCCGCCCCTTGAGCGCCGCGGCGGAAAGCGGCGTGAACAGCACCCGGCTCTCCCCCCGCTCCCCCAGGTAGAGGACAAAGGACTTCGGCAGATCCTCGCTCGCGCGCTCGGTCTTCCCTTCCTTTTCCGCCTGCCT
>CACZCL010000188.1 GCA_902779695.1 Oscillospiraceae bacterium | reverse complement strand
TCGATGTCCGCCAGTTCCCCTGCGATGAAGATCCCCTTCCGGCCTGCGGGCGCGCACTCCAGCGTATCCGGGTCCATCTGACGAAGACGGACGCCGCCGGCGCACACCTGGCAGTTGTCAAAGTCCCTGAGACGCAGCGCCCTGAGGGGCAGCGACCGGATGCGCCGCGCAGCGGCGGCGGGATCCGATTCTCCGGAAAACAGTCCGATCAGACCGGGCGGCAGGATGCCGGCAAGGAGCGCGCTCATGGGATCCTCCGGACGCTGTGTGCGCAGCCGGCGCAGAATCTGCCCGAGCAGGCGCGACGCGTCGGGCGGCGGAGGAGCGGCGGGAGGCGGCGGAGGCGGCGGAGCGACAGGCGGCGGAGGAATCGCGTGCGGAGGCGGTTCCGGCGGCTCGTGCCGCGGCGGGGGCGGGGGAGCCGGCGGCATCTCCACCGGGATGCGGTCGTAGCCGCCGCGCGCGTTGCGGACATAACGGTTATACACGGCCCGCCTCCTCCTGTCCCTGCGCGAGCAGAAACGTCTTGCCGAGATGGATCAGCCGCGCGAGCTGCGCGGCGCGCTCGACCTTGCCGCGGCGCGCCTCGCTGAGAAAGGGGCGCAGCGCGAGAAGAAACGCCGTGGTTTCATTGCTTTCCGGGCGGTCGAGCTGTCGCATGAGCGGCGCGAGGCGGCGCAGCAGCTCCGGGTCGACGCCCGGCGCATTGGGCGGAGGCGCATCGGCTGCGCGCTCGCCCGCCTCCGAAGGGCGTTTGCCCTCCGACGCCGCGGCGCCGTCCTGCCCGCCGGAGATGCTCTGCGCCAGCGCGGCGATCTGCGCCATGGCGTCGGGGTCCGAGAGAATGCTGTTCAGTTGCGCCTGCCATTCGGCCATGCCGCACGCCCTTTCCTTGCCCTACTGCTTCGCGGAGTCGCTCAGCCGCTCCATCACCGCCGCGGCGTCCTTGTTTTGCATCAGCCCCCGCAGCATCTGCGCAAGCTCCGCCGTGTCGCCGGCGGCGGCGGAGCTTGCGGCGCGGTTCAGCGCCGCGCCGCCGTCTCCCTTCGTGAGCAGCTCCATCAGCTTCTGCCCGTCGCCGGAGCGCATGAGCTGTCCGGCAAGCGCCTTGTTCTGTTTGAGCCGCTCGATGGCGGCGGCGGTTTTTGCATCCATAGGACGACCTCCCAATCAGGTTTCGGTATCCCACTATATGCGCCGGAGACAAAAAAAGTGCCTTTCCCCGGAGGGAAAGGCACGGCGCGCGTCAGTTCCGTTTGCCGTAGTCGCACTCCGGCCTGAGCGGGCAGTCGGCGCAGTTCGGCTTGCGCGCCATACACAGCGCGCGCCCGTGGAGCACCATGCGATGGCAGAAATTGCTCGATTCCGCGCCGGGGATCGTTTTTCGGAGCTGTTCCTCGACGCGAAGGGGGTCCTTGCTGCCGTCGGTCAGCCCCAGCCGTCCGGTGATGCGGATGCAGTGCGTGTCGCAGACGTAGGCGCTCTGTCCGTAGATGTCGCCGAGGATCAGGTTCGCGGTCTTGCGGCCGACGCCGGGCAGCGCGGTCAGCTCCTCCATCGTGTCCGGCACGCGGCCGCCGTGCTTTTCCAGCAGCAGCTTCGCGCATTCCACGAGATCCTTCGCCTTCGTGTTGTAAAACCCGCAGGAGCGGATCGCCTCGCCGACGTCCTCGACGCGCGCGCCGGCGAACGCCTCCAGCGACGGAAACCGCGCGAACAGCTCCGGCGTGACCAGATTGACGCGCGCGTCGGTGCATTGCGCCGAGAGGCGCACCGCGAACAGCAGCTCGTAGTCCTTTTCATAGGTGAGGGAGCAAAGCGCGTCGGGATACAGCGCTTTGAGCGATTCGATGATGCGTTTGACCGCCGCCTTGGATTTCATAGCGACTCCTCCTTCAATTCGCCGATGAGATAGAGCGAGCCGAAGGCGCAGACCGCCCCGCCGCCGGCGGTGAGGGCAAGCGCCCGCGCCAGCCCCTCCCGCGCGCTTCGGCACGCTTCCGCCGCCGCGCCGTGCCCGCGCAGCCACGCCGCAAGCTCCTCCGCGCCGAGGGCGCGCGCGCCCGGCGGCGCGACGGTGACGAATCGCTCTGCGAGCGGCAGCATCGGCGCAAACATGGCGGGGTAGTCCTTGTCCGCGAGCACGCC
>CACZCL010000187.1 GCA_902779695.1 Oscillospiraceae bacterium | reverse complement strand
GCGGCTGATCGCCACGCGGGACTCCTTGACCTTGACGATGATGTTCCCGCCCATCGCGGCGACCACCGTGACGGGCGTGCCCACGTTGAAGCCAAGGTCCGCGAGATGCTGGCGCACCTCCGCCGTACCCCCGACCTTGCGCACAATGTTCTCCGATCCGGAATCCGCCAGAATCAACGGCATCATAGATTGCCTTCTTTCTCTGTTTGTTCAAACTAACAACGCGGTAAAAAATAAAAGCGGAAAAGGATTAGCCCCCGCTAACCACCTGCATTATAGTTAGTGAAGGCTAATTTGTCAAGCTTATTTTTCCCGCAGCGCGAGAAAAAGGGGAAACGCTTCCTCCGCCGCCTCGGCGCGGCGGAACGCGCGCTCGACGCTCTCCCCCCGTCCCGCGACGACGATGCACAGCGAACCGCGGTACTTCTCCGCGGCGGTAAGCGTCGTTTTCAGCGCCCGATCCAGCAGGTTCCCGCCGAGGCAGGGCATATCGAACTCCTCAAAATGCTCGATCAGCAGCGCGCCGCCGTTCGCCCCTGCCGCCGCCCGGCGGATGAATTCGTTCGTCAGCCCCACGCGCTCGTCCACGACCCGTTCCGCGTCCAGAACGCCCACCCGCGCCGTTGTCAGAAGCCCCGCGCGCTGCAGGCGTCCGGCGAGGAAACGCGTCCACGCGGCGTTCTCCCGCTCCGGAAAATCCAGCAGGAACGCGTTCATAAACGGCGGCTGCATGGAAAAGCCGCCGCTGCACCCCGCCGCGTCCAGCTTCGCGCGAAGGCCCTCCGTCATAACACGGACGCGCTCGCGCATATCCTCCCGCTTCAGTACGGCGGGATCCACGCACTTTTCCGCGCCCGAGCGCGCGAGGAAGCGCGCCGCGTGCTCGATCACGTCGTCCAGCCCGGTCGTCGCGAGCCGCGCCGCCTTTTCCGGCTCCGCCCCGCTCTCCTCCGCCAGCCGGCAGCACGCGTACTGGAGCATTCCCGCCGTGTCGCAGAATTGCCGGTCGTCGATCACGCGCCAGAATTCGATATCGCTGAGGATCACGGAAAGCCGCGCCGTTTCCCCCATGACGCCCAGATACAGCCCGCCCAGCAGCTCCTCCAGCACCTCGCCGCACGCCGCGACGCAGGCGGCGTACGCTCCCTGCCCGTACAGCGTTTCCACCGCGGCATATTGCGAGTTCAGGCGTTTCGCGCCGATCATATACGGGCTTGCGCCGATGGCGCCCAACAGGCTGAAGATCTGTTTGTTCACGGTATCCTCCCCATTCTCCGGCAGGATGCAATTTCAACAGTTTGATTATAAGGCAACGGCGAAAAAAGTCAACAATATCGCAAATACAGCCTTGCAAATCGTCGAATGAAGCAAAAAATGCCCTTGCAATCAACGCAAAAATGCGATAAGCTAAAAGTGCGGAAGAATCGTCATTTTCAGGGAACGCAAGGGGGCCGTATGGATCTGTCCGTTGACTATCAGCATCGTGGGTTGCCCCTCGGCAAGCTGAACTATTGGCTTGCCGCCATTACGCTATTGATTTCCGCGTTTTTGATCTACGAAACCTTTCGTATTTCCAGCGGCTACGCGCAGCTGAGCCGCGCGACGGAGAACTACATCGCCTGGGAACAGAGCGCCTCCAACATCAAGGAATCGACGGATTTTCTGACCGAGCAGTCGCGCAACTTTATCATGACGGGCGAGCGCGCGTACCTCGACCGCTATTTCATGGAGATCAACGTGACGCGGCGTCGGGAGTTCGCGCTGGAGGAGCTGGGAAAAACGCTGGACGGGACGGACGCCTACGCGCGTCTCGGCGATATTCTGGATCAATCGCGGGCGCTGACGTCGCGGGAATATTACGCCATGCGCCTCACGATCTCCGCCTTCGGCTACGAGCTTTCGGATTTCCCGAAGGAGCTGCAAAGCACGACGCTTCTTGCGAAGGACGCGCGGCTGTCCCGCGGCGAAAAGCTGGAGCGGGCGCAGTCGATGGTGCTGGACAGCGAGTATCTGGAGAAAAAGGCCGCCATCGACGAGGATATGCGCGTGATCTTCTCCAGTCTGGTCAACGGCGTGCGCGAGGAGCAGATGCAGGCGTCGCAGGGAATGCAGCGCCTGCTGACGGTCCAGCGGCTTTTGATCTTCATTCTGATCCTGATCATCGCG
>CACZCL010000186.1 GCA_902779695.1 Oscillospiraceae bacterium | reverse complement strand
GCGGAAGAGAGGATTTGAACCTCCGCGGCGCTTTTTACACGCCCTACTCCCTTAGCAGGGGAGCCCCTTCGGCCTCTTGGGTACTTCCGCAAGCCGAAACGAAACGGGTATTCCGTTTTCCGACGAGTTGGCGGAGAGAGTGGGATTCGAACCCACGGATGCTCGCGCATCGCCGGTTTTCAAGACCGGTGCCTTCAACCGCTCGGCCATCTCTCCGTGTCTTGTCCACGCCCTCACCAAACGCGTAATGTATGATAACACAGCGAGGCGAGAATTGTCAAGCAAAAAAGCAGCCCTGCGGCTGCTTTTTTGCCGTTCCCGCCTAGCGGCGCTTGTCGCCCGCCCGAAAGACCAGCGCCGCCGCCAGCGCAAACACGACCGCGGCGGCGATCCCGCCCGCCGTGGCGCTCAGGCCGCCGGTCAGCACGCCGAGCCAGCCCTTCTCCGCCACCGCCTTTTCAACGCCGTTCGCCAGCGAGTAGCCAAAGCCGAGCAGCGGCACCGTCGCGCCCGCGCCGCCCCACGCGACGACGGGCTCGTAAAGCCCCAGCGCCGTCAGAAGCACGCCCGCCACGACGTAGCCCGTCAGGATCCGCGCGGGCGTGAGCCGCGTTTTGTCGATCAGGATCTGTCCCACGGCGCACAGAAGCCCGCCGCAGAGGAATGCCCGCAGAAATTCCATGCCTAGCCCTCCCTCGTGTTTGACAGCACCACCGCGTGGCAGATGCCGGGAATGCTCTCGCCCTGGAACGACGAGGTGGGAGAGAGCAGCGCGCCGGTCGGCGCGAACAGGACGCGGTTCCATCGGCCCTCCCGCATTCCGCGCAGCAGATAGCCGCAGAGCACCGACGCGGAGCAGCCGCAGCCGCTGGCGCCGCAGTGCATGTCCTGCGCCTCGCGGTCAAAGAGCAGAAGGCCGCAATCGTCGTAGTTTTTCGTCATATCCAGCCCCTCGCGCGCGAGGAGGTCGACGACGATGTCGTGTCCCAGCTTGCCGAGGTCGCCGGTGACGATCAGATCGTAGTCGGCGGGCGCGGTATTCGTGTCCCGAAAGACCGCGGCAAGCGTGTCGCAGGCGGCGGGCGCCATTGCGGCGCCCATATTGTTCGGATCGGTGACGCCCTTGTCGACGATCCGCCCCGCCGTAACGCAGGTGATAAACGGGCCGTCCCCCTCCCCGCCCAGCAGGCAGCAGCCCGCGGCGGTCGCCGTCCACTGCGCCGTCGGCGTCCGCTGCGAGCCGTAGGGCACCGGCATACGGTACTGCCGCTCCGCCGTGCAGAAGTGGGAGGAGGTGAGCGCCGCGGCGCGGCGCGCAAATCCGCCGTCGATCATCAGCGCCGCCAGCGAGAGGGCTTCCCCCATCGTCGAGCACGCGCCGTAAAGCCCGTAGAACGGGATATTGGTGTCCCGCAGGGAGAACGACGAGCCGATGCACTGGTTCAGAAGATCCCCCGCGAAGACGAGGTCGACGTCCGCCTCGCGCAGCGTCGCCTTTTCCAGCGCCTTGCCCAGCGCGTGGCGCTGCATGGCGCTCTCGCCCTGTTCCCAGGTCTTTTGTCCCCAGAGATGGTCCTCGTTCAGCTCGTCAAAGCAGTCCCGCAGCGGTCCCTTGCCCTCCATGTGCCCGCCGACCGCGGCGAAGGAGAGCACCGCCGGCGGATGCGCCAGACGCACGGTCTGCGCGCCGATCCGTTTTCCCATGTAAGCGCCTCGCCTTTCCTCCCGTTTCGGAGCGCCGAGCGCCTTGCGCGTGCGGCTCCGTGCCGCCTAGTTTTTCCTGCGGCGGCAAAAAATATGAGCCGCGTCCGATTTTTCTGTTGTGCGCGGGCGCGGACGGGGGTATAATCGCGGCAGGGAAAGGGGAGATGCTCCCATGGAGAACAAAACGGCGATCGTGACGGGCGGAAGCTCCGGCATCGGGCTGGAGACGGCGAAGGCGCTCGCCGCCGCGGGCTGCCGCGTCTATGTCCTCTGCCGGCGCGACTTTTCGCACCCGGGGCTGACGGCGCTCCGCGCCGACGTGAGCGACGAGGGCGCGGTCCGCGACGCGGTGGACGCCGTGCTGATGGAGGCGGGCGGCGTCGATATCCTGGTCAACTGCGCGGGCTTCGGCATCTCCGGCGCGGTGGAGTTCACCGAGGGCGCCGACGCGCGGCGGCAGTTTGACGTCAACTTCTTCGGCATGGACAACGTCACGCGCGCCGTGCTGCCCCAGATGCGGCGCGCCGGCGGCGGG
>CACZCL010000185.1 GCA_902779695.1 Oscillospiraceae bacterium | reverse complement strand
ATCCCGCCGCGCCTGCCGCGGGAGCAGAACGCAACGGCGAAACAGCAGCAGTCTTCCGTCAGCCGCCCAAGGCGGCGACGAGGCGAAAGCAACCTCCCGTCAGCCGCCCAAAGAAGCGGTAACGCCGACAGCAGCCTCCCGCACTGCGCCCAAGGCAGCGGCGAGCGGAAATACCGGCACAGAGTATCGACGGTATCCCGCCGCGAAACAGGGCACAGCGGCGCTCGTAAGCGGCAAACGCGAAACCCGCCGCAAGCCCAAAAAGGGAATTCTTAAAACCGCAGGTTTTAAGCGCGTTTTTGGTTCCTTTTTGCGCGTGCAAAAAGGAACCCGCGCCGGAGCGCGGAACGCTCCAAAAGCCTCCGCCCACAGGCGGAAATCCCCCGCCCCGCGCCGTGGAACGGCGCAGAAGCAGAAGGAGTCACGCCATGCCTCACATCGAACAACTCTCCCCCCACGTCGCCGACCTGATCGCCGCCGGCGAGGTCGTCGAGCGGCCCGCCAGCGTCGCCAAGGAGCTGCTGGAAAACAGCCTCGACGCGGGCGCGTCCGCCGTCACCGTCGAGATACAGGACGGCGGCATGACCTATCTGCGCGTCAGCGACGACGGCTGCGGCATCGCGCCCGGCGAGCTGCCGACCGCGTTTTTGCGCCACGCGACGAGCAAGCTGCGCCGCGCGGAGGATCTTGCCGCCATCGGCACGCTGGGCTTTCGCGGCGAGGCGCTGGCGGCGATCTCCTCCGTTTCGCGGCTGGACGTGTTTACCCGCGAGCGCGGCGCGCTCAGCGGGGCGGCGCTGCATCTGGAGGGCGGCGTCCCCGGCGAGGTGGCGGAGGCGGGCTGCCCCGAGGGCACGAGCGTCATCGTGCGCGACCTGTTTTACAACACGCCCGCGCGCCTCAAATTCATGAAGCGCGACAGCGCCGAGGCAAGCGCCATCTCCGGCATCGTGACCCATCTCGCCCTCTCCCATCCCGGCGTCTCCTTCAAGCTCATCAAGGACGGCGCGGAGGCGCTGCACACCCCCGGCGACGGCGCGCTCCGCTCCGCGGTCTACGCCGCGCTGGGACGCGAGTTCACGCTCTCGCTGGTGGACGTCGCCGGGCGGGACGGCGACCTTGCCGCGGACGGGTTCGTAACCCGTCCGCTGAGCGGGCGCGGCACGCGCGGGATGCAAACCTTTTTCGTCAACGGCCGCCTCGTCAAGTCGCAGCTTCTCACCGCCGCGCTGGAGGAGGCATACGCCAACCGCATCATGAAGGGGCGCTTCCCCGGCTGCGTGCTGTGCGTGACGCTGCCCTTCGCGCTGGTGGACGTCAACGTGCATCCGGCGAAGACCATCGTGAAATTCGCCGCCGAAAAGCCCGTGTTCGACCTGGTCTATCACGCGGTGTCGGACGCGCTCGACCGCGAGGCAAAGCCCACGGAGGCAAGCCCCGTCCCCGGCGCCGGCGTTTCCCGCCCGTCCGCGGCGCCGGACGAGCGGGGCGAGCGCGGCGGCTTCTACCGGACCATGACGGCGGAGCAGTTCCGCGCCGCGCACGGCGGCAAAAGTGCCCCGGCGCGCGCGTCGTCTCCCGCGCCCGCCCAACCGTTCCGAACGCGCGTCCCCGCCGTCACGCTCGGCGAGCTGGGCGGCCGCGCGCGCGTCGCGGACGTTGTGCAGCCCGCCGCACCCGCAAGCCCCGTCGCCGCCGCGCCCGCGCCGGAGATCCCTCACCCGCCCGCCGCGGTTTCGGAAACGGCACCCGCCGCCGAGCCGGAGCAGGCGGACCTGCTCCCCGCCGTCGAACCCGCGTGGCGCATCGCCGGCGAGGTGCTCAACACCTACATCGTCTGCGAGGACGCGTCGAACAACGTCTGGCTCATCGACAAGCACGCCGCCCACGAGCGCGTCAACTTCGACCGCTTCAAGGCGCAAAACGAGCCGATTATGTCCCAGACCCTGCTCACGCCGCTCGTCGCCCAGCTCTCCGACGACGAATACGCCGCCGTCGCGCCGCGCTTCGACACGCTGCGCCGATACGGCTTCGTCTGCGAGGATTTCGGCGGCGGCGCCGTGCTGCTGCGCGCCGTCCCCGCCGACATCGACGAGACCGAGGCGGTCGCCGCGCTGGAGGAGATCGCCGGCAAGCTGCTGCGCGGCGGCGGCGCCGACCCCGCCGGCGCGCGGGACGCGCTGCTGGCGACGCTGGCGTGCAAGGCGGCGATCAAGGGCGGCTGGAAGAGCGACGAGCGCGAGCTGCGCGCCCTGGTGGACCGGGTGCAGTCCGGCGAGATCGAATACTGCCCCCACGGCAGGCCCGTCAAGGTGCGCCTGACGCAGGCGGAGCTGGAGAAGATGTTCAAGCGGCGCGTGTGACCGCCGCGGCGCAGCATTGGCAGAACGATATATTTATATAAAAGGAGCGATCATCATGTTCGGAAGGGAAAAGCGTTTCGTCGTCCACAGCGAGGCAATGGGCTTCGGCCAGGCAAAGATCCTCATGGACCGCCTGACCGGCGTACACT
>CACZCL010000184.1 GCA_902779695.1 Oscillospiraceae bacterium | reverse complement strand
CAGAAGACAACACTGTACCACCTGACCGAACCGGAAAACTGGCCGCTGTCAAATAATGTCAGTCCATCAGACGGACTCTCGGTGTCCGCCACACGGACGGCGGGTGTCCACGAGACGGACGGCGGGTGTCCGCCAGACGGACAGGAACTAAACACAAGAACTATACACAATGAACTAGATCACCCCCTTGATCCCCCGGAGGGGGACGACGAAGGCGAGGCGGCTTTCCCGGAAGTGAGCGATCCGTCCGAGGCGGACGCCGCCGAAGGAGCAAAGGACGAAAAGGCTGTGCGCGAACTGTCGGCGGACGAAAGTGCCGCTGCGGGCATGGTCTTTGGACTGATCTGCGGGGACTTCGAGCTTTCGTCGGAAAAGAAGGCGCTTCTGCTGGAGAAGGTCCTGCCGCGCTGGATGCTCGACTACGGCATGGCAGCCGTGGTGACGGAGACACGCCGAGCGCTGACCTGGAACGTGGAGAATGGCCGTCGAAAAAAGGATCCGGTGAAGTTCATCGGTAACTGGCTGAGACGGGCGGAACAGAAAGCACGCGGTTCGGGTGCGGAGGCGCCGATTGCGGTCATCCCGCGCGTCGAAAAGTCGTTCGCCGAGTTCTGGGATCACTGGCCGGGGCTGAAAACGGGACGCGAGGCGGCACGGCGCGAGTGGTACGCCAGATTCGGTCCGCTGGCCGGCGATTCGGTGGAGCTGGCGCAGGCGCGCAGCCGCGCCTATGACTGTCTGGAGGAGCAGCTTTCCGGCCTGATGGAGCGCGCCGAGAACGGCGAGGAACTGCGCTATCTGGGCACGCCGGCGCACTTCATCCGCGACGCCGACTTCGGTGAGCGCTATGCGGGAGCCGTTTGACGGCGCCGAGGCGCTCGACGCGCTGATCGGCACGCATGACCACAGTGCGGACGCCCGCAATATGGCGGCGCCGGACTGGAGCCTCGACCTGCCTTCGGCGCCCGACGAAGAGCGGGCCGTGCTGGGCGCGATGCTGCTGTCGGCGGAGGAAGCCGGCAAGATTGCCGCGCTGCTTGAGGCGGAGGACTTTTCCGAGGGCAAGCACGCCAGGCTGTTCCAGTCGCTGAAAACGCGCCTGGCAGCGGGCAAGGCGGTGGACGGCGTGTCGCTGGCCAGCGCGGGCGAACTGGGGCAGTCGGACTTTGCCGCCTATGTCGACTGCGCCGTCAGGGCGGGCGCCAGCTTTGCCGGAGCGTGGAAAGCGCACGCCCGGTCGCTGCGCGCCGTGCGCACGCGGCGCGACCTGATCTGGACGGCGCGGCGGCTGATCCACGAGGCGTACCGGCCCGACTGCGACGTGCCGGAGATCATGGCCGCGGCGCAGGATTCACTTTCCGGCGCGAAGCGGCTGAACATGAGTCTGGACACGTCGCCGGAGGCGCTGCTGGACGTGTTCGAGGCGACGGTGCGCGGCTGGTCCGGCCAGCCGCTGGCGAGGAGCGGCATCGGTCCGCTGGACCGCGCCATCGGCGGGGGACTTCTGCCCGCGGAGATCCTTGCCGTCGTGGGCGGCGACGGCAGCATGAAGACGAGTCTGGCGCTGGCGTTCGCCGATCAGTATCTGCGCGACATCGGCCGGCCGGTGCTGTACCTGTCGCTCGACATGCGCCCGGAGCGCATCGCCCTGCGCCGGCTGCTGCCCGTAGCGGAGGCGGGCGAAAAGAGTCTGACGGCGGCCATCGCGGATCATCCGGAGGATTTCGCGCGTGTCCGTGCCCGACGCGCGCAGATGGACGCGGGGCGGTTCCATATCGCCGACGGTCCGCTGCGTCTGAGCGACATCGAAAGCCTCGTCTCGCGGCTGAATCCGGGGCTGGTCGTCTGGGATTACATCACGGCGACGGACGGCTTCCGCAGCGAGATGGACGCGCAGCGCGCCTGCGTGAGCAAGCTGCGCGAATGGCAGCACCGCTATGACGCGACGTGGGTGGTGCTGTCGCAGATGAGCGAGCTGGCCAAGGCCGGCCAGCGTCAGGGCGACTTCGCGGGACGCGCCAGCGGTGGCAACAACCTCAGCCGGATCGCCGACACACAGCTGGAGCTGTTCCTCGACGAGGCGGAGCCGGACGCGTATGAAATGGCCAACGGCATCGTGCCGCGGCCAAAGCTGATCTGCACGGTCACGAAATGCCGCAGCGGCGTCAAGGGCTCGTCATGGGAACTGGACTACATCGGCGCGACGATGAGCTTCACCGGCACGGCCGAGCGCGTGCGCCGCGAGAAGAAGCGGAAAGCGATGTTTACGAGGGAGTGATT
>CACZCL010000183.1 GCA_902779695.1 Oscillospiraceae bacterium | reverse complement strand
GTTCTGGCCGTGGCGAAGTGAAGAAATCACGGATGTCGTTCGCGCCTGCCCGAACGTGCGATACTACGTCGACGCATACGACGTGTACCACGACGGCGTCTATCAAAACACCCGCTACTGTCTCATGTCGCTCTGAGGGGAGGCGGCTCAAATGAACAGCATCCTCTCTGACCTCTACCACGGCGAGCTGTACCTTAACGAACGCGACTACCCGGAGGACTCCCGCACGGGCATCCTGCTCGAATCGTTCCGCGAGGACGAGGAATGGCTCGCGCAGATGCTCGACGGCAAGGCGAAGGAGTATCTGCTGGAGCTCATCAACATCCACGACGAGCTGGTCGGCACGATGACCTATGAGAGCTTCCGTGAGGGCTTCACCCTCGGCGCGCAGCTCATCATGGAGGTCGTCGGCGGGAGCAAATAACGCGCAAAAAATGCACCGCAGTAACTAAGAAAGAAACGGAAGTGAAACACAATGACAAAACGCAGACCGTCCGGCGACGGCATGGTGCGAAAGCTCAAGCGCGGCTTGTGGGAAGGGCGCGTGGTCATCGGGCACAAGAAGGACGGCGCGTCCATCTTCAAGTACGCCTACGCGCACACGCAGAAGGAGCTCGGCGAAAAGCTCCGCGCGCTCGACGGCGCCTACCATGACCGCGACCTCACCGAGGAGATGATGCTCACACTACAAACATGGCTCGAACGCTGGTGCCGCGAAAGCCTCCCGCTTACGATGCGCGCGTCCACGGCGGAGAGGTGCCGCGCGATGATCCAAAACCACATCGTCCCGCGCCTTGGGCAGAAGCGGCTCGCCGACCTCACGACCGACGACATTCAAAAATTCTGCAACGAACTGCGCAAGGGCGGGCGTCTCGACGGCAAGGAGGGCGGCCTGTCCGCGACGATGGTGCTCCGCGTCTGCAACCTGCTCCACCGATCGCTCGACGCCGCCGTCTGCGCGCGGCTCATTCCCACGAACCCCGCCGACGGCGTACAGCTTCCGAAGCGGCGGCGCGCGCAGAAGCAGATCCTCAACGACGGGCAGCTCAACACCCTGCTGAAAGCCATCGAGGGCGACGAGGACTGGCACGACTTCTTCTACACGGAGCTGACCACGGGGCTGCGGCGCGGCGAGATCTGCGCGCTCCGCTGGGACGACTTCGACGAAGCCGAGGGCAGGCTCCATGTGCGCCGCACGCTCAAGAAGGAAGACGGCGCGCTCGTCTGCGGCGACACCAAGACCTACGCCGGCCGGCGCGTGATCCTGCTCCCGCCGAGCACGGCGGAGCTGCTGCGCGAGCGGAAGCGCGCGTCGTTCACGGAGTGGATCTTCCCCAACCCGCTGCGCCCCGAGCAGCCGACGAACCCGACGACCGCCTACGAGAATATGAAACGCATCCTAAAGCGCGCGGGGCTGCCCGCCATCCGCTTCCACGACCTGCGCCACACCTTCGCCACCCACGCGCTCGCGAGCGGCGTGGACGCCAAGACGCTCGCGGGCATCCTCGGACACACCAACGCTTCGTTCACGCTCGACACCTATACCCACGTCACCGACGATATGAAAGAAACAGCCTCCGGCATCGTCGGAGACTTCATGGAAGAAATATTCGGAAAGGAGCTGGCGCCGTGGCAAGACGCAAGGCAGGGGACGGCCTGATCCGCAAACGCAAGGACGGGCGCTGGGAGGGGCGCGTGGTCGTCAGCTACGACGAAAGCGGTCTGCCGAAAACCAAAAACGTCCTTGCCAAAACGAAACGCGAATGTCAGGAAAAGCTGGACAAGCTCAAGGCCTCGCTCGGCACGCCGCCAAAGGCGGAGAAAAAATGCTCGCCCGATATGCCGTTCGGCGAGTGGCTCGACCATTGGTACCGCACCTATATCCGGCCTAACATTCGCCCCGGCACACGGGAGAACTACGAGCTTCGCATTTACAAGCACATCACGCCGCAGCTCGGCAGGCTTCCGCTCAACAAGCTCACGCAGGGCGACCTTCTGTGCTTTTACATGCACCTCAAGCGCGCGGGGCGCAAGCAGTACGCCGACAAGCTCGGCAAGGGGCTTTCCGACCGCATGCTCCGCACCTGCCACGCGCTTATCAAGGCGGCGCTGCAAAAGGCGGTGGATGAAAAGCTCCTGCGCGATAACCCCGCCGTGGGCTGCAAACTCCCGCCGCAGCGGGCAAAGGAGATGCAGGTGCTGACGCCGGAGGAGATGCAGCGGTTCCTCATCCAAGCGAAATACGACGGCTATTACGAGATCTTCCTCGTCGCCCTCGCTACGGGCCTCCGCCGCGGGGAGCTGCTGGCGCTCCAATGGGACGA
>CACZCL010000182.1 GCA_902779695.1 Oscillospiraceae bacterium | reverse complement strand
AACGAAACGCTTCTTTTTTGCATGAATATGACAGAACGGACGGGAGGTGGTGAGAGCGTGCAGCCAATGGACGAGGTATACCGGCAGCATGCGCGGACGGTGTATCGGTATCTTTTGTCGCTCACGCGGGACGCGGACGCCGCCGAGGAGCTGACGCAGGAGACGTTTTATCAGGCGATCCGCTCCAGCGAACGCTTTGACGGGAGCTGCGCGGTCTCCACCTGGCTGTGCGCCATCGCGAAAAACGTCCTCTCCGCCTATCGCCGCAAGCATCCCGAAACCGAGGAGCTCGGAGAGCAGGAAATGCTTTCCCCCTCGGCGGAGGAGGAGACCGTGGAGAGCGCGGGGCGGCTGGAGCTTCTGAAAAAGCTTCACGCGCTGCGCGAGCCGTACCGCGAGGTGCTGTATCTGCGCGCCTTTGGCGGGCTTTCCTTCCGCGAGGTGGGCGAGGTGCAGGGCAAGACGGAGAACTGGGCGCGCGTCACGTTCTATCGGGGCAAGGAACTGCTGAGAAAGGAAGTGGAGGAAGATGAATAAGCTTCCGTGCGAGGTCGTGCGCGACCTTCTGCCGTCCTACGTGGACGGGCTGACGAGCGAGATGACCAACCGGCTCGTCGACGAGCATATCGGAACCTGCGCGCCCTGCCGCGCGGCGCTGGACGCGATGCGCGCGCCCGAGGCCGCGCCGGACGGCGCCGGAGAGGAGCGGGAGATCGACTATCTGCGAAAGAACCGGCGCCGCAACCGGATCGTCGCGCTGCTGAGCGCCGCGCTTGCGTTGGTGCTGGCGCTTTCGGCGGCGGCGCTGCGCCTGTTCGCCATCGGCGATCCGCTCTCCGAGAGCGCGGCTGTGGCACGCGAGCTGCGCGTGGCGGACGACCGGCTGAGCTTTACGCTGAAGCTGTCGACGTCGGACAGCGCCAGAAGCGTAGCCCAGGTGACGGTCTCGCGGTCGGACGGCGTCGTGACGCTGGAGCCGACGGCGGTGCTGTCGAGCGCGTTGCACCGGGGCGAGTGCGACGTGACGTATCAGGGCACGGAGCCGGTCCGGCGGATCTGCGTCGGCGGGCGCGTCCTGTGGGACGACGGCGCCGAGATATCCGCGTCTGCCGCCGGCGTGTTCTCGACGCGGCACGACTACGTCGGCGATATGCCCGCCAACGGACGCACGGCGAACGCGCTGGAGCTGACGAGGCGGTTCGGCCCCTATGAGAACGAGCTGCGGACCTCCGAGCGGCCATACTGCTGGACGCTGCGCCTGCAGACGGACGTGACGGCGGGCAGCCGGGAGTGGATGGAAAAACGAATGGAGGCTGCCGCCTGCGCGATGCTTGCCGTGATCGGCAACCTCGACGAGGTGCGCTTTGTCTACACGGCGGACGGCGCGGCGGCGGAGAAGACCGTGACCGCGGCGGACGCGACCGAATATCTCGGGCAGGACGTCAAAGCCTGCTACGAAAGCCCGAGGCTGCTGGACGAGCTGATCTGCAAAGCCGGGCTTGAATACTGATAAAAAAAGCCCCGCGGCAGCGCCGCGGGGCTTTCCCCATCATTCTTTTACTGCTCGGTGGGGTAGACGCAAGCCTGCTTGCGATCCTTGCCGAGACGCTCAAAGCGGAGCACGCCGCTCTCCTTGGCGTAGAGCGTGTCGTCGGAGCCGATGCCGACGTTCGTGCCGGGATGGATGCGGGTGCCGCGCTGACGGACGAGGATGTTGCCCGCGAGCACGTACTGACCGTCGGCGCGCTTGAGGCCAAGGCGCTTGGACTTGGAATCGCGGCCGTTCTTGGTCGAGCCCATACCTTTTTTATGGGCGAAGAACTGAAGACCGATGTTCAGCATGGTAATTGCCGTCCTTTCTGCAGAATGAGGAGGGTCAAGCCTCCAAGACTTCGATGTTGTCCGGATACTCGTCGCGCACTTGCGTGAAGTAGAGCATCAGACCCGAGAGCAGCGCCTGTACCGCGTGCTCGTCCCGGTCGGAGAGCCCGCCGGGGACGCGGAACGAAACGGAACCCGCCTTTTCGCGCACCTTGACGGCGGCGGCGAGGCCGAGCACGTCGTTGACCGTGGCTTCCGTCAGCCGAACGGCGCTTGTGATCGCGGCACAGACGATGTCGCCGCCCGCTTCGGCATAGCCGCTGTGGCCCGACACGTCAAAGCCGGTGATGCGCTTGCCCTCGGTGAGAAATTTGACCGTCGTCATCAGACGCTGATCTTGCCGATCTCGACCTTGGTGTAGGGCTGGCGATGACCCTGGCGCTTGCGGTAGCCCTTCTTGGGGAGATACTTGAAGACGCGGATCTTCTTGCCCTTGCCGTTCTTGACGACCTTGGCGGAAACGCTCGCGCCCGCGACGGTGGGAGCGCCGAACTTGGTGTTCTCCCCGTCCACGATGGCAAGGACCTCGTCGAACGTCACGTCGTCGCCCGCCTCGACGGGCAGCTTCTCGATAAACAGCGTGTCGCCCTCCGCGACGTTGTACTGCTTACCGCCGGTAACG
>CACZCL010000181.1 GCA_902779695.1 Oscillospiraceae bacterium | reverse complement strand
TCGGTGCTGGCGACCTCCGACCTCAAGGATCTCTCCGCCCACACGGAGATGTATGTCGACGGCTTTGTCGATCTTGCGCTTGCCGGCAAGATCACGGGGCGCAGCAAGGCGATCGACAAGGGCCGCCAGGTCTACGCGTTCGCGGCGGGCACGCAGAAGATGTACGACTACATGGACCGCAATCCCGACGTGATGGCGGCGCCGGTCGACTACACCAACGACGTGCGCGTCATCGCGCAGATCGACAATTTCATTTCCATCAACAACGCCATCGACTGCGACCTCTACGGACAGGTCAACGCGGAATCCGCCGGCACCAAGCACATTTCCGGCACCGGCGGCCAGCTTGACTTCTGCATGGGCGCGTACCTTTCCAATGGCGGTAAGAGCTTTATCTGCATGTCCTCCACGGTCACGGGCAAGGACGGCAGCGTAAAGAGCCGCATCGTCCCGACGCTGACCCCCGGCTCCATCGCCACCGATCCGCGCTCCTGCACGCAGTACGTTGTCACGGAGTACGGCATGGTCAACCTCAAGGGCCTTTCCACCTGGGAGCGCGCCGAGGCGCTGATCTCCATCGCGCACCCCGATTTCCGCGAGGAACTGATCGCCGAGGCGGAAAAAATGCACATCTGGCGCAAGAGCAATAAATAAACTGAATTTCTGACCGAGCGGGCGGGCGTTCCAAGGAATGCCCGCCCTTTTTCTGCCATTTTTTCTTGATAACTTTGGAAAATAGACTTGAAAAATTCGGAAAAACACGATATACTATCTGCGGGTTATTATGCGCTGAAATGCAGTTTTGTTCGGACAGGCACGAGCCGCGTTGTGCCGCCGATAGAGGGGAGGTGGGCAGAGAATGTATCGGATCGGGGACAAGATCGTTCACCCGATGCACGGCGCCGGCGTGATCGAAAGCATCGTCGAGGAAAAGATCAGCGGCAAGCTGATCCCGTTCTACGTTTTCAAAATGCCCATTTCCGGGCTGACGCTCAAGATACCCACCGCGAACAGTGAGATGATCGGCATTCGCGCCGTTTCCACCGCCGAGGCGATCGAGGAGGTCATCGGGCAGATCCCAAGCCTGAGCATCGACATGACCGCGAACTGGAACCACCGCTACCGTGAAAATATGGAGCGGATCAAAAGCGGCAACCTGCTGGAGGTCGCCGGCGTGATCAAGGCGCTGATGCACCGCGACAGCGAGCGCGGTCTCTCCAACGGGGAGCGCAAGATGCTGCACAGCGCCAAGCAGATCCTGATTTCCGAGATCGTATTGGCTGAAAGCGTCGAATATCCGGCGGCGGAAGCCCGCATCAACTCCGTGATGCTGGCAAAGGGCGCCGCTGTCTGACGTTCCGCTCACAGGAGGCGCAGCATGAAGCTCTGGAAAAAACTCTTTCCCAACCACCGTCCCGCACATCCGTATTGTGCGGCGTTGATCGCCGCCGCCGGCTCTTCGCAGCGTATGGAGGGCGAGAATAAGCTCCTGCTGCCGCTGGGCGGTATGCCGGTGCTGGCGCGCACCCTGCTTGCCGTCGACCGTGCGGACAGCATTAACGAGATCGTCATTGCCGCGCGGGAGGAGGATCTGCTCCGTTTTGCCGAGCTTTGCAAGACCTGCGGCATTGCCAAGCCGGTCAAGCTGATCGCGGGAGGCAAGACCCGGACGGAATCCGTCCTGCGCGCCGCGCTGGAGGCAAATCCGGACGCCGATCTTCTGGCGGTGCAGGACGGCGCGCGGCCGTTCGTCACGCCGGAGCTGATCGACAGCGTCGTGGAGGCTGCCCGCGTCCATTTCGCCGCGGCGCCCGCGATCCCGGTCAAGGACACGGTCAAGGTCGCCGTCGACGGGATCGTGCGCGAGACGCCGGACCGTTCGATGCTTTTCGCCGTGCAGACGCCGCAGGTGTTCGACGCGCAGCTCCTGCGGGCGGCGCTGCAGTCCGCGCTGGACGCCGGTGTGACGCTGACGGACGATTGCTCCGCTGTGGAGCGGATGGGAAAGGAAATATACTTGACAGAAGGATCGGAAGAAAATCTCAAGATTACCACGCCTCTGGACATGATTTTGGCAGAGGCGATCTGGGAAAGGAGAGAGGGCTGACCTCTCTCCTTTCTTGACGAACGAAGGAGGAGCGCGTATGACAAATCTGCGGATCGGGCATGGATACGACGTGCATCGGCTCACAGCCGGGCGCAGACTGATTTTGGGCGGCGTGGAGATCCCTTACGGGCAGGGGCTGGACGGACATTCGGACGCGGACGTCCTGCTGCACGCGGTCATGGACGCGCTGCTCGGCGCGGCGGCGCTGGGGGACATCGGGCAGCTTTTCCCCGATTCCGATCCCGCTTATGAAGGCGCGTCGAGCCTCGCGCTGCTGCGCGAGGTGGGCGGCTGTCTTGCAAAGGCGGGCTACGCCGTCGTCAACGTCGATGCGACGATCCTCGCGCAGCGCCCGAAGCTTGCGCCGTATCGGGAGAAAATGCGCGGAAACATCGCGCGGGCGCTGGGGATCGACGACTCGCGCGCAAG
>CACZCL010000180.1 GCA_902779695.1 Oscillospiraceae bacterium | reverse complement strand
TATCGAGCGCGTAGAGCGCGTTAAGCAGCAGCGAGAGCGTCTCGCCCGCCGGCTCGCCCTCGCCCGTGACCGCCTCCGTCAGCTCCGCGAAGTAAGACGCGAGGGACAGCAGCTCCACGTCCTGCCGGACGCTTTGCCACAGCTCCAGCGTGGACGCCTCGTCCAGCAGCCACCAGCCGTTTCGCTCGTAGAGCACCAGCTCCGAATACGCCAAAAGCTCGCTCGCCGCGGCAATGCGGCTGTTTTTGCGCCGCGCGCCGCGCGCGACGACCGCGCGCCTGCCGTACTCCGCGGTCAGCACGGTCAGGATCTTATCCGCTTCCTTCGTCTGCGTCTCGCGCAGCACGATGCCCTTTGTCACCAGCTTCTCCGGCACGGGGCGCCGCCTCCTGTCTTGCCATCAGATAAAACGCCGGCTGTCCGGTTTCCAAAAACAAGCCGAGATATCCGTCCATACGCTCACCTCACGGATAGCATGGACGGTTGCCGGCGCATTATTGCCGGCAAATCCTGCCGCCGCGGCTTATTGGTCGTCGTAGCCGAACGAGCGGATATCATTCATGTTGTCCCGCCAGTTTGCCCGTAAAGCTTCGCTTTCCGGGGCAAAGCCCGCATATTTCACGCGGCGTTCCGCCGCAAAGCGCGCTCGCGCGCGGCTCGCTCCGCTCGCGGAAAACCGGCGGGAAGCGCCGCGGCTTATTGGTCGTCGTAGCCGAACGAGCGGATATAGTTCATGTTGTCCCGCCAGTTTTCCTTGACCTTCACCCAGGTCTGGAGGTAGACCTTCGCGCCCATAAAGCGCTCGATATCGTGGCGGGCGTCGGTGCTGATCCGCTTGAGCATCTCGCCGTTTTTGCCGATGATGATGCCCTTGTGGCTCTTTTTTTCGCAGTAGATCGTCGCCTCGACGTCGATGATCTCGTCGTCGCGCTCGGCAAAGCGCGTGATCTCCACCGCGGTGCCGTGCGGGATCTCCTTGTCCAGCGTCCGCAGCAGCTTTTCGCGCACGATCTCGCCCACGACCTGCCGGTCCGGCTGGTCGGTCACCATGCCGTCCGGGAAGAGCTGCGGCCCCTCCTGCGCGTACCTGGCAAGCTCGATGAGCAGGTCGCGCAGGCCGTCCTGCTTCATCGCCGAGATCGGGATGATCGCGTCGAAGGCGTACGCCTCGCTGTAGGCGGCGATGACCGAGAGCAGCTCGTTCTTGTCCGCCACGGTGTCGATCTTGTTCACGCACAGGATCGCCGGCAGCCCCGCCTCGCGGATCTTCGCGATCAGCTCCTGCTCCGGGATTCCGACGTGCGGCACCGGCTCCGCCAGCAGCACCACCGCGTCCACGTCCGCGATGCACTCCCGCGTGACCTTGACCATATAGTCGCCCAGGCGGTTGCGCGCCTTGTGGAAGCCGGGCGTATCGAGCAGCACGAACTGCACGTCGTCGCGGTTGACGACGCCGCAGATCCGGTTGCGCGTCGTCTGCGGCTTGCTGCTGACAATGGCGATCTTCTCGCCGACCAGCGCGTTGGTGAGCGTCGACTTGCCGACGTTCGGGCGGCCGCAGATCGTGACCATCGCGGTTTTTGTAATAGGCATCTTCTCACCTCTTGAGCATCAGCTTTTCCATCACGGCTTCCTCATGCCGCCGCATGAGCGCCTTTTGCTCGCCCTCGTCCAGATGGTCGTAGCCCAGCAGATGCAGCACCGAATGGGTCACGAGATAGGCAAGCTCCCGGCTGCGCGCATGGCCGTACTCCTTTGCCTGCGCCGCCACGCGCTCGTAGGAGAGCACCATGTCGCCCAGCGGCACAAGCCCCGTGCCGGGGTCGGCGTCCGCCGCCGACGGCGGCTCGCCGGGGCGCAGCTCCAGCGCCGGGAAGGACAGCACGTCCGTCGGCTTGTCCACCTGCCGCTGCGCGCGGTTGATCCTCCGGATGCCGCGATCCCCCGTCACCAGCACGTCCACCTCGCAGGGCAGCGTTACGCCCTCGCTCTCCAGCGCCGCGCGGACGGTCTTGCGGATCAGCGCCTTCGCGCGGTCGCTGACGCCCTCCACATCCGCCGTGATGGGAATATAATGCCGCTTTGCCATAATCAGCGCCTCCCCTTGCCGTTTTGTTTATTCTTTGCGTCTTCGTACTCCTGATACGCCTTGATGATGCGCTGCACCATCACGTGGCGCACGACGTCCCTGTCGTCCAGCTCGCAGATGCCCACGCCCTCGACGCCCTTGAGCACGCGCACCGCCTGCTTGAGCCCCGAAAGCTTGTCCGCCGGCAGGTCGATCTGCGTCGCGTCGCCAGTGATGACCATTTTCGAGCCGAAGCCCATGCGCGTCAAAAACATCTTCATCTGCTCGCAGGAGGTGTTCTGCGCCTCGTCGAGAATGATGAAGCTGTCGTCCAGCGTGCGCCCGCGCATGTAGGCGAGCGGCGCGACCTCGATGTTCCCGCGCTCCAGATATTTATCCTTGCTTTGCAGGTCGCCCGGCAGAAAGCCCAGCCGCTCGCCCGCCTCCACCGCGGGGCGCGTGAGGATGATGCGGTTGATCGTGCGCTCGCGGAAGGCGGCGACCGCCGCCGCGACGGCGAGATAGGTCTTGCCCGTGCCGGCGGGCCCGACGCCGATGGTGACGGCGTTTTCCTGAATGGACTCGACGTATTTTTTCTGTCCGATGGTCTTGGGCTTGACGGGGCGGCCCTTGGCGCTGATGCAGATGACGTCCTGCGTCAGCTCGCTGACCCGATCCTCCTGTCCGGCGCGCGCGAGGGAGATGACGTAGCGCACGTTCTGCTCGGTGATGGTCTCGCCGCGGTTCGAGAGCGTCAGCAGCGCCGTGAGCGCCTTGGCGGCGACCATGACGTCCTCCGGCTCGCCGTTCACGCGCAGCTCGCCCTCGCGATTCGCCACCGTGACGCCGAACTCGGTCTCAATCAGATGGATGTTCTCGTCAAACGAGCCGAACAGGTTCACCGCCTGCTCCAGCCGTTCGATGCTGATGCGTTGTTCCATAGGCCGTCCTCTTTTGTATCAGTATTGTGTCCGCCCTCACGCAAGCGGGATCGGGACCGTCTCGCCGATCTGCTCGCGGCACTCGGCGCTGAGGGTGACGAGCAGCCAATCCCCCTGCACGGCGGAGGCGGCGCGCGCGGAGACGATCTCCCCGTCCGCGCCCAGCCGATCGCGCAGCCAGCCCTCCAGCGCTTCGCGCCCCAGCGTCTCCGCCTCGGCGCGCGTCCGCTCGGCGCGGACCGCGGCGCGCGGGAGATAGGTCTCCGTCACCCAGGTCACCGGCAGCGCGAAGCCACCCGGCAGCGTCCACGGTTTTCGACAAATTATTTTATCATATTCCCCCGCCAAATTACCAGCCTCTTTTATACTGAATTTTACCCGATTTTCGCCCCACAAAACCGAGAAGGCCCGCACCGGCTCCCCGGCGGGCGCGCGAAGCGTGCGAAAAAGCGGGATCTTTGTCGAAAGCTCGTACCACGTCCGCCCGCAGACCTCGCCCTTGCCTGCAAGGAACCGCGCGGAGACGCTGGGCGCGTCCACGCCCTTCGTCTCGACGACGCCGCTGATGAGGAGCTGGCCCTTGCGCACCGTCGTCCCCGGCAGCACCCGCGCCTCGCCGTCCAGCGGGCGCACCGCGGTCACGAGCGCGTCCCGCTTCGCCACGACGTTGGTCGGCGCGGACTCGTTGACGATCTCCGGCTTCGGCACCCGCTCGCGCACGACGACGTGCGCGCGGCAGCCGCGCACATTGACCGTCAGCCACGAAAGCTCCGGCAGCTCAAGCAGCGCGTGGTTGCAAAGCCGCCGCGGGTCGACCGAAAGCGCGAATGTCCCGCGGCGGACGCCGTTTTCCGCCAGCACGCGCAAAATCCGCTCCGCCGGCACGGTCTCGTTGCCCTCGACCCGCAGATCCCAGATGAAGCACGCGTTGGCGGCGAACAGCGCCGCGCAGAGCGCCAGGCCAGCCAGCAGCGCCCCGCGGCGGCGCAGCCGCCCGAGGAGGAACGGCACGCCCGCCGTCCGCTCGATCCGCACGCTCGCGTCCGCGTCGGCGCACGCCGCGCGCACCCGCCGCCAGTCGCGCCGGTCGACGGAAAACGCCAGCGCCGTCGCGCCGAGAAACGCCGGATCGCGGAAGGCGATGCCGCGCGCGGAACAGATATTGAGCACGCGCTCCGGGAAGCGGCTTTCCGCGCGCACGCGCACGTTTCCCCGCAGCAGCGCCATTGCTTTTTGGAACATCCTGCCGCCCCCCTATCGCAAAAACTCCACCGCGTCGATCCTGCCGCGGATGCGCAGCTCATGCTCCGTCATGCTGCGAAGCGCCAGCTCCGCGCCCCGCACGCGCACCACCGCGCCCCGCGTCGAAACGTCGATCTGCTCGTCGCTGTAGGCGAGGATGCCCTCGTGCCCCTCCAGGAAGAACTCGCGGTCGCCGAGCACCTCCATGTGCGCGAGGCCCGCCACCAGATCGGCGGGCAGGTCGAACAGCTCCGCCATGCGCGCGCGGAGCGCCTGCGTTTTCCCGTATCTGTCCATGCTCCACCCCTCGTTAGCCTATGCGCGGCGCGGCAAAATTTGCCTGTCCTTTTTCCCGCCGCGGCGCATAGGCTTTCCCGAGGTGATCGTTTTGGAGCGCGTGAAAAGCCTGCTGCTTGCCCTGCTGCTCGCCCTGTTCGCCGCCGCGCTCGTCCTGCGCCCCGCCGAGAGCGCGCAGGCGGCGCGGCAGGCGCTCTCGCTGTGTCTGCAAACCCTGTTGCCCTCGCTGTTCCCGTTTTTCGTCGTCTCGTCGCTGTTTCTCTCCACCGGCTGCGCCGAGGCGCTGGGCGGCGCGCTCGCGCCGGTGATGCGCCCGCTGTTCGGCGTCGGCGGCGCGGGGGCGGGCGCGCTTGCGCTGGGACTGGCGGGCGGCTACCCCGTCGGCGCGCGGACGGCGGCGGAGC
>CACZCL010000179.1 GCA_902779695.1 Oscillospiraceae bacterium | reverse complement strand
TTCGACAGCTACGCCCCCTACAAGGGCGAGCTGAGCCGCCGCAACACCGGCTCCCTCGTCGCGTTCGAGACCGGCGAGAGCGTGACCTACGGCCTCTTCAACGCGCAGGAGCGCGGACAGCTGTTCATCGGCGCGGGCGTACCGGTGTACGAGGGCATGGTCGTGGGCGTCAGCCCCAAGCAGGAGGACATCAGCGTCAACGTCTGCAAGAAAAAGCAGCTCACCAATATGCGCGCCAGCGGCAGCGACGACGCGCTGCGCCTCGTCCCGCCCAAGCAGATGAGTCTGGAGCAGTGCCTCGAATTCCTCGCGGACGACGAGCTTTTGGAGGTCACGCCCCACGCGCTTCGCATCCGCAAGACCATTTTGAACCACGAGCAGCGCATGAAGGCGCAGCACCGCCACGCGTAAAAGAAAACGGCAGAATAGCGGCGAAAGGCGGGGCAAAAGCCCCGCCTTTCGATTTTTTTTGCGCCGCGAGAGGGTCACCGGCACAAAAAAGCGTACCAGCCCTCGGAGGACTGCGTGTCCTCGATCGTCCAGCCGGCGTCGAGCAGGCCCGCGCGCACCTCCGCCGCCCGGTCGTCAATGACGCCGGAGCAGAGGAACGCGCCGCCGTCCTTCAGCAGTCCCCGCACCCGCGCCGCGAGCGCGAGGATCACGTCGGCGACGATGTTCGCCACGACCACGTCGCAGCCGCCGCCCAGCTCGTTTTGCAGCGCGCGGTCGGTCGTCGCGTCGCCGGCGCGGACGGTGTAACGCTCGCGCCCGATGCCGTTGAGCGCCGCGTTCTCATAGGCGACGTTCACGCACGCGGGGTCCACGTCGCAGGCGAACGCCCGCGCCGCGCCGAGCCGCAGCGCCGCGATGGAGAGAATGCCGCTGCCGCAGCCGAGATCCAGCACCGTTTCGCCGCCGCGGATCAGCCTGTCCAGCGCCGTCAGGCACAGCCGCGTCGTCGCGTGGGCGCCGGTGCCGAACGTGAGTCCCGGATTGAGCAGCAGCGTCACGCGCCGCGTCTCGCCCGGGTCGATCCATTCGGGGACGACCAGCAGCCGCTCCCCGATCTCCATGGGCTTGTAGAACTGCTTCCAGTTGTTCTCCCAGTCCTCGTCCGCCACGTTCTCCACCGACAGCAGCAGCGGCGCGTACTCCGGGTGCTGCTTTTTCAGCGCCGAGAGCGCGACGCGCACCTGCGCCGCCGTGCCCCAGCCCTCCTCGTCGTCGGACAGATAGAAGGTCACGCGGCATTTGCCGCGCTTTTCCGCCAGCAGCGCCTCGTCGACGTAGTCCCAGTACCGGCGGTTGTTTTCCAGAAAGTCCTTGAAATCGCTCTCCTCGTCGATCACCAGCGAATCGACGCCCTGCGCGGAGAGCAGCGCGCTCACCGGCTCAATGCCGCCGGGCGCCGTGTCGACGTGCAGCTCCAGCCACTTCATCGCTCTTTCCCGAAGAAGAACAGCCCCAGCGTGCCCGCGCCCGTGTGCGAGCCGATGACCGGCCCGATGTAGTCCGCGCGCACGTCCGTGACGCCGAAGCGCTCCCGCAAAAGCCCCTTGACGTATTCCACGCTGTCGGGCGCGTCGGCGTGGCAGATAAAAACGGTCTGCTCCTCCAGCGGACGCTCGCCCAGCTCGTCCATCTTGTTCACCAGCTCGGTGAGCGCCTGCTTCATGCCGCGCGCCTTGGCGACGGGCGTCAGCTTGCCCTCGGCGTCGCAGTGCATGACCGGCTTGATGGAAAGCACCGTGCCGACGATCGCGCTGGTGGCGTTGAGCCGCCCGCCGCGGCGCAGATGCCCCAGGTCGGCGACGGTGAACCAGTGGTCCTGATGCTGGATCCGGCTGCGCACCCAGGCGGCGACCTCGTCCAGGCTCTTGCCCTTCGCCTTTTCCTTTGCCGCGTGCCACACCAGCATCCCCTGCCCGCGGGAGGCGGCGAGAGAGTCGATGACGACGATCTTCGCGTCGGGATATTCCGCCCGCAGCTCGTCCGCCGCGATGACGGCGGACTGGTAGGTCGTGGAGAGGGCGCTGGAGAAGTTGACGCAGAGGATGTCCTTCCCCTCCTCCAGGATCGGGCGCATCCGATCCGTAAAGTCGCCCACGTTCACCGCCGCGGTGGTGCACAGGGCGCCGGCGCGGATGTGACGGTAAAACTCCTCCGGCGACATATCGGCGTGGTCCGGCGTGTCGCGCCGGTTGACGCCCTCTATCGTGACGGTGAGCGGCACGACGGCAAGCGCGCACTCCGCGACCTCGGCGGCGCTGAGGTCGCAGCAGCTGTCGGTCATGATGACATAGTCCCGCATGGCGGTCAGCCTCCCTTTGACATGATTTTGAAAACTACTTTATCTAAATCTTTATACCATACAAACGAAAGAAAAGCAACCGTTATTTGCCGACGCAGAAGCGCTCGAAGATACGCGCGACCATATCGTCGCGCGCCGTGCGCCCCGTCAGCTCGCCGAGGGCGTTTGCCGCCGTCTCCGCCTCGGTGAGCACCACGTCCGGCGTCATGCCGCCGCGCAGCGCGGAGAGCGCCGCGCGCACGGACGAGAGCGCGCGGGTCACGGCGTCCG
>CACZCL010000178.1 GCA_902779695.1 Oscillospiraceae bacterium | reverse complement strand
TTGTTTATCCTAACTAAAAAATATTTTTGTTTTTGTGAGAAAGCGATAAGCGCGCCCGCCGCGCCCGCGCGCAGGTTTTGTTTGCCTTTTTTCCCCGTCTGCGCTATACTGCCCGTGGAGCGGGACCGCCGCCACGGAGATGCGACATGGCAAAATTCACGGTGACGATGCAGCACGACGAGGACACCCTGGTCGCGCTGTCCCATATGCAGTACGACCTGTTCTGCGCGCGCAACCGCGTGGCGCGCAGCTTTCTCAGCCTCATTCTGGTGCTGACCGGCGTGCTGTACTCCGGCTGGTGGAGCCTGCTCGTCATCGGCTACGGCTGCTATCTGGTCACGACCACCTACGCCGCCTCCAACCGCACGGCGCACAAGCTCGCGGAGCAGATCAAGGGCGCGGGGCTGCCGTTTCCCTGCTCCGTGTACCGCTTTGAAAAAAACGCCATGCACGTCGTTTCCCAGCCCGAAGGGGAGGAGCTGGAGCCGCTGCCGTACGCCGCCGTGCGCAAGCTGGGGGAGGACCGGCAGGCGTACTATCTCTTCCGCGACCAGTACGGCGGCTATATGATCCCCAAATCGCAGCTCGCGGAGCGGGAGGAGGAGTTCCGCGCCTTTGTCGAGGCGCGCACGGGACAGGCGTTCCAGCGCGGCTTCTCCTCGCCGCTGGGGCGGCTGCTCGTCGCCCTGCGCGCGCGCAGGGCGCGCCGCCGGTAGCGGCTTCGCCGCCCTTTGACGATGAAAAGCGCCCCGCCGCAAGGCGGGGCGCCTTCGTATCACTGCTTCTTTCCCTGATCGGCGACCGCCTGCATCTTGGCCGCGATCGCGTCCTGGTCGCCGAGGTAGTAGTGCCGGAGCGCGTGGAAGGCGTCGTCGAACTCGTACACCAGCGGCACCGCCGTGGGGATGTTGACGCCGACGATCTCCTCGCTGCCGACGTTGTCGAAATACTTCACCAGCGCGCGCAGGGAATTGCCGTGCGCCGCGATGACGACGCGCCTGCCCGCCGCCATTTCGGGGCGGATCGTCTCCTCGAAATAGGGGATCACGCGCGCGATGGTGGTCTCCAGACTCTCGTGCGCGGGCAGCAGCGCCGGGTCGATCCCGCGGTACATCGCCTGCTTCGCGGCGCTGCGCTCGTCCTCCGCGGGCAGCTCCGGCGGCTTGACGTCGAAGCTGCGGCGCCAGATCTTGACCTGCTCCTCGCCGTACTTCGCGGCGGTCTCCGCCTTGTTGAGCCCCTGCAGCGCGCCGTAGTGCCGCTCGTTGAGCTTCCAGCTCTTGACGACGGGCAGCCACGCGCGGTCCATCTCGTCCAGCGCGAGGTTGAGCGTGTGGATGGCGCGCTTTAAATACGAGGTGAAGCAGAGGTCGAAGTCATAGCCCTCCGCCCGCAGCGTCCGTCCGGCGGCCCTCGCCTCCTCGCGGCCCTTTTCGCTCAGGTCCACGTCCATCCAGCCGGTGAACAGGTTCAGCTTGTTCCATTCGCTCTCGCCGTGGCGGAGCAGCACGAGTTTCATCATAACGGCGTCTCCTTTATTTCTTTATTATGCGCGCATTATACCCGCTTTTCCGCTCCGGCGCAAGCCCCGCGGCGCAAAAGGCGTCGAAACACGGCGAACGATTGCGCTTGCAAAGCGTGTCGAAGCATGATAGTATCGCTATGCCAAACAGTTACACCTACACAGTTCCACACCCGTGCCACGCCGTACGTTTTTGCCCTTCGGTAAAAACGTATGCTCCTTCAGTATGCGCGTGGCGTGTAGTGAAACTTTTTGGCGACAGCGGAGCCTCTGCGTTTTTCGTGGCGCGGCTCCGGCCGCGCCATTTTTATGAATCGATGAGGAGGAAAAGGGATGGAGCTTTATCAGGATCTGTACTACAAGCTCTTCGCCGCCGCCGCGGACGCGGTGGAGGCGCTGGAGCAAAACGAGCCCAACGCCGCGCGCCGCGCGCTGATCGCCGCCATGCGGGCGTCGGAGGAGTCGGTGCTCTCGGCGCGGTAGGCGCCGTCGGGGCGCCGAACGGTCGTCCGCGCCGCGCGAAAAAGGAAGCGCCCGCCGAGAGGCGGGCGCTTCTCCTTTTTGGTTAAGCCGCTTCTCACTCCAGCGGCTTCATCGTCGGGAAATCAGGCTTTATTTTTCACAAGTCCGCATATCCCCACGCAAGCCTGTTCCAGCGGGTGACGTTTTTGCCTCGGATTGCGTATCTCTACGCTAACCTTCACAAGTGGTCGTAAATTGGTCGTAAGGTGGTCGTAAGCTATTTTGTGCCAGTTGGGGCAAGCTTGGAGCGGTTGAAGTAGTCCACAAAGTTGATTAACTCGGTGCGCTTCAAATCCTCCGTGGCTTCGGCGTAAATATCCATCGTGGTCTCGGCGTCGGCGTGTCCGAGAATTTCCTGCATCGCCTTGATGTTGACGCCAGCCTCGCACATCCGCGTCGTGAACGTATGGCGCAGGGAGTGATTGCTGAACTTGGGGAGCAATACCGGCTCGCCCTTGCCCTTGTGCTTGTCCAACACATCATAGTTGCAATCGCGGATAATACGCCGAAGCGCCTTGTTGAGCGTTGCATGGTGCTGAACGCCGCCGAAGCGATTGACAAAAATGAAATCCGTGTAGCCGTCCACCGTTGCGGT
>CACZCL010000177.1 GCA_902779695.1 Oscillospiraceae bacterium | reverse complement strand
CACGTCGTCGCCCGCCTCGACGGGCAGCTTCTCGATAAACAGCGTGTCGCCCTCCGCGACGTTGTACTGCTTACCGCCGGTAACGATGATAGCCTGCATTTGTTGCACCTCTTTCCTTGATTACGGACTCGCTCTCGGGGGTGGCCGGGTTTTCGCCGGCGCTTGGAACCCATTCAAAGCGGCTTTCCTAGTATAGCGATGAAAAACACGCTTGTCAAGCGTTTTTTCGCCGAATTTTGCAAATATTTTCCTTGCCGCGCGGCGCGCGGGCGGCATTTGCGCTTGCAATCCGGGAGACGATGTGATACCATGCTTTCCATACGCGGCGCGCGGATGCGGGGCGCGCCGCCTTGACGGAAGGAAGAGAGCGATGGTAGAGAGCAGCAAGAAGATCGCGATCCTGATCGACGCGGAGAATATTTCACCCAAGTACGTCAAGCTCATTCTGGACGAGGCGTCCAACTACGGGACGATCGTATACAAAAGGATCTACGGCGACTGGTCGAGCCTGTCCACCTCGTCGTGGCGCAGCGTGATCCTCGGTTACGCCATCCAGCCGATCCAGCAGTTTTCCAACACGAAGGGGAAGAACGCGTCCGACTCCGCCATGATCATCGACGCGATGGATCTGCTCCACACGGGGCGGCTGCAGGGCTTTTGCATCATCTCCTCGGACAGCGACTTTACCCGCCTCGCGGGTCGGCTGCGCGAATCCGAGATGCTGGTGATCGGGATGGGCGAGAAGAAGACGCCGGCGTCCTTTATCAGCGCCTGCGACCGCTTCCACTATCTCGACGTGCTGCTGGAGGAGAAGCAGAAAGCGGAGGCGGACGCGGGAAAGAAAAAGGCGGAGAAGAAGCCTGCCGCGGCGGAGAAGGCGGAAAAAAAGAGCGCCGCGGCGGCGGAATCGGAGTTTAAGACGGGCCGCGACCGGGACGAGATCGTCAAGGCGATCGGCGAGCTGATCGACGAGCATTCCAACGAGGACGACTGGCTGTTTCTCGGCAGCCTCGGCAACGGGCTTTTGAGCCGCTATCCGGACTTTGACTCCCGAAACTTCGGCTTCCGCAAGCTCAGCGACTTCGTCAAATCGCTGGATATGTTTGAAACGCGCACCGGGGACAACGGCGAGGGAAACGGCAACTTGATGTATTATATCCGGAAAAAGAAGGCGCAGCCCAAGCGGAAGCGTTGATATGCCGGGGGCGGCGAAAACGGGATAGAGCGGCGCGGGCGCAGTTTGATCTGCGCCCGCGCCCTTTTCTCGTATTGATGCGGCCCGGCGCTGCGCGCTCCGCGCGAGCGCAAAAGCCGCGACGCGCTATTCGCCCAGCGAAAGCGTGCCGTCGGCACGGACGGCTGCCTCAAACAGCGCGACGGGGTACGCGGGGTCGGGCAGCGCGCTCAAAACGGCGACCGCCTGCGCGGAGGGACGATAGGCGGCGCAGACGGCGCCGGGCGCGACGCGGTAATACGCGCTGCCGTCCTCGGCCTCGTCCACCGCGGCAGCCTCGGCGATCCAGACGAGGCCCGCGTCCGCGTCGTATTTCCAGACGAACGCGGGGAAGCTGCCGGAGGGCTGCCGCGGGGCGTCCGCCGCCGCGCCGGTGTAGCGGTGGAGCAGGAAGGAGTAGTCGCTTCCGCCGTGGGGGATCAGATACGGCAGCACCGCGTCGCCGTTGTTCGCCTGCGTGAGCAGCAGAAGCTGCTCGCCGTCGCACTGGGCGAATTCGACCAGATAGTCGCCGCAGGAGCCGTCCGTTGAGAGCATGGGGCTCAGGCGCGCGGCGGTGTCCTCGTCGCAGTCGTGGAGGCAGAGCAGGTCCGGCGCGCTGTCGGCGGGGGCGTAGAGACGGTCCGGCGTAAAGCGGAAGGAGAAAAAATCCTCTTCGGTCGAAACGCTGAGGCTGCCGTCACAGAAAAAGCGGAAACAGGCGGTATGTTCGCCGCCGTCGAGGAACGTCCATTCGCCATCCAGCAGGGCGAGCAGCTCGTAGGCGCTCGCGGGAACGGCGGTTTTCGCGCCGGCAACGTAGCGCCGCGCGCCGTCGTCGAGGTGGTAGTAGTTGTCGGAGCCGAAGCAGTAGCTGCCGAAGAAGCCGTCGCGCCACGCGCTCACGCGTATTTCCGCCACCCAGGGCTGATTCGTCTCGACGGCGACGGACGCGCCGGCGTCCAGCACCGTGTCGGCGACGAGAGCGCCGGGAACGAACAGCCCCTCAACCTCGTAGAGGCCGAGCATACCGCCGCCGCTGCTCATGCGCTCGACTCTCACATGGGTGCCGTCCTTTGCCGCGGTGAGAAGCGCCCAATAGCGCGTTCCCGGCTCGTCGTCCGGCAGCGCGGGGACGTCGTACAGGGCGGAGGCGCCGCGCGCCTCCGCTTCGCCGCGCGTCGCGCAGTAGTCGATGGTCAGCAGCTCCTCGGCGGGCTGCTTTTCAAAAAACAGCGTGCCGTAGTCCTCCACGGCGCCGAACAGAAGGCGGTCGCCGTCGAGCGCCGCGGCGTACTCCGTGCCGTCGATATCGTCGATCAGGCGGACGCGCCAGTCCGAGGCGGCGTCCCACAGGCGCTCCGGCACCTGCTCGACGCTCCGAAACGAAGCGTACTCCTCATTTCCGGCGCCGTCCCGATAGGAGT
>CACZCL010000176.1 GCA_902779695.1 Oscillospiraceae bacterium | reverse complement strand
CTGGTACTCGCCTTTGACCATGCGCTGGGGCATGGCGACGAACGGGCCGTCCTTGCCCTGCACGACGCGCAGGCCCTTGA
The DNA here is from genome assembly GCA_902779695.1 of Oscillospiraceae bacterium. Classification (GTDB taxonomy): domain Bacteria; phylum Bacillota; class Clostridia; order Oscillospirales; family Oscillospiraceae; genus Hominicoprocola. Next base: position 2,616 of record CACZCL010000176.1, on the reverse strand, counting down.
TGGCGTACTCACCGCCGAGATCCACGGTTATATTTGCGAGCGTAGGCCCGCTGCTTCGCGAGAGATAGGCACGCGCGTTCACGCCAATAGCCGCCTCCCGCGTTTCGCTTTGCCGCTTCCGCGCGGTGTTTTCCATGCTTTTGCTCATTTTGTTTTCCTCCGATTTTCATAGCTTGTGTCATCCCATTTTCATGCCGCCCATCACGGGGGCGGCGGTCTGCTCCTGCGTTGGTGTGCGGAGCGATTCCAGCTTTTCCAGTGCCCATTCGGGAAGATACTGCTCGTTCAGCACGCCGCAGAAGTCCTCGCGGTTCCAGTAGACGGATTCACCATCGCCGAGGCAGGTGGCGTGGATCGCTCTGCCGGACGCCTTGGGGTCGCAGCCAAACCCGCCGTTTGCCAGCCAGAGCTGGTTTTCCGGCGACCAGAATTTCTCCAAAAGCGTGTCCAGCTTCATGACCAGCACCTTGCCCTCCACGTTTTCATCGTACATTCCCAAGGCGCAATGCTCGCGGTCAAACAGACCAAGCGCCTGATATGCCTCCTGCACCTGCCGCACAAGCCGGTTGACGTCCACAATTGCCGCGTCGATTTCGTAATAGCGGCCATAGTCGGAGTCAGGTATCACGTTCTGCCGTGCTGCCCACTCGCGCGCTTCGTCGCTGACGAGATGGCGGAGCGCGCCGATCCCGTCGTTCTCTTTTACCGTATGCGCCAGCACATAGCTCACACGCTTGAATCCGTACTGCTCCAATACGGGCGCGATGCAGTCATCGGGGAGAAACGACGGATCGTTGGGGTCGGCGCGCTGGCGGACCTCCTTCTCAATGGCGCGGGCACAGCAGACGTTCTCCCGAAAACTCTTTTCCCACAGCTCCTCCTCATGTAACCGCGCGGCGTCGCCGCTGGAGCCGCGGTAAAGATACGGATAATCAGGCGTTGCCATAGACGATCTCTCCCGATTTCAGCTTCTCCTCCAGCTCGCCGGGGCAGATCCCTGCGGCGAGGAAGCCCTGCATCAAGGGCGCGGGGATGTCCCACAGGCCGGGACCGTCGTGGTTGGCGCTGATGACGACCTCGCCGTCCTCCAGCTCCAGATGGAGCGGAGCGTTCTTGGGGATGCCCGCCATCTCCAGCAGCTCGTCGGGCAGGTCGATGTCATGGGTGAAGTCCAGAGCGTTGTAGGGGCAGCCCTTCACCGGGTCGGCGCACTCGGCGCAGTCACCGTCGCGGCACTGCATGGCAAGCTCAGTCAAAAGCTCCGCGGAGAGCTGCTTGAGCGACCACGCCGCGCGGATCAGCTCGGATGCGTTCATGCGTTTTTTTAGCATCACCACCGCGCCGCTGATCGTGTGGTACTGGGCGTCCTCGCCGGGGGCAAAGCCGCTGACGGTCATGGCGGCGGCAGGGATGGTGACGCTGTCGATAAGGTTGGGTTTCTCAAACTTGAAGCTCATTGAAATGTATCCTCCTCGAAATCAAATAGTGTCAGTTGGGACGGCTGGAGCCGTCCGCGTTCATAGGGATCGTAGTTGGAGATGATGAGTTCGGGAAACTGCGCGCCGGGATCGGTGCGCTGCTTGATGGTGTTGAGCCGCGTGGTCTCCACGATGTGGACGCCCCTGCGGTCATAAAGGTTTCGGACGAAGTCATCGTCGTTATAGGAAAGCAGAAACTTTCCCTCAATACTCAACAGGGTATCCCGCAATCGGATGTGGTCGGACTCGGTGAAGCCCTTCTCGCCGATGTTTTGGTAGTAACCCTCGGTGTCGTGGTAGGGCGGGTCGGCGTAAAAGAGGCTCACCGGGCGGTCGTAGTGCCGGATGAGCCGCTCGAAGTCCTGATGCTCGATCACCACGTTTGCCAAGCGCCGGTGCGCCTGCTCGATGAGCGGGAAGTTCGACCACATATCGTGGGGCTGGCTGGCGTAGCTCTTGAGCGCGGCGGCGTAGGAGAAGCGGATGACCTGATAGAACAGCGCCGCCCTCTGGATCTCGGTGCGCCTGCCGTGGCTTGCGAGGAGCGCCCGCGCGCGGTCGAAGTCCAGGCGGGAGTTGAGGACATATTTCAGTTCCTCCATGAGCTCATACGGATGCTCCCGCACACAGCGGTACAGGTTGACCAGCAGACCGTTGAAGTCGTTGTAGACCTCAAAGTCGTTGCCGGGGTTCTTGTGAAAAAGCACCCAGCCGCCTCCTCCGAAAACCTCGATATATCGCTCGTAGTACACGGGGAACATAGAGACGATCTGCTCCCGCAGGGCTTTCTTTCCGCCCACCCATGAGAGGTAGCTGTTCACGGCGGGCCACCCCCTCCGCTCTTGCCGGGGACGGTCGGGGAACGTATCCGCTCCTCCGGCAGCAGCGTCATCTGCGCCACATCGAACTGCTCCAGCGCCTGCGTGAGCCCGCGGATCGCGGCGGCGATGCCGCCGATGCGGTGCGTCATGTGCGCGATGGTCGCGCGCACCTCCTGCTCGGTCGCGGCGTAGAAGTAGCCCGCGCCGCTGCTGGCAATGGGGACGCCGCTGCGCCGCAGGGTATTGACGAGGTCGCGCAGTTCCTTGCCGCGGATGCCGAACGCCGTTTCCAGCTCGCGGCTGGTGGCGGCGTTCCG
>CACZCL010000175.1 GCA_902779695.1 Oscillospiraceae bacterium | reverse complement strand
ATTATCTATCGAACAAAAAATTTTCAGGTGGTATCTATGTTTGGATTGAATGCTTATTTCCATGCGGACAGCGTATACATAGACGAGCGCGCGTACAAGGCAAATGAGGTTCTGACCTTCTGTCTCAATCTCTCGACAGGCGATCTGGAAGAGATCGTCTCCAGACTTTTGTGGCTGCGCGGGAAGGTGCAGCTTCAGATGGGAGGGGATCAGGACTACTGTGACGCCTACGACAGCTATGTGCAGGAGGCGCAAAATCTGTTCTTCCGAATCGGCAATCTCGCGATGGAGATACCTGTTTATCAAAAGCATCTGCACGATGTGGTGGGTATCGCGTGCTTTGAGCCCGACGTGCGCACATTGGAGAGCGACGATCCCAACATTGTTCTTGAGATCAAAAAGCTGAATGAACACGTTGCCACTTTGTTTGACGAGTTTATTTTCTTTGCGTATGACCTCATCCGTGTGCAGAGGGGATACACCGATCTGCTCGACAACTATGTCCACACCAGGAGCCGCTATCTCAGCGAGCGCGAGCTGGCGGAAGCATATCGGGGTTATCTGGATGGCGTGAAGCGGAAGAAGGATCACGAGCGCGTCGTCGGCACCAGCATGATGACGATGAGCTATGAGCCGTACCGCTTTCCCGGTGAGCCGGACAAGCTCTGCGAGTCCTTTTTGCTTGACAGTCTCGGCACGTTTCTGTACGTTGATTTCTTCCGCGGCCTGCGGCTCAACCACATTCCGAAGCGCTGCGACAACTGCGGGAAGTATTTTCTGATCGCGGGCGGAAAGTACAACAACTACTGCGAGCGCGTGCTGAAAGACGATCCCGACAAGACGTGCCGGGACATCGGCGCGCGCAGGAAGTACGACGAGAAATGCAAGGACGATCCCGTGTGGCTTGCCTACAACCGCGCGTACAAGACGCACTACGCGCGATACATGAAAAAGAAAATGACCGCCGCTCAGTTCGAGCAGTGGTCAAGGCAGGCGGTGGAATGGAGGAACGCTGCCGAGGCAGGCAAGCTGCCGCAGGAGGAGTACGAGCGGATCATCAAGGAGTAGGATAACGGAGGAGCTGGCGCGCTGCGCCAGCTCCTCCGTTCCAGAACTGAGATTTACTTTGCTACGTTCTCGCAATACCGCATGATGATCGTTGCGATTTCCGCGCGGGTCGCCTTGTCTTTCGGGTTGAGCGTCGATGCCGTTCTGCCGGAGATCAAGCCGTTGCCGACCGCCCACTGCATCGCGGGAATCGCCCACTCGGAAACGTCAAAGGCGTCGTCGTAGCTGAGGATGTTCGTGTCCTCGCCCACGCTCACGTCCACGCCCTTGTACTTCGCGTAGCGGTAGAGGATCGTGGCGAGCTGCTCGCGCGTGACCGCGTCGTTCGGGCCGAACTTGCCGTCGCCGTAGCCGCCGATGATGCCCTCGGCGTCCGCCCAGCGGACCGCGGCGGCGAACCAGTCGTCCGCGCTCACGTCGGTGAAGCCGAGTGCGCCGCTGTAGGCGGGCTTGTCCTCCATGTTCCAGAGGATTTGCGCCATCATCGCGCGGCTTGTCGTGTCGTTCGGCGCGAACTGGCCGTTACCCAAGCCGGACATGATGCCATTTTCCAAAACGTAATGAACGCCGTCGTGATACCACGCTGTCGGATCGGCGTCGGTAAAGGCGCTGATCGGGCAGGTGCTGTCCTGCGGGCAGACCGCCGCGCGTTCCTCGTCGTAGGCGATCACATAGTTAGAGAAATGCTCGACGGTAAACATAACGTCCTTGCCGTCGTAGGTCGAGGGCATTTCGGTCTTTTCGCCGTTGTCGGCAACATACCAAACCGTCACGCCAGCAGCCCGCTGCTCGGCCTTGAGTTCATAAGGAACGGTGACAGTCGCCTTGCCGCCCTTGAAATCGCTGATGCGCCGGCCGTTGCTGGTCAAATAGGCGTCGTAGACCGCCTGCACGTCCATGTCCTTTGTGGCGGCCTGCTGGGTGTTGGACAGCTTGCGTTCCCCGATGTCGTCCAGATTGAGCTGGATATTGCTGCCCGTCGCCTGCTCGGTGATGGCGGTGAGTGCCTGTCCGTCGAAGGTCACGCTGCCCTCGGAGAGCTTGACGGTCATGCCCGTCGCGTCGTTCGCGGCGTCGTTGACCGCCTGCTCCACCGCCTTGACGGTTTCGGTGGGGATGCTCGCGGTTGTGATCCCCTTGCCGAGACCGCTCACGTCGATGGTGACCTCGCCGGTATGGACGCTTTCGCCGATGATCTGCTCCAACTGTGCCGTGGTGGGCTTTTGCACCGTGGCGGTCTCACCGCTCACGCCGGCGGTGACGGAAACGCTCTTCGTATCGCTGCTGACGGGAACGCTGACCGTCGTCGAAGCGGACGTGGAGGAGCCGTCGTCGCCGTCGTCGTCCGACGAGGAGGCGGGGGATGTGACCGTGACGGTGCAAGTCGCGGTCTTGCCGCCGTCGTTCGTCTTGACGGTGATGGTCGCCGTACCGGCGGCGACCGCCGTGACCACGCCGCTCGCGTCCACCGTGGCGACGCCGGTGTTGCTGCTCGTCCACGTGACGGTCTTGTCCGCCGCGTCGACGGGGGCGACGGTCGCCGTCAGCGTCGCCGTACCGCCGCGAGTGAGGGACAGCGCCGTGCGGTCGAGGGTCACGCTCGTGACGGAGTCGGAGGCCGGCTCGCTGGATGGGGTGTCGCTGGACGGGGTGCCGCCCTCGCTTTGGCCTTGGGACGCGCCGGTTCTCATATACCGGGTTCTGACGGAGGTGTCCGCCGTGTCCTTCCAGTTTGTACCATCGGTGGAGGTCTCAAGCTTCACGCCCGCGCCCAGTGTCAGGGTGCCGTGGTTGCTGTTGTCCTTGCCGCCGCCGATGCCCATAGCGCCCTCGCTGCCTGTGGCGGTCACCGTGCCGCCGTAGATGGCGACCGTGCCGCCGTCCCCACCTTTTCCGCCGTCGCGCAGCTTGCCGCCGCCGCCGATGCCTGTGCCGCCATAGGTTCTGTGGCCGGTGGCGTTGACCGTGCCGCCGTAG
>CACZCL010000174.1 GCA_902779695.1 Oscillospiraceae bacterium | reverse complement strand
AGATACGCCGTGAGTCGCGCGCGATGGCGCAGCGCCAGCGCGTCGAACGCGGACACGTCGCCCGCGAGATACGCGCGGTACAGCTCGTCGTCGCTCGGCGCAGTCGAGGGCTGCTCTTTTTCAGCAAGCATTGTGCGTTTCTCCCTGTCAGTCTATTGCGGCATACATCGTATCACAGGTTTCGCGGACAGGCAATCCTCACTTTTCCCACGGCTTCGCAGCTCCCTCAACGGGGCGGATTTCAGGGCGGAACGGCGGCTTTGGCGACCTCCGGTTCGATTGCGCCGCGAGAACGGCTGCAAAGGCGAAATCGGGCGACGCGGCGATTTGCCGTCCCGCCCGCGCGGTGAGTTCATATCGACATCAGGCAGCAGCGCGTGTACTGATAGACGTGGTTGTGGTAATAATCGTATGCGTCGACGTAGTACCGCATGTTCGGGCACGCGTGAACGACTGAGGTGATTTCGCTCTCGCGCCACGGCCAGAATCTGCCCGTGTAGGGTTCGTATTCGGGCGGGATCTCGGTGTAGATCTTGCAAAGCGGCTTGCCGTCGCGCCATGCGTCCGGCTCGTCGCCAAGCGCGTTGCAGATCGTGTAGACCATCCGCCGCACTTCGAACACGTTTCGCACGAAGAGGTCGTCGCCGTGCTCGTCGCGGTAGTGCTTCACGATGGGCGGTTGCAGCGTCAGCGCCGGGAATGCGTTCCAGTCGCACGTCGGCGTCGGGAGAGACGGCAGGGGCCCGTCCTGAAAGACGTTCGTGTCCCACCTTGTCGTGTCCCTGATCTCGTACTCCGTGCCGTCGTCGCAGAGGATGCGGTCGCCGGGGCGCGGGACGTATTGGCTGCCGTCGGTAGGGAGCTGCACCGTGCGACTCACGGTCATGGCAGAAGGAGGATCTTCATAAGGCGCGTTGCTGTCGATCCTGACGGTGTTGGTCAGCGGATCGTAGTCCACCGAGAAGTCCATCGCCCTGCCGACGTCACGGAGCTTGACGTAGTTACTGCCGCCGATGCTGTACGCCTCGATCTGGGCGCGCCTGCCGTCCACGATGAACTTCTGGGTGGATTGCTGCGCTGTGAGCGCCGCGCCCGCCACGGGTGACGCGATGGCCGCGCCGAGGATAATGCCGCCGGCGACGAGCGCGATTTCTTTTGTTCCCCTGTTTTTCATAGGTTTGCCCTCCTTCGGATTTGGTAAGCAAACAATACCGAAGGAGCCTCCGCAAGTCTACTGAAACCTTGTTGACCAAAGGGAGAAAAAGACGAGAGCGCAACGCCTTATCTGGCATCACGCTCTCGCCTTTTGTTGCACGACTCCGTACCGGATTACCCCTATGGTAACTTCGTGTCCCTGTGGTTGTAATCCCTCGGCTTGCCCTCCTTTTTCCGTCAAGTGTTCGCAACCTTCTCAACAAAGCGTTCCATGATCGCCGCGAGCTGCGCGCGCGTCGCGCTGCCCTGCGCGTCGAGCTTGCCGTCGACGCCGTTGATCAGGCCGACGCCGACCGCCCATTCCATCGCTTCTCGCGCCCAATCGCTGACCGTGTCCGCGTCGGAGAAAACGGAAAGGTCGGTGCGCGCGCTCATGTCGCACCCGCGCCTCGCCGCGTAGCGGAAGAAGATGGCGGCAACCTGCTCGCGGGTAACGAGCGCGTCGCCCTCGAAGCCCTTGCCCGTGCCGGTGACGACGCCGATCGCCGCCATATGGCCCGCGGCGCTCTCGTACCACTTGCCTGCCGTGTCCGCGAAGGTGGGGCCGATCTGCGGCTGCTCGGGGTCGTCGAAGTTGAAGAGCATCTGCGCGATCATGCCGCGCGTCATCACCGTCTCCGGCTCAAACGTGTCGCCGTCCGTGCCGTTGAGGATCGTGCGCGCGGTGACAAAAATCACGCTGTCGCGGTACCAGCTGTCCTCCGTCACGTCGGCAAACGCCCTGGTGTTGTCCACAAAGAAGATCGTGCGCGGGCCGGCGAGGGGAACGACAAGGCTCTCCTCTCCCGGATAGCAGCCCTTGATGATCGAAACGCCGCCATCCGGAAGGAACTGCAGCGCAACGATGCCCGGGCCGGTCTTGTCCGTTTTGCACCTGAAGTAAATGTCCCGCCGGATCTCCTGCCGGTCTTCCTGCGTGACTGCCTGCAGCTCTTCCTGTGAGACTGCCCGCAGGTCTTCCTGCCGATCTGCCGCCGGACTGTTGTATATGCTCCGTCTCTGCGCCGCATTCTCCAAATTCTGCGTGTTGGGCCAAAACTTCAGAGTTCGCCCGGACGTCGGACTCGGCAAGTTCAACTTTAGGGGATAGAAGCCGTCCGCTTTCGGCGTCATCCTTGGGAGGACGGCAGCGATCACTACGCCTTTATGCTCCTGATTCGACAGCACACTGGCGTTTTTCTCCAGCAACTCCTCCAAAGCCTCTTTCTGGTCGATCATGTTGCCGCCGGAGGCGGGAGAAACGCCGTCCACATTTTCCGTCGCCGCTTCCTCCAAAGCAGACGCCGCGTAAGAGACCGGGACCCCGCCGAGCGCGTCAAGGACCTTTTCGGCGCTCTGCACATCCTGATTGTTCGCCGGCGCCTCGTTCAGCGTTATCTCGCGGAACTGTACGCCGGATCCTTCCATGCTTCTGGCAAGAGAGCCGGAGGTGCCGTCGGGCGTCTCGATCGACGTTTCGGACACCCGGCCCGTCTGCGTTTCGCCCGGCGCGGTCACGTTCTGAAC
>CACZCL010000173.1 GCA_902779695.1 Oscillospiraceae bacterium | reverse complement strand
TGGGAATCCGACGCCTGCGGCGACGGGCTTTGCGTGGAGAAGGGTGAAAAAAGTTGGCGCTGCGGCTTTGTGAGCGATACGCTCTACGCCGCGTTTCCGTCCGGATCGCAAAGCGAGGCGCCCAGATACAAAAAGCCGCCGCACTCGGCAACCGTCGGCATCCCGCCCAACACAGCCGATTTGATAGACTTAACCATGGATTTGTTCGTAGAAAGCTCTTGCGCGTACAGTTCAGGGTAGCCTCCCGGCAGATACAGCGCGGCGATACGCGGCGGAAGCGCGGCGTCCTCCAGCGGGCTGAAGGATACGATTTCCGCGCCGAAATCACGCAGCGCCTCCAAGGTTTCAAAGTACGTAAAGCAGAACGCCTTGTCATTAGCGATTCCTATGCGGACGTTTTCGTATTTTAGCGTCTGCTTTTCCGTCATGGTAAATGCCTTTTCGCAGGAAAAAATCCGCTGCAAGCGCTCCCAATCGACATTCTCCGCCAGCGCCGCCGCAAGCCGCGCAAGCCGCTCGTCAAGGTCTTCGATCTCCTGCGCGGTACGCAGCCCGAGATGGCGGCTTTCGATCCGCGCCCCGTCGAGCCGCGGCAGACAGCCGAGAACGGGAACGCCGGTCTCGCGCTCCAGCGCCGGCGCGAGACGGCGGCAAAGCGCCGGAGCGCACTCGTTGAGCAGCACGCCGGCAATGCGGCTTCTTTCGCGGAAGGCAGTCATGCCGCGCACCTCCGCCGCCAGCGACAGCCCCGCGCCCCGCGCGTTCAAAACCAGCAGCGCCGGCACCTCCAGCGTGTCGGCGATCCACCACGCGCTGGCGCGGTCGCTCAGCTCGACGCCGTCGTAGTAGCCCATCGCGCCCTCGATCACCGCCGCGCCATGTCCCGCGCAGGCGCGCTCGAACTGGGCGCGAAGCCGATCCGCGCCGCAGAGAAAGAGGTCGAGATTCCGGCTCTCCACGCCGAGGGCGGCGCGGTGAAACATCGGGTCGATATAGTCCGGCCCGCATTTGAAGGCGCAGGGCGCAAGCCCCCTGTCCCGCAAAGCGCGCAGCAGCGCGCAGGCGACCGTCGTTTTGCCGCTGCCGGAGCGCGGCGCGGCGACCAGCATTCGGATCATACCGCCCCTCCCCGCTTTGCCGTCAGCAAAAAGACCGGATTGTTTGCCGTCAACAGGTGCAGCTCCCCCGCCGTCCGGGTGCGAGAAACGGAAATCTGTGTGATTTCCGTTTCTAAGTCCATCTCTTTGAGCGCCGATATCGCCGCCGACAGCGTCTCCAGCGCGATCGCGCTCAGGCACAGCCGCACGTTCGGATTGCGCGCGGCCGCCGCGGCGAGGATCGCGCGCAGGTTTCCGCCCGAGCCGCCGACAAATACCGCGTCCGGCGCCGGCAGGGCCTCCAGCGCCGCGGGCGCCTCACCCTCGACCACCGTCAGGTTCCACGCGCCGAAGCGCTCGCGGTTCCTTCTGACCAGCGCGCAGGCGTCCGCGCGGCGTTCGACCGCGAATACGCGCCCCTGCCGCGCCGCCAGCGCCAGCTCCACGGACACGGAGCCCGTCCCCGCGCCCACGTCCCATACGGTCTCCTCCGGCATGACCCCAAGCGAGGCAAGGATCGCCGCGCGGACCATCTGCTTCGTCATCGGCACCTCGCCGCGGCAGAACGCCTCGTCCGGTATGGCGCCCGAGCGCGCAAAGGGGCGCGGCGCGGACTCGACCAGCAGCACCGAGAGCGGCGCGAAGGTCATATCCGCCGCCTCCGACGCCGTCGTTTCGACGACGCGGGCGTCCGGGCGGGAAAGGTTCTCCCCCACCGTCACGGCGAGCGCCCCGAGCCCCGCGTCCGTCAGCGCCCCGCAAAGCGTCGACGGCGTGTTTTCGCCGCCGGTCAGAAAAAACGCGGGGCGCCCCGTCATGACCGCCGCCACCGCGTCGCAGCCGACGCCGTGCGCGGAGCGCAGCGTCCAGTCCTGCCATGGGCGGCGAAGACGCGACGCAAGCATCTGCACGCTGGAAACGCTGGACGAGGACGCGCTGCTGCGCATCCTGACCGAGCCGGTCAACGCGCCGGTTCGCCAGTACGAGAAGCTGATGGAAATGGACGGCGTGGAGCTTTCCTTCGAGGAAGACGCGCTGCGCGCCGTGGCGAAAAAGGCCATCGAGCGCAAGACCGGCGCCAGGAGCCTCAAGGGCATCATCGAGGACGTGATGCTCGACGTGATGTTCGACATCCCGAAAACCGACGAGCCGCGCCGCGTGCTGATTACGAAAGAGTGTATCGACGAGGGCGCAAGGCCGGAAATCGAGCCCATCGAGGAAAAACGCTCGGCGTAAGGGCAAAATTTACTTGCCCCTTCCCATATTTTATGATAATATAATAAGGTCGATGCGGGCATAGTTCATCGGTAGAATGAAAGCTTCCCAAGCTTTCGTTCTACACAAAAAGACATTCCCGCAAGGCCAATAAGGACGCTGGTTTCAGTCCAGCCTAATTTTAGGATTTTGGTGCCGCTGCACCTTATTTGCACCTTATCAGCAAAATTTCCATTTTATGCGGGCATAGTTCATCGGTAGAATACGAGCTTCCCAAGCTCGGGAGGGCGGTTCGATTCCGCTTGCCCGCTCCATAGAAAGACACAAGGCTTCGAGGCACATCGCCCCGAAGCCTTTTTCTATCCTTATATCTTCTTTTAAGCCACAGCACGACAGTCATGAATTTCAGTTTTTTCCTTCTCTGCGTCGTCCGTTTCAATCTCAAAT
>CACZCL010000172.1 GCA_902779695.1 Oscillospiraceae bacterium | reverse complement strand
GTATTCCTCCGTTGCACAACCGGCGGAGCCGCCGGTTCCATTTCTCCACTTTCCATTGTACAACGCCATGCGCGGCGAGGCAAGCAACAATCCGGTAACAAAAAACCGGCGGAGCCGCGCGGCTCCGCCGGAGATCGGGGTCAGGACTGGTAGCTGGAGAGGAACTGCCTCGTGCGCTCCTGCTCGGGGTTGACGAGGACCTTGTCGGGGTCGCCCTGCTCGACGATGACGCCGCCGTCCATGAAGATGACGCGGTCGCTCACCGCGCGGGCGAACTCCATCTCGTGGGTGACGATGACCATGGTCATCTTATCCTCGGCGAGATTGCGGATCACGCGCAGCACCTCGCCCGTCAGCTCGGGGTCGAGGGCGCTGGTCGGTTCGTCGAAAAACAGGATGTGGGGATTCATCGCCAACGCCCGCGCGATGCTCACGCGCTGCTGCTGTCCGCCGGAGAGCTGGCAGGGATAGGCGCCCGCCTTGTCCGCGAGGCCCAGCTTCTCCAAAAGCTGCCGCGCAGCCTCCTCCGCCTCGGCGCGCGGCCGCTTCTGCACGCGCATCGGCGCGTCCGTGACGTTTTGCAAAACGCTGCGGTGCGGGAACAGGTTGAACTGCTGAAACACCAGCCCGAAGCTGGCGCGGAACGGCCGCAGATCCTTCGCGTAGACGGACTTGCCGTCCGGCCCGTTCCATGCCGCCTGCTTGCCCATATAGAGGATCTCGCCCGCGTCCAGCGTTTCCAGGAAGGTCGCGCAGCGCAGCAGCGTAGACTTTCCGGAGCCGGACGGCCCGATGACGGAAACGACCTCCCCCTCGTCCACGGTGAGGGAGATGTCCTTGAGCACGCCGAGCTCCGCGAAGCTTTTTTGCGCGCTGCGGATGGTCAGAACATTCATGCGCCCGCCTCCCCTACTGGTAATATGACAGCGCCTTTTCGGCGCGCTCCATGCCGAGCGCCACGACGTAGTTGAACACGTAGTAGAACACGGCGGCGACCACGAAGGTGACCATGCCCGGCGAGTGCGGCGCGACGGCGATGCGGCTTGCCAGCGTGAACATCTCCACCACCGCGATGACGGAGGCGAGGGACGTGTCCTTGACGAGGGTGATGACCTCGTTCGTCACCGGCGGGATCACGCGCTTGACCATCTGCGGCAGGATGATGTGGAAAAAGGTCTGCGAGCGCGTGTAGCCCAGCACCTCCGCCGCCTCGTACTGTCCGACGGGGATCGACTCGATGCCGCCGCGGTAGATCTCCGCGAAGTAGGCGGCATAGTTGATGATGAAGGCGATGATCGTGGACATGAAGCGGGACATGGGCCGCAGCCCGAACAGCAGGTTCGGCGCGTAATACACGACCATCAGCTGCAGCATCAGCGGCGTGCCGCGCATGATGGAGATATAGGCCTTCACCAGTGCGCTCACCGGCTTGAGCCGGCTCCTGCGCCCGAAATAGACCAAAAGCCCCAGCGGCAGCGAGCCGAGCAGCGTCAGGAAAAAGATCGCCAGCGTCGTCAGAAAGCCGTGGGCGAGCTGGAGCACCATCGTTTGAAACGTCATAGCAAAAACCTCGCGGGAAGGGCTCCCGAAAAAGACAGGCATTGGGCGGCGGCACCCGCCGCCGCCCAATGCCGCGTTCCGTCTGTTACTTGAGCAGGCACAGGCTGTCGATCACGACGCCCTCGTCGACGTACTGCTCGGCGATCTTGAGCATGGTTCCGTCCTTCGCCATGGCGAGCAGCTGCTCGTTGACCTTGTCGCGCAGCTCGGTGTTGCCCTTGAGGAAGCCGATGGCGTACTGCTCGGTGGAAACCGCCTCGTCAAGGATGCGGTACGCGCCCGCCTTCTGGTTGATCTGCGCCATTGCGACGCCCAGATCCACCGCCAGCGCGTCCACCGTGCCCTGGTCAAGCTCCATGAAGCCAAGGTTGTAGTCCGGAAGCTGCACAACCTCCTTCAGGCTCGCGGCGAAGCCGGTCTCGTCCGCGTCCAGCGCGTCCACGGCGGAGGAGCCCGCCTGCGCCATCACGCTCTTGCCGGCGAGGTCCGCCTTGGCGTTGATGCCGCTGTCCGCCTTGACGACCAGCACGATGCTGTTGTCCACATAAGGCTCCGACCAGGTGTAGTCGTTCTCGCGCCCGGTGTAGGTGAAGCCGTTCCAGATGCAGTTGATGTTGCCGCTTTTGAGCTCGGCGTCCTTGCTGTCCCAGTCAATGGCGACCGCCTCGTACTCCCAGCCGAGGCGCTTGCAGACCTCCTGCGCCATCGCGAGGTCGAACCCGTCGTACTTGCCGTTGGCGTCGATGAAGCCGAACGGGGGAAACTCCGCGTCGAAGCCGACGATCAGCTTGTTCTTGGAGCTTTTCGCGCCGCAGGCGGCAAGCGAAAGCACGAGCGCCAGGCTCAGCGCCAGACAAATCAGTTTTTTCATTGATCCCATCCTCCCTGTGCGTTTGCGCGCCGGTATGCGGCGCGTCGGCGTAACGCCGCAATGCCATATTATCACATTACCGCGATAAAGCAAGAGAAACTTCCGTTCCCTTGCTTTTTTTGACGCTTTTCATAAAAACGGCGTTGTTTGCGCCCGACGCGTTTGGCGCGTTTGTCATACTTCGCCGCTTGCCGCCCGATAGCGCGCCTCCGCGGCGGCGAGCGCGCCGCGCAAGCGGAGCTTTTCCCGCTCCGTGGCGGCGCCGCGCAGCGCCTCGCGCGCCTGCTCGACGGCGCGCCGCTCGCGTTGCGCGTCCAGCTCCTCCGCCCG
>CACZCL010000171.1 GCA_902779695.1 Oscillospiraceae bacterium | reverse complement strand
CGGCGTTGTTGAACCGCTCGGCATGCTGCAGCTCGGAAACCGTCTTGGGCTGGTTTGCGGTCTTGGCATCCTCGAAGCCGGTGGCAATGACGGTTACGCGGATCTCGTCGTCCATATTCTCGTCGAAGGTCGCGCCGAAGATGGTGTTCGCGTCGGGATGGACCGCCGCCTGCACCAGCGACGCCGCCTGTTCGACCTCCTCCAGGCCGATGTCCGTGGAGCCGGTAATGTTGATCAGCACGCCGTGCGCGCCGTCGATGCTCGTTTCCAGCAGCGGGCTGGAGATCGCCATGCGCGCGGCCTCCTCCGCCTTTCCCTTGCCGGCGGCGCGTCCGACGCCCATGTGGGCGAGGCCCGCGTCCTTCATCACAGACGTCACGTCCGCAAAGTCGAGGTTGATAAAGCCCGGCGTGTTGATCAGGTCGGAAATGCTCTGCACCGCCTGCTTGAGCACGTCGTCCGCGATCTCAAAGGCGTTGGCGAACGTGACCTTCTGGTCGCTGGCAAGCTTGAGACGCTCGTTCGGGATGATAACGAGGGAGTCCACCTTGTCGCGCAGCTCCTCGATGCCCTTCTCCGCCTGCTGCATCCGGCGGCGGCCCTCAAAAGCAAAGGGCTTCGTGACGACGCCGACGGTCAGGATTCCCGCCTCGCGCGCGATCTCCGCGACGATGGGCGCGCCCCCCGTTCCGGTGCCGCCGCCCATGCCGGCGGTGATAAAGACCATATCGGTCTCCTCCAGCGCCTTTGCGATCTGCGCGCGGCTCTCCTCCGCGCTCTTGCGGCCGACCTCGGGGTCGGAGCCGGCGCCCTGCCCGTGGGTCAGCTTCTCGCCGATTTGGATTTTATAGGTTGCGCTCGAAACGTTGAGCGCCTGCTTGTCCGTATTGACGGCGACAAAGTCCACGCCGCGCGAGCCGGAGCGTACCATGCGGTTGACGACGTTGTTGCCGCCGCCGCCCACGCCGATCACCTTGATCTTGACGACGCTCTCCTGCCCGATCTCCAGTCCGAAAGCCATGTCGGTTCCTCCTACCCTCTCTTGTGTAAAGCAGGCAATTTTTTCCAAAACGCCACAACATGAAGTATATCACATCGCGACTATTCTATTACGCTTTTCCCCTGCGGTCAATAGGGGATTGGAAATCTTTTTATATTTTTTTGTACGGCTCAGCCGGGAATAAAGCTCGCTTTGCCCTCCGTCATCAGGTCGATCAGTCCAGTTTCGTTGTTTTCCAGATAGTCGACCACCGTGGACAGGCTCTCCAGCTTATAGCCCACGTCCGCCGTCCACGGAAAGCGCACCGTGAAACGCCCGAGATAGGTAAACGTCAGCGCCGTTTCGTCCGCCAGGTCAATCGTGCCGATATTCTCCCGCATCCCCCGCGCGCCGGACTCGCGCAGAAGCGTCAGCGCAACGAGCGAGCGGTACGCCGCCGCCTCGCCCAGATCCATCTGGCGGCTCGGGACGGGGTCGACGGGCGCAACGCCGGTCAAAAGCGGGAAGCCCTCCGGCAGGGCGGTCTCCTCCAGAAGCTTTCCCTGCTCGCTGATAAGCCAGGCGTCCTCCTCGCTTCCGACGCCCGCCACCGCCTTGCATTCGCGCACCTCGATCAGCAGCGTGTCGGGCAGCTTTCGGTTGATCTTGACCTCCTCCACATAGGGCAGCTGCGCGAAGATGCGCTCCTTGACGTCAAACTTGTCGAGGAAATAGAGGTTGCCGCCCGTGGCGAGCCCCGACGCCTCCAGCACCTCCTGCTCGCTGTAGCGCTCGCTCCCGCTCACGACGATGTGATCCATGCGGAAAAAGATGGTGATTGCCGCGACGGCCGCCGTCGCGGCGACCAAAAAGGCAAGCAGCTTCAGGAGGAAGGAAAACCTTCCCCTTCTGCGTCTTCGGTTCCTTCTGGTCCTCGCCATCGTTTCGTACCTCTGCCTGTTCTTATGTATCCTCCCGCCGCTCGACCGCCGCGCCCAGTAGCGCAAGGTCGCGCTCGATGCTCTCGTAGCCGCGGTCGATGTGCTCCAGCAGGGAAACGCGGGTCTCGCCCTCCGCCTGAAGCCCCGCCAGCACCAGCGCCGCGCCGCCGCGCAGATCGGTGCAGCGGACGCCCGCGCCGTGCAGCGCCTCCACGCCGTTCACGACCGCGACGCGCCCCGCGACGCGGATGTCCGCGCCCATGCGCGCAAGCTCCCCCGTATGGCGGTAACGGTTTTCAAAGATGTTCTCGACAAACACCGTGCCGCCGTCCGCGCGCAGCAGCGCCGCCATCAGCGCCGGCTGCGCGTCCGTTGGGAAGCCCGGATAGGGCGCCGTGCGCACGGGCCGGATCGCGCGCAGCGCGCCGCCGCTGCGAAGCGTGACCTCGCGCTCGCCGCCCGCGTCAACTGCGCTTTCCTCAAGAAGATGGCGCCGACGCGCACGGACACGCGCTTCGGCACATCGCTATTTCTCGTGCTGCTCGGTGCAGAGGCACTGCTTTACTATCTGCCGCAGGATCTGTTTCTCTTGAGTCCCGGCATCCATTACCCGGAAGCCGTTGAAATGATGGCATCCCTTGTCTATCCAGAGGTATTCAGGAAATGAGCCAGCAAGAGGCAGCGAAACAATATCAGGGCACGAATCGACGGCGGGCACTCCTTTTGGGGGTGTTTGCCGTTTTGTCGTGCATTGGATTTCTTTTGAGCATCGTAAAGGGTTCCGTGGAGATTCCCCTGGAGGAGATCTGTCAGTCAGTCATGGGCGGGAATGGGGGAATCCATGAGCAGATCCTCATGAACAT
>CACZCL010000170.1 GCA_902779695.1 Oscillospiraceae bacterium | reverse complement strand
TGAAGTAACCGCGTCTATAAGTCTATTTCAATTCAATTCACAGAACGAGCGAGGCAACCCGCCCGTTCTGCTTTTTTGGGCAAGGCATTAAAACAAGGAAGATCGGCAAAATACCACGATTTTTGAGGATCGGTCTATTTTGCGGGACGCCAAAATTACAGACTTATTGTTAGAAATCTATATTTTCCGGCAAAGACGGCGCCTTGCGGACAGGACGGGCGCGCAAGACGGGCGGAGGGCGCGGTTTTGCGTTGACAAAAGCGGGCGCGGAGGGTAAAATAATGTATACCAGGTCATTCAAACGGTATACTAACAATTTCGCCGGGCAGCCGGCAAAGCTTTTTTGAAACAATAAGGAGAGGATTCCCAATGCATGACTATATCATCGCCACGTCCTCGACCGCCGACCTGCAAAGGACTTGGCTGGAGGAGCACCACATCCCCTTTATCAGCTACGGCTACACCGTCAACGATGAGGCGCGTGAGGACGACTGCCGTGAGGAGAGCCGCGCCGCCGTCTACGCCGGGATGCGCGCGGGCGATCTGCTCAAGACCTCGATGATCAACGAGTTTGCGTATTACGAGTTCTTCCGGGGGCTGCTGGACGCAGGTAAGGACGTTATTTTCCTTGATATGTCGCAGAAAATGTCCGCCTCCTACCAGAACTGCGCCGACGCCGCCCGTAAGCTGCGCGAGGAGTATCCGAACCGGAAGCTCTACGTGATGGATACGCGCTGCATCTCCGGCGGACTGGGGCTTCTGGTCGTCAATATGGTGCGCCGCATGGAGGCGGGCGAATCCTTTGCCGACGTGGTCGCATGGGGCGAGGCGAACAAGCTCCGCATCGCCCACCGCTTCACGGTGGACGACCTCAAGTATCTGAAGATGGGCGGGCGCGTGTCGAACGCCTCGGCGCTGGTCGGGTCGCTTTTGAGCATCAAGCCGGTGCTCTACGTGCCGGACGGCGGAACGCTTGACGTGGTGTCGAAGGCGCGGGGGCGCCGCGCGGCGCTGGGCGCGATCCGCGAGGGGATATTGCACGACCTGTCCAAAATCGACCCGACGGGGCTTGAGATGTTCATTCTCCATGCCGACTGCCTTGCCGACGCGGAATACATCCGCGACGAGATCAGGGCGGCGTATCCGCAGATGGGGGAGATCTCGATCACCCAGCTCGGCGTGGTCATCGGCGCGCACTGCGGGCCGGGGCTGCTCGCCGTGTTCTATCTCTGCGGCGGTCGCTGCCCGGACTGAACGGGAAAGAGGGAAATGCCTTTCGAGGGGGAGGAGAGAGCGTATGCCGATTCCGGGCGCGATCATCGTTCCGCATCCGCCGCTGATCATTCCGACCGTCGGGCGCGGACAGGAGCGCGGCATTCAGGCGACCGTGGACGCCTACCGCGCCGCCGCGCGGCGGGTTGCGGCGTGGGCGCCGGACGTGCTGGTCGTCACGACGCCGCACAGCGTCATGTATGAAGATTATTTCCACATTTCCCCCGGCGCCTCCGCCCGCGGCGATATGGCGGGGTTCGGCGCGCGGGGGACGGAGCTGTCGGTCGCGTACGACGCGCCGCTGCGCGCGGAGGCGATCCGCATTGCGGAGACGGAGGGGCTTGCGGCGGGTACGCTCGGCGAGCGGAGCCCCGCGCTTGACCACGGGACGTTCATCCCGCTGTGGTTCCTGCGCGAGGCGGGCGTCCGATGCCCGATCCTGCGGGTGGGGCTTTCCGGCTTTTCGCCGCTGCACCACTACCGGCTGGGCCGGTGCCTTGCGCGGGCGGCGGAGACCTTGGGCCGCCGCGCCGTGTTCGTCGCGAGCGGCGACCTGTCCCACAAGCTGCGCGCGGACGGACCCTACGGCTTTGCGCCCGAAGGCCCCGCCTATGACGAACAGGTGACCGAAGCGATGGCGTCGGGCGATTTCCTGCGCTTTCTCACTATGGACCAGACGCTGTGCGACCGCGCGGCGGAGTGCGGCCAGCGCTCGTTCCAGATCATGGCGGGCGCGCTGGACGGCCTCGCGGTCAAGCCGGAGCTGCTGAGCCATGAGGGACCGTTCGGCGTCGGCTACGGCGTCGCGGTGTTCGAGGTCACGGGCCGCAGCGAGACGCGGCGCTTTGCCGCGGCGTACGCGGCGGCGGAGCTGGAGCGCCGCGCCGCGCGCAGAGCGGCAGAGGACCCGTGGGTGCGCCTTGCCCGGCTGTCGGTCGAAACCTACGTCAAATCGGGAAAGCCGCTCGCCGCCTTGCCGGACGGGCTGGACGCCGGACTGACGGGGGAGCGGGCGGGCGCGTTCGTTTCGCTCCATTTGGGCGGGCGGCTGCGCGGCTGTATCGGCACCACCGCGCCGACGACGGACTGCGTGGCGCGCGAGATCGTGCAAAACGCCGTTTCCGCCTGCTCGCGCGATCCGCGCTTTCCGCCGGTGAGCGAGGCGGAGCTGGACGGGCTGGTCTACAGCGTCGACGTGCTGGGAGAGCCGGAGCCGATCGGCTCTCCCGCGCAGCTGGACGTGAAGCGCTACGGCGTGATCGTATCCTGCGGTATGCGCCGCGGGCTGCTTTTGCCGGATCTGGACGGCGTGGATACCGTGGAGCAGCAGATCGACATTGCGCGGCAGAAGGGCGGCATCGCCGCGTCGGAGCGGTACACGCTCCAGCGCTTCGAGGTCGTGCGGCACACATGAAAACGTTCTGCGCTCTCTGCTTTCACCGCTGCGCCCTCGACGAGGGGCAGACGGGCTTTTGCCGCTCGCGCGCGAACCGCGGCGGGACGATCGTTCCGTTGGG
>CACZCL010000169.1 GCA_902779695.1 Oscillospiraceae bacterium | reverse complement strand
GAGCACCTTCCTCACATGCAGCCCGTCGTCCTGACCGATCTCCCGCCCGATGGTCTCATTCAGCAAGTCGTTCATTCGCGCGATCAGCTCCGCGTTGGCGTCCGGGTCAGCGGCGAGGTTGACCGTCTCCTCCGGGTCGGCGGCGAGGTCGAAGAGCTGCACGTCGTTGTGCGCGAAAAGCTCCTCCAGCGTCGTCGGCGTGTTGAAGTCCACGGGGGAGAAATAGCGCACGAACTTGTACCGTTCCGTCACAATGCCGCGCACCATGCCGCGCGCGCCGACGTCAAAGGAATAGGTCGTGTTGCCCTGCGCGTCGCGCCCGAATTGCAGCGCCGTCATGGACAGCATCTCGAAGCAGAACAGCGACGCGTCGCGCACCCTTTCCGCGCTGCCGTCCAGCAGGGGCAGCAGGCTTTTTCCGGGCAGCCCCGCCGTGATCTCCGCCTTCTTTTCATCGGGGATATTCGCAAAATCGACCAGCGTGGGCGCAATGTCCACATGGCTCGTCACGCACGCGACCGTTTTGCCGCCCGTGTAGTCGGGATGCACGATGATGAGCGGGACGTGGACGTTGTTTTCATACAGGAACCCGCCCTTGCCCTTCATGCCGTGGCTTCCGTGCATCTCGCCGTGGTCGGCGGTGAACACGATCACCGTGTTGTCCATCATGCCGCTTTTTTGCAGATAGGTGAGAAGATGCATCAGGTTGTCGTCCGAATCCTGGATGCAGTTGAAATAGCAGTTCTGATAATCCCGCCACACGTCCGCGTCGTGATAGACGCCCGCGAACAGACCCCAATGCGCCTGAAAGATGCGCAGCGCGTCCGGCACGTCCGCCGCGCCGAAATCAAAATCCCAGGTGGCGGGGATGGGCGTATCGTAGGTCTTGTCGTAGAGCGCGCCCTCCGGCTTGCCGGAGAGCTGCATGAACGGGCTTTGATAGCCGGTGGCGTCGTAATTCATGATGTCGTGCGGGTTGACCAGGTTGACATTCAGGAAGAAGGGCGTGCCCTCGCCGTTCAGGCGCTTGCCGGTCGTTTCCAGCCAGTCCGTCGTCTCCGAAACGATCATCGGGTCCATCTCGTTGCCTTCCCTCACGCTGCCGATGTAATCGGTGCCGCCCCAGTCGGCGTAGCCATAGCACTCCAGATCGGTGAGCTGCGCGCCGCCGTGCAGGATGCTCGCGTCGCCGAGGTGCCACTTGCCCTTGAGCGCCGTGTAATACCCCGCCTTGCGCATCATGTCGCCCATGGTAACAAGCGTGTCGTCCATCGCGCCCTGCCACGCGAAGTCCGTGTTGTCGATCATGCCGGTGACGGGAATGTGCGTGCCCGTGAACAAAACGGAGCGGGAGGACGTCGACATGTTCGAGCAGGCGTAGTGCTTTTCAAAGGTGGTGCCGAGCTCCGCGAGAAGCTGCCGCGCCTTGTAGCTGCTACCCTCCGGGTATTCGGAAAAGTAGTGCTCCTGATCCACAGTGATGAGCAGGACGTTGCGGGGCGCCTCCGCGCCCTCCGGCTCCGGCATGGCGGGCTCGACCCTCGGCGCGGCGGCGGGCGGCTGCTCCGCGGGCTTCGCCGCCGTGTCGGAACAGCCGAGCATCGTTGCGAGCATGGACAGCGTCAGGCCCGCGGTGGAGATCCTTTTGCTCCAGTTCATTTTTCCGTCCTCCTATAATGATAATTTGGTTATCACAATCAATATAACAATAGAGCCGCACGTTTCGCGGAGCTGCCTGCCGCGCGGCTATGATTGCACGTAGTTGTTCAAAATCATGCGCTTGAGGATCATCAGCTCCCGCGTCAGATCCTCCTTATTCTCGCCGCCGTACACCAGCCCCTGCGCGTAGCGGCAGCAGACGGCGAGCATGATGTGCATGGTGGTGTTGAACATGGTTTTCTCCGGCTCGTCCGTGCGGATGGTGCCGTCGCGTAGCCCCTTTTCGTAGAGCACGTGGAATTTCCGCGCAAACGGCTCGATGGCGCGCAGATAGTCCGCAAGCTCCGCGCGCGTCGCGCCCACGTGGGCGACGTAACCGTTGAAATCCTGATTGAAGCGCAGCAGATCGCTGTGCTCGCGGTAGAGCAGGATGTACATACTGAGGTAGAAGTCCAGCTCCTCCGCCGCGTTCATCAGCTCGACGCCGCGCCGCGCGTACTCGTCCTCGACCTCCGCAAAATACTGATCCCATTTCCGCGCGGCAACGGCGATGACAAAGGTCTGCTTTACGGTGAAATAGCGGTAAAGCGTGGCGATGCCGCAGCCGCTCGCCTTGGCGACGTCCTGCATCAGCGCCGTTTCGATGCCCCGCTCGGCAAAGATGCGAAAGCCTTCGTCCAAAAACCGCTCGCGCCGCGCCGTCATCTCGATATCGTCCCGTTCCGCATTCCGCATAAGCGCCGGTCTCCTTCCTTCCGTGTGTTCCCGCGCGCGGCGGCAGAGCGCCGCGTTTTGCCCGCGCGGAGCGCGGCGGAAGCCCTATGTCACGCACCGGTGATAATTAACTTATCATTAAATTTGAAACGAGTATACAGCAAAGCGGCGCGATTGTCAACAGCGGCGCGGAAAAAGCGCGAAGCATCCGCTTTCCGGCGTGCGGAGAGGCGGAAATCGCGTTCTCATGCGCTGGCGGAAGAGGGACTCGATCCGCGGTGCCGCCGCGTTCCGCGCCATTGTCAGGTATCGGAAAAAATGCGCCTGGGCGCGTTGTCAACAGGGGCGAAAAACTTTTGGATTGGCAAAAAGTCTTTGAGAGCATGCTTCTGGCGCATATCACCCACGAGAGGCGGA
>CACZCL010000168.1 GCA_902779695.1 Oscillospiraceae bacterium | reverse complement strand
CATGCCGAGCTCCGGGTTTTCGCTGTCCTCCAGCATGGCAAGGCACACCGCCGTCACCAGCGAGCGCGCGCCGCGCTCCCACATCTGGTCCTTCTCGTTGGTGATCGGGACAAGCCCGCCGACGAGGTCCTGCAGATCCTCGTACATTTCGTCGAAGATCTTCTGCCCCGCGACGTCCACGTCGCTGTCGCAATGGCTGATGTCGGCGTAAGCGACGCCTCTCCATTCCACCCACGGCTCGCCGGAGCGCGCGTCGCCGTCGACGCGGCGCAGGTCGGGATAGCGATCCATGCTGTCGATGTGCAGGACCATGCCGTTTCCCACGTTCAGATACTCCTGATACGCGTCCCAAATCGGTTCGAGAGGGTTCCACCTGCTCGACGAGTACGTATCGCGAAGATCCAGCACCAGGACCTCGTAGCCCCGCGCCTTTAAGAAGCCGCTGTGCAGGTCAAACAGCTCGCCCTTGGGGTCGGTCATGATCATCGAGCTGCCGCAGTTGGTGGCGGCGATGCACTGGATCATGGGATTGATAAAGGTCGTCGTTTTGCCGCTGCCCGTGGCGCCGATGACCAGCGCGTGGACGCCGGGCTTCCAGTTGCCCTCCAGCTTGCCTTTCTTGTTCAGCACCGCCCGCGCCGGCACGCCGTCCACCTTCGACTCCGAGAGCGTTTCGTAGGTGAACGCGGGGAAATACTTGTCGCGCTCCTTGTCGGTGAGAAAGCGGCTGTTTTCAAGGCTGCCCTCGACGCGGTTGTCCTCGCCGCTCTTGCCGCCGAGAAGGCCCCCGCCAAGCGCTCCGCGAAAGCCGCCGCTGATGGCGTAGACCGCGCCAAGCACGGCGGCCGCGAGCGCGCCGATCCCCCATGTCGCGCCCTCAACGAGCATACGCGGACGGAACGACCAGCCGCCGCCGGATACCACGCCGCCAAAGCTCTCCAGCACCGTCCGCAGCAGCGTGCCGAGAATCAGCGAGGCGGCGACAAACGTGCCGGCATAGATCCCGACCGTGCCGAGCTTCACGCTCTTGAGCCTGTCGCCGGCGCCCTCCACAAGCTTTTTCATAGTCCCTTCTCCTTCCATCGCCCGCGGCGCGCGTTACGAAACTCCGGCGGCATTCAGCGCGCTGGCGAACACCTGCTCGGTGAGCTGATTGGCGATGCGCCACTTCTGAGCGTTGCTCCCGTTTGCCGTATAAATCTGCACGTTGGACTCGGAGCCTCCGCCGCCATTCACGTCAAGGCAGGCGCCCTGATTGCCGTAGTTGCGCAGGCAGAAGCAGCCGTCCCCCACGTATTCAATCGCCCAATATTGATCGTTATCGCCGTCGCGGGTGTAGAGCCCCACATTGGTTCCCGACGGCAGATTCCCATTGCCAGTGACATCCAGCCACACAGTTTCCTCCTTGTTCATGGCGGTTCTGATGCTGTAGATGTATCTTGGCGTGCCGTTCACCGTGCCGCTCGATTCGCGGCGGATGATCCATTTCTGCTGCCCTGCGCCGTGCGCGTTGTAGATATATACGTTGGCGCCGGATGCGCCATTGTTGCCGCAGTCGAGCCGCGTTCCCGGCGCGCAGGCGGGCTCCAGCTCGACCGCAAGCGCCTTGTCCCAGCTCATGTTTTCCGGACCGCCAACGACATAATCGGTGAAGAGCTTCTCCGCGCCCTTGCCCGCAGAGACGGTGGCGGAAATCATCTGATCCTCTACAGTGTAGTCCCTGCCGCCCGCGGTGAAGATCGCCTTGTTTCCGTCCATCCGCAGGC
The DNA here is from genome assembly GCA_902779695.1 of Oscillospiraceae bacterium. Lineage (GTDB taxonomy): Bacteria > Bacillota > Clostridia > Oscillospirales > Oscillospiraceae > Hominicoprocola. The sequence continues at coordinate 1,032 of CACZCL010000168.1, read as the reverse complement.
TCACGTCGCTCGCCCGCTCCTGGAAGAGCTTCGTCTCCGTGCTGTGGTACTTGTCCTTGACATAGACCGTGAGCACCGTGGACTCCGAGGAGGAAAGCGCCTTCTCGCCGTAGAGCTTCATCTGCGACGGCTTGCCGACGACGGCGTTGTCGACGATGTTGTGGATGCTGTTGACGTTCTCGACCTTGGCGAACAGGCTGTCGGGATTCTTGCTGAGGTCGGTGACGGTCTTGTTGAAGGAGTCGCGCAGGAGCTGGACGCGCGTGGCGCGGGACGGCGAGTGTCCCGCGATGATCCAGCCGTTCTCCCGGTTCTCCACGGTGTAGGGCATGGAGATGGTCATGGCCTCGGCGGCGATGACGCCGTAATTGATGACGCCGCCGCCGTTGAGGACGAGCCCGTTGGTGCCGCCCCCGCAGAGCATCGCGTTCTCGCCCACGACGATGCTGCCGCCGGAGCTGGTGATGGCGCCGCAGGCGGTGTCGTACTTGGTCAGAGGCATGATCCGCGCACCGTCGTTGAGGATGAGCAGCCCGCCGTCCTCGACGACGATCTTGCCGTCGTTGAGCAGCGTGCCGGTGACGCTGAGGATGCCGCCGCTTTTGACGCGCAGCGTCGAGCCCTTGCAGATGTAGTAGGCGGGGTTGCCGAGGGTGGTGATCTGGTCGTCGTTGACGGAGAAGTCGCTCGTCAGCGCGCCGGTCTTGTGCTCCCTGCCGAGGTAGATCTTGAAGTTCTCCACGCCCGTGTCGGTGCCGGTATTATACGCCTTGGCGAGCAGCTCTTTTTTGCTCGTGTTGATATCAAAGTCCAGCGCTTCGTTGTATGCGTTGCTGTCGTTGTCCCAGTGCCAGATGGCGTGGTTGGTCTGATTCCACACCACGTTGTCGCCGACCACGGCGACAAACTTCCTCGCGATGATCCAGCCGTCGCTGCGGATGCGCGTATTATCCGCCCCGTAGACGGAGTGGGGGTCGCCGAGGCCTCCGTAGGTGGAGCGGAGGTCCAGATCCTCATAGTCGTTCACCAGCA
>CACZCL010000167.1 GCA_902779695.1 Oscillospiraceae bacterium | reverse complement strand
CCTCGCGTTCCTCATAATAGCCGGTCTCATATACCGGTACGTCATCCGAATCCAGAAGATACATATTGTATTTGTCGTTTTTATCGCCCCACACCACGATATAGAGATACTCTATATCGCTGATGTTGTCCACATAGGTCCGGAGCTTTTCCCGTTCCGTCTCATACTGCTCCCAGAGGCCCTTCTCCCGCAGGCAATCGACAACAAGCGCTTCCTCTTCCTGTTCCTCCGCCTGATCTCTCAGATTCTGATACTCCTCGGACACAACCGCAGCCTTCAGCTTTTTGAGGTAATCGGCATCCGTAAGCGTTACGTAGTTTTTTGCGGAATCCAGCGCGATGCGCTTATAAAAGCGGTCTATCTGATCCGCGTTGATGAGATACGACAGCAGGGCGACGCCAAACGCGACAAAAAGCACCACCGCCGTCACGAAAATATCCATCTTCTGTACTAACGTAAACCTGGCTTCCAAGATTTGTCACTCCCGCTTATACCGTCATGATCCTGTGCTTCATGGCGATGCTTGTTATATTGTTCGCCCCACGGTCACAGCCCGGCTCTCGTCAGCGCCACGACTGATTCCACATGGTCCGTGCGCGGAAAGAGATCCGCGGCGCAGGCGCGCCGCGCCGCATAGCCCAGCTCCGCGAAGCGCTTCACGTCCCGCGCCAGCGTCGCCGGGTCGCAGGACACGTACACGACGCGCGAGGGCGCCATGTTTGCGATCGCGCCCACCGCGTCCTCCGAAAGCCCCTTGCGCGGCGGGTCGACCGTGACCACGTCGGGGCGCAGCCCCTCCGCCGCCAGCCGCGCCGCCACCTCCGACGCGTCGCCACAGAAGAATTCCGCGTTTTGCACGCCGTTGTCCGCCGCGTTCTCCCGCGCGTCCGCCACCGCCTCCGGCACGATCTCCGCGCCGATGACGCGCCGCGCGCGCCGCGCCGCCGCGAGAGTGATCGTCCCCGCGCCGCAGTAAAGGTCCAGCAGCGTCTCTCCGCCGGTCAGCGCCGCAAAGTCCAGCGCCTTGTCGTAAAGCCGCTCGCACTGCGCCCGGTTGACCTGATAGAACGACGGGACGGAAAGCCGGAAGCGAAGGCCGCAGAGCGTATCCTCCAGCCGGTCGTCTCCCCAGAGCGTGCGCCACGCCGGACCGAGCACGACGTTCGTCCGCGCCGTGTTCGTATTCAGCACGACACCCACCGCCTGCGGGCAGGCGCCGCGCAGCGCCGCGACCAGCTCCGCCTCGAACGGCAGCGCGTCGTCGTTCGCGACGACGCACAGCAGCGCCTCGCCCTTCGCGTTGGTGCGCGCGAACAGGTGGCGCACCAGTCCCCTGCCGCTCGTCTCGTCATAGCCGGGCACCCCCCACTGCGCCATCCAGCCGCGCAGCGCGTCCGCCGCCGCCTCCGCGGCGGGGTGCACCAGCAGGCAGTGCTCCGCGTTGACGACCTCGTGCGTCCGCGCGCGGTAGAACCCCACCGCGCCGTTGGGAGAGACGGGCCAGATCGACTTGTTGCGGTAGCGGAAGATCTGCTCCGCGCCGAGGATCTCCTCCACCGCGACGGAGCTGCCGCCGATGCGGCGCAGCGCGTCCTGCACCCGCTCGCGCTTGAGCTGCAGCTCCTCGGCGTATTCCATGTGGCGCAGGGCGCAGCCGCCGCAGCGCGGAAAATACGGGCAGTCCGGCCGCGCACGGTGCACGGACGGCTCCAGCAGCTCCTGCACCTTGGCAAAGGCGGCGTTCTTCCCCGCCTTCAGGATCAGGGCGCGGCAAAGCTCGCCCCGCAGCGCCCCCTGCACGAACACGACGCGCCCGCCGACGCGCGCGACGCCCGCGCCGCCGAGGGCGTAGCCCTCGACGCGGACGGTATGGATCTGGTTTTTTCGCAGCTCCGGCGACGCCGTCACTTCCATTTCTCAAGCAGCGCGTGGATCTGCGAGGTGAGCGACGCCATATCCTTGTTCGGCATGCCGCGGCTGCCCCGGATGAAGCGCAGCAGCTCCTCCGCGGCGGCGACGAGCTTGTCGTAGATGGCGTCGGCGCGCTTGCGCGCCTCGCTCCTGCGCCGCTCGGGGGTGTAGCCCTCCTCCAGCGCGACGCCCGCGGCAAGGTCGAAGGCGGCGGTATATTTCGGCGCCTCCGCCGTAAGGCCCAGCGAACGCAGCTCCTCCGCGAAGGCGGGGGCGATGTCGGCGTCGCCGTGGACGACGAACACCCGCTCCGGCGCGGGGTCGAACGCCTCGATCCAGCGCACGAGATGATCGTGGTCGGCGTGGGCGGAAAGGCCCTGCAGGTTCACGATCCGCGCGCGCACCGCGACCTCCTCGCCGAAGAGCTTGACGCTCTCGGCGCCGTCGATGATACGCCGTCCCAGCGTGCCGGGCACCTGATACCCGACGAACACGACCGTCGAGTTATAGCGCCAGAGGTTGTGCTTGAGGTGGTGGCGGATACGTCCGGCGTCGCACATGCCGGACGCCGAGATGATGACCTTCGGCGTCGGATCGGCGTTGAGCAGCTTGGACTCCTCGCCCGACTCGACCATGTGCAGGTTCGTGAACGAGAACATGTGCTTTTCATCGGTGGAAAGCTCCAGCGACGCCTCGTCCACATAGCCCCGCACGTCGCCGCAGAAGATCGAGGTCGCCGCCTTGGCAAGCGGGGAGTCGATGTAAACCGGGAAATCCGGCACCGATTTGACCAGGGAGCGCTCCTTGATCCGGCGGATGAAGTACAAAAGCTCCTGCGCGCGCCCCACGGCGAACGACGGGATGATGACGTTGCCGCCCGCGCCGAGCGTCTCGTCGATGATCTGCGCCAGCCGCCCCTCGGAGTTCCAGTCCCCCTCGTGGTT
>CACZCL010000166.1:5867-7557 GCA_902779695.1 Oscillospiraceae bacterium | reverse complement strand
ATCGCGGCCCCGGCAGCAGGCGCGGCGCTCATCGCGCAGCAGTCCAGCCAAGAGATCGTCGTGGATGGTAGGCCCGTGCAGATCGAGGCGTACTCCATCAACGGAAACAACTATGCCAAGCTCCGCGACGTCGGCAGGGCAGTCGGCTTCGCCGTGGAGTACGCCGCCGCCTCCAACACGGCGCAAATCAGCACGAAAAGCGAATACAAAGAGGATATTATGTCGAACGGATTACGACCCGTAGTGCTTCTAACGGACGGCTCGCAGTATGTTCCGCAGGTCGGCGACGTTATCCTCTGCGGAGACGGCACGGAGTACGAGATCAAGGACGTCACGCGCTGGGATACGAACGTCTTTCAGGACAGGCCTCTTCCGCCGTTACCCGCTTGAATACGAGCCTTATACCGATGTGTTCTGGCCGTGGAGAGCGTCGGAGCTGGAGAAAAAAGCAGCCGCCGTGCCGCGCGGGAGATTCCGCTGCGAGGCGTGGGATTACTATGTGGACGGACGATTCATGCAGACCCAGTATTACATCTTCGTGGGTTGAGCTATGAAATAACATATGTCGGGAAGCCTCCGTTGCCCCGTTGAGAAAGGCTCCGGGGCGGCGATGATCTCAGCGGTGAGCCTCAGCTTCCTGGCGGGGTCGCGGGTGGCGCGCAGCTTCTCCTGGAGGACGTCGATCCGCTCCCCGGCGGTGGGCCAGCGATTCCTGGGCAGATCCCGGGGCAGCTCGTCCTTCTGGAGGGCCTGCTGCCGCTTTATTCAGGACGATTCCGAGGCGTTCCGCGCGTTCATCGAGCGGAAGACGGGAAAGAGCTTCCAGACGGTCAGGTAATTTTCGCGGCGGCGGTTGCAAAGGCCTGTGCTGAACGGCGGCGCCGCGACAGGGGGACGAGACGAACACAGGGTCGGGAGCGGCTGCTCCCGACCCTGTGTTCTGCTTTCTGTACTTCGTCCGCCTGCGGCGTCAGCCCTCCCACGCCGCGCACAGCGGGGCGTAGGTGCTTCCATCCACAAGCATTAACTTGCAGCCCGATGTGGGGAGCGTGACGCCCAGAAGCTTCGCGGCGTCCGCGTCCGCGCAGTCCGCGTTGATCGTCACGCTCTGCATCCCCGTCATGCGCCCGCCGCTGTACTGCGCGAGGATCAGCCGCGCGCCCTGCGGCGCGGTGACCATGCCGTTTGCGAGCGAGGGCACGAGCGTGATCGTAAAGTCCGCCGTCGCCGTGCCGCCGACGTAGTCCGCCGTTTCCGCGATTGTCGCGCGGACGGTGTAGCTGCCCGCGGCGGTCGGGACGGCATTGGTATAAGTGTCGTCGTCCGCGCCCTTGACCTTATAGGTGAAGGTCACTTCGCCGTTATCGGTGTTGCCGCTCACGCTTGGCGTATTGGCGACGTCGCCATACGTCCAGCCCGCGAGCGTCACGGCGGGCGTGATCGGGTTCTTCACCGACAGCGTCACCTCGTCAAACGCGCTGGCGTAGTCGGTCTTATAGTCGCCGTTGCGCTGCTCATTGAATACCTTGAGCGTATAGCTGCCAAGCGCCAGATCGTCCGGCACGGTAAAGCTCGCCGTGCCGCTCGCGCTTGTCAGCGCCGCGCTGCTGCCGTAGCGCAGCACCGACGCGCCCGTGCTGTCGCACAGCAGCAGGGAAACGTATTCGTTTGCGCCGGTCGCCGCGCCGCC
>CACZCL010000166.1:0-5860 GCA_902779695.1 Oscillospiraceae bacterium | reverse complement strand
TCGGTCACGGCAAAGCCGCTTCGGCTCTCGTCCAGCAGCGTCAGCTTCCACGCGCTGCCGTCATAATCGGCAATTTCAGAAATCCCACCGTTTGCGGCGGCAGGTTTGCCGCCTGCGGCGGCGGATGTGAAGAGGACAGATGAAAGCTTCAAATAAAAAGCGGGACGAACACCGTGCTCAAGACTGACGTTTTCCCCCGGGTAGTGGACGGTGCCGTAGCCTAGCACCACCGCGGCACGGTCATTATCGCTGCCGGGAGAGCGCAGCCACCAGTAGTCCGTCGCCAAGTTTCGGCCTGAATTTTCGTCGAGCCTGCGAAGCTCCTCCGCCACGCCGACCGCCTCCTTCGTGGAAAGGGGCCACAGCAGCGCGCCCGTCACCGCCGTGCCGGATACCCAGTCCGTGTTTACTGGAATATAGCTGCGTCTCGCAAGCGTCCGCGCTTCGACCGCCGCCTGCTCCGCCGCGGAGAACGCGCCCGCGATGGCGTCCACCTTTGTCTTCAGCGTGCTGTCGGCGTATGCGTTGCTGCCGCTGCCGGCGTACTGGGCTTGGTCGATGTTGCCAGCCGCCAGCAGGGTCATGCTGCCCGCCGCGCTGTCGGACGTAAAGTCGTCGGCGCCATAGCCGACGACGCGCCACGCGATGGGGGCGGTCGTTTCGTTCTCGGCTTTTGCGCCGAACCACACCGTCGCCGCGTCCGCCGTGTTTTTGCCGGTGGCAAGCACGTCCGCGCCGAGATCGCCTTGCCCGCGCCCTCCGGGCCACCTCTCGCCCGCGCGGGCATGACCGTCCACGGCAAAAGGCCGACGAGCAGCGCGAGGGTCAGCAGGATGCTTCCAAGCCTTTTCTTCAGCATAAAATGATCCGTCCTTTCCGCCTGTCCCGCTTCGGATATCCGAAGCGGATGCGGGGGCGCCCCCGCATCACGAGCCTTTCAATTTATACCGTATTCTAACACAACCTTCCGCCGTTGAAAAGACTTTTTTTGGACGGCGCGCGGGAGGCGTTCTCCGACGTTTTCACTGCCTTCGCGGGGATACGGAGCGCCAAGCGCCGAACCGCGGCGAACGATTTTGCCGCGCCGCTTGAAACCGCCCCGAGAAACTGCTAAAATAACAAAAAGCGGCTTATCCGGCGCCGCGCGACGGCGGGGGAAGCGTAAAAACAGGAGGCGGAAGCGATGCGCGTGCTCTGCGTGGATAACGACGAACGGGCTATGAAGCATACGCTCGCGTTGTGCGGGGAACATCCGGCGGTCGACTGCGCCAACGGCTTCGCGGACGCGCGATCGGCGCTGGAGTGGATGGAGACAAACCGCGTGGAGCTCGCGCTGCTCGACGTCGGATTGCCGGATATGAACGGGATAGAGCTTGCCGCGGAGCTGCGCAAGAGCGTTGCGCCGCTTGCGATCGTATTTTTGGCAAAGGACGCGGCGCACGCCCTCGAAGCATATCGCGCGCGGCCGCAGAATTATCTGCTCAAGCCGCTTGACAGGAAAACGCTCAACGAGGAGATCAGCTTCTATCTGCTCCACCGGCCGGCGCGGGAGCTGTCGCACATCGAGGTGCAGACCTTCGGGAATTTTGAGATCACGGTGGATGGGAGCGCGGTCGCCTTCAAGCGCGCGAGAGCGAAGGAGCTGCTGGCCCTGCTCGTGGACAAGCAGGGCGCGGGCGTTCCGAGAGAACAGGCGTTCGTCGATATGTGGGAGGACAGGGAATATGACAGGAAAGCCCAGAAGTATTTCGACGTCATCCTGCGCAGTCTGCGTCAAACGCTCCGGCAGTACGGGATCAGCGAGATCATGGAGGTAAAGGCGGGTTATATGCGCATTCGGCCGGAGCTGCTGTCCTGCGACAGATACCGCTTTACGATGGGCGATTCCGACGCGATCAACGCCTATCAGGGCATTTACATGTACGGCTATTCATGGGCGAGCTGGAACGGCGGCTTCCTCGATTGAGCAAAACCGACAAAAAATGACAGGTTATTGACATAATATTCCGTGAAAATGCAGAAAGCCGACAGCCAGATGGACGATTGTTGGACGTTTGTGTGATTTTTGATGGACACGGTGTGTTATGGTATACCCAGCAAAGGACGAACGCGGCGCCGCCGCGGGGGAACGCGCCCTGGCGGCTGGCGGACAATATCAAAAGCGGAATAAGGGAGGAGCGTTATTATGGCGGAATTTATCGACAAAGGGAAGGAGCTTGTGCAAAACCTTTACAGCAACGCAAACTCCGCCGAGCTGATGCAAAGCGGAAACGCTGAGCGCGATATCAGCCCGCTGCGCAAAAAATTTGAGGAAAACCTCGCGCAGCTTTTGGCGTGGCAGGAGATCAAGACCGAGTACGAGAAGAAGGGCGTTAACTTTGACGAGTCGCAGTTCGATATAGAGGATGAGCTGCAGGAGAAGCTGGAGGGCAGGACGGAGGAAATCAAAAAGGATTCCAGCTTTAAAGCCATAATCGAGGGCCTGACCGGCAAGCAGATGCTCGATGTGGTCCAAAAGGGGAAACAGGCGGAAGGCGCCGAAAAAGGAGCGACTTGGGGCAGTATCGAGCTCTTCGCGCCGGACGAGATAGCGGAGAAGGTCGGCGGGCGGCTGAAGCGGTCCAGAGAAACCCTGGCGCGCCTGACCGGCCTCACGGAGGGGCTCAAGAGGAGCACGAGCAGCTCGTTCACCGGCAAGCTCAAGAGCTGGTTCGTCGGCAACACCGAGGAGTACGGCAGAGCGTATGAGGCGATGCAAGGCATATCTGCGGGCACGATGAGCAAGGAGGACGCGAAGAAAGCCATCACAACGTACCTGGATCTCCGCAAGAAAAAGGTGCGCAACCACCAATACGGGCGCGACCGCTTCGACGGCTTTATGAAAGGCCTTCAAACCATCATGGAGCCGGAGGAGTTCGAGGCGTACTGCAAGGGCGTGGACGTCGCGCGAAGGAAGCGCGATCCGGACTACAGAGGCGTTACCGCCCCCGAGGCGTATATGCCGGAAAAGACCGCGGGCGAGCACCTTGAGGAGATGCGGAAAACGGCGGCGGAGCGGCAGCTCACGCAGCGCGAGCTGGCGCGCCTGATAGCGGTCAACATGATCGTAAACGACGAGGAGGGCAGCGCGAAAACCGAGATAGTCCCCCGAGACCTTGGCGCGCAGGTGGAGAATCTGCTGGGGAACGAAAATTTCAAAACATGGTACGGCCGGCAGGATCCGGAGACGCTTCGCCAGGAGATCGCGAAGGATCCAAACTACGCCGCCAACTCGCTGTATCGGTCGATGCCGGGCGAGCAGCGGGACCGGGAGCAGCGCGAGCAACAGCGAGCCGAGCGGGAGGAACAGCGGAAACAGGAAGCTGACCGGCGGCAGAAGCAGGAAGCGTATGATAAGGAGCAGCGGGAACAGCGGCAGAAGCAGGAGCAGAAGAATAGAGAGGATAACTTCAAAAAGAAGCTCAGTATGTACGCGGATAAGCAGATGCCGGAGGACCGTCAGCAGCAGACCCGGGACTATGTGAAAAAACACCCGGAGCTTCGCGGGATCGCGGAGGATTTTGCCAAGCAGCACCCTAAGAGCGGACTGAAGCTGCCGGGCGAGCCGCAGGGTCCACAGCTCGGCGGTTGACGGATAAGACGCCCCGGGCAATCACGCGCAGGCGGCGGACGGGAGGTGAGACCGCTGGCGGAGAGGCAATTTTCAGACTATCGCAACAGGATCGAGCGCAAGAGCATCGAGGAATATCGGAAGTATATTGAAGCGCAGATGGCGCGCGCGAGGGAAACCGCGGACGAGGCGGAGCGGTTTCGCTGTCTCGCCAACGCGGTCGCGGCAAACGGCCTGCTGCTGCGGGGGATGGACGTCGGTTTCATTACGGGGAAGCTCAACCATCAGGCGATCGGCGAGATCTCAAACGGCATCCAGACCTCGGAGGCGTTCCGCTCCCTGATGGAGAGCAGCGGCGAGGAGCTGGCGGCGAACGGAAACGTGGACGCGCTGGTGCGTGATCTGCAGGACAGGGACCGCGCGCTGTCACGGGCGAAGGCGCCCAGCCGCGCGGCGATCGATGTGATACGCGACGTGCAGATCAAGGTGCAGGCGCGCATGGCGCAGCCGCGAGACTACGCGACGCTTGTGGCGGCGCACAGGCTGTCGAGCTGGGAAGGCCGGGCTCGCGCGCCGGACGGGAAAATGCTCAACGTCGTGCGGCGCGATTTGAACCGCGAGCTCGACGGAAGGGCGCTCGGCGAGGAAACGGAGCGCGTGCTGGCGGACCCTGATTTTAAGTATGTGATGAGGCGCGAGAGAAAAGAAAACCTTTATCTCAACGCGCTGCGCGCCGACGGCATCGCGCTGGGGCAGTACCCGAAGCGGGCGGAGCAGCTCCGCGCGCGGGAAACGCAGCGCGGCGAAGAGGCTCCCGCCGCGCCGGAAAGAGTATCAAACGACCCCGCGCGATAGCGCGGAGCAGCGGAAAACGAGGTGAAAAACCGTGCCGAGACCCGAAGAAGCCGGGGGCTATCAAACCTACATCGACAGCCTGTGGGAGGAGCTTGAGCAAAGCGCCGAGCCGCGTACCCTCTCGCAGATCATCGCCGCCGAGTGCTGTTGGATGCAGGAGCCGCGGGAGCAGGCTCCCGCCGCGAAGCCGGATACGGAGAAGATTGACGGCTGGGCGCGGCGGATCGAGAACTCCGACGCCTTTCGCCGCTCGCTCGCGAAGGAGGAAAAGCTGGGCGGGCTTCTCGAAAAGCGGGACGCCGAAGGGCTGATGGAGGATCTTCTCACCGAGCTGGAGAGGCCGCGGCGCGAGCGCGCCGGGAGAGAGCGCGTGCGGGACGCGCGGGAAAAAGCCGAACCGGAAAAGGCGCGCGGCGGGCGATAAGCGCGCCGAACGCCCCAACAAGGTAATGGATCGCCGCGAACGCGGCGGACATATAAAAAAGCAGAAAATTCACTTAAATTGGGAGGAAAAAAGAAATGTTTAACTCTGTCGTAGCGCCGATCGTATCCTTGCTCAACCAGCTCATGGGGCCGCTGCTCGCCATCGTGGGCGCGGCGGGCGCGCTCTACTGCGTCGTCCTCGGCGTCAAGTTTGCCAAGGCGGAGGAGCCGCAGGATCGCGAGAAGGCGAAGGGCGCGCTCAAGAACGCGATCATCGGCTTCGTGCTGATCTTCGTGCTCATCCTCGCGCTGAACCTGCTTATGCCCATTATGATCAACTGGGTCAACCAGCAGGCGGGCAGCACCATCATCACCAGCACCAGGTAAACGCGCGTATGCCGCGGGCGGGAGACGCCGTCTCCCGCCCCGCTCCGAGGGCGCAAGCCGCGCGGCTTACGCCTTGGGAGAGAAAAACCGGCGCGGAACAGAAAAAGGAGTGACGCGATATGATGAAGCGCAAAAAGCTCGGAGGTTCTGCCCGCAGGGCGGCGTCGCTGCTGCTCGCGGCGGCGATGCTCGTGCCGTTCGGCGCGTTTGCGCCCAAGGCGCGCGCCGCGGTGGTCACGCCGAACAGCGGCTCGATCAACCTCGTGGAGTGGGACTGGATCGACGACATACAGACCATCGGCACGGACGCCAACTGCGCCGACGCCAACGCGAAATACTCCCGCATCATGCTCTATCAGAACGCGGACGACGGCGACCGCTATTTCCTCAACGCCGACGCCAACGACGGCAATGCTGGCAATAAAGGCGGTATCAGCAAGTACAACGAGGAAACGATTCCGCACGTTTCGGACTTCCGCGTCGGGCTGGACAAATTCAAGGAGTGGAACGACGACCTTGTCTCCGGCGACCACTTCGTCACCGTGGGCGGCGTGCGCACCCCTTATCTCCAGTACGCGGGGGAAA
>CACZCL010000165.1 GCA_902779695.1 Oscillospiraceae bacterium | reverse complement strand
GACGGCGAGCCCGCCGAGCTGCTGGAGGCGGCGGCGTACACGCTGCAAAACGGCGGCAAGTACAAGATCGCCTATACCGTATTCGTTCAGCTCTATAACGCGGGCTTTTTCCAAAGCGAGATCCTGCCGCTGATGGTCAAGGCGTTTTACGAGCCGAACGTCAAGCTGCTCAAGACGCGCTACGAGCGCAACTGCAAGCTGCTCTCCAAGTACCCGTACCTGTTCCGGAAGGATTTTCTTCCCTTCGAGGACCTGCCCGTTTCCTTCTTCCCCTTCGACGACCACAACGGCTACGTGCCGTTCGATTCGCGCACGGGAGCGTTCCGGGGCTTTGTGAACGTGAGGGAACCCGTCGTCAGCCGGAACTTTTTCCGTGATTTGGAAAAGCCCGTTCTGGCGAGCGACGTTTACAGCCAGTACGAGCTGGAATATCTGAACGACAACGTCCGAAAGAGCGAATGGGTCGCGCGCGAGAACCATCTCTACCTGCACTACGCCGACTGGGGGGAGTTCTGCTCCTGGCTGCAGGTGCTGACGATGAAGCCGCTCGCGGAGAGCGAGAAGGCGGTTTTTCTGATCGGGGACGAGCTCGCGCAGTACCCCATCGACTTCAAGGCGCGCTTCGGGATCGACTACAGCCGATATACCGCCGAGCCCATCCATATCCGCGAGGTCAACAAGCTGATCTGGCACACGCAGCTCTCCAGCGACAACGGCGGCGACTTCTTCAACGAGGTCTTCGACGCGCACCCCAACCTCCTGTGCAAATCCTCCATTATGTACGATAATGTTTTGCAGGTGGCAAACGAACTGATCGAGTCGATCAAGTCCGCGGACAACGCGGAAGAGGCGCGGGATATTTTTTCCCGGTGGGAGAGCGACTTCCTCGTGATGGATCTGTTCAGCATCAAGCGGGACGTCACGGTCAAGGACACCTTCGTCGCCCTGTATCTGCGGGACACATACCGACAGGTCGACCCGCGCGAGCGGATCGTTCCGGCGCTCTTTTTCCAGCCGCATTTCTCCAATATCATTTACAATCTGGAAAGCCGGGGCACGGGCGGGACAAGCCGGACGGTGCTGCTGTCCGAGGAGGCGGATCAGATCTACGCTTCGCCGATCTTCAAGGGCTTCAAATACGTCAAGACCTTCACGCCGCTGCGCCGCTTCACTACAGCCCACGCCGCGACGATCCGCTGGGTCATCGGCAAGTTCCAAAAAGGCCTGCCCATCACGTCGGACGGCTCTCCGGGCATCATGCAGGATATACTCTCCCAACGCGTTTTGAACCGCAGCTTCATGCGCGACCCGGAAAACCGCCTGCTCAAGGACTGCGTCATCGTCCGCTTCGAGGACGGCAAGCTCAACCCGAGGGCGACCTTTACCCGCCTCGCCGCGTTTTTGGATATCCCCTATGCCGAGAGCATGACCTACTGCTCGAAGGACGGCGTACACGACGTGCAGACCGAAGCGGGCAACGCCGTGGGCTTCGACCCGCGCACGGTCTACGCGACCTACGACGAGTGGGCGAGCGACGCGGAGCGGCGTTACTGCGAGTTTTTCCTGCGCGACGCCTACGAGTTCTATGGCTACGGCTTCCAGAATTACGAGGGCGAGAGCGTCGATCTCGACGTGGCAAAGGGCTGGATCGCGAACTTTGACGTGATGAGGCACTGGCAGCGGGAAACGGGCCGTGTCTATTTTGACGAGATCGTGCGAAAAAGCCGCGCCGCGCAGTTGGCGGAGAAGGGGCTCCCGGACGAGGAAAAGGAGCGGCTCGTGCGCGAGGGCGTCGAGAAGGCGATCGACGATTACCTGAAGGGCAACGACGACTCCTGCGCGGATATCGCGGAATTTCTGCTTCGCGACCTGTACTTCGTCAACAAGCGCGGCCAGCCGCTGCAAATGATCCCGCTGCTCGAGCCCGACCCCGACCTGCTCGACCGGCCGCTGTATCACTAGGAGGGAAACAGGGATGAAAAAAGGTACCGTTTACTTCTTCACCGGGCTTTCCGGCGCGGGCAAGACCACGCTCGGCGGCGAGTTCTATCGCCGGCTCAAATCGCGCAGGAACGACGTTGTGCTGCTTGACGGCGACCAGGTGCGCGAGGTCTACGGCTCGGACTTCGGCTATTCCACCGCTGAGCGCAAGAAATCCGCGGGCTATGACATCCGCCTTTGCCGGATGCTCTCCGACCAGGGCATCGACGTGGTGTACTGCGCGATCTCGATGTACGACGAGGTGCGCGCGTGGAACCGCGCCAACATTGAAAACTATAAGGAGATCTACGTCAAGGTCAAAATGGAAACGCTCTATAAGCGCGACCAGAAGGGGCTTTACAGCGGCAACGTGCCGGAGGTCGTCGGCGTCGATCTGCCGTGGGACGAGCCGAAAACGCCGGATTTTATCGTCGAAAACGACGGACAGGAGGCGCCGGGCGCGATCGTTGACCGGCTGGAGCGGCAGCTGGGACTGCGCGAATGACGCGGGGAAGCGTATACGCGGTCCTTTCGGACCTCCACGGCAATTTGTACGCCCTTGAAAGCGTCGCGCGGGATCTGGAGCGCCGCGGCGTCGCGGGCATTTTTCTGCTGGGCGACCTGATCGACTACGGGATGCAGTCCAACGAGGTCGTGGCGTACATAAGAGAAAACTGGCGCGGGAGGGTCCTGTGCAATCTGTGGGGCAACCACGAGCGCGCGATTCTCACGGAGGACTATACGCATTTTTCCAGCCGGCGCGGCGTGGAGAGCGCGCGGCACACGGCGGCGCAGCTGTCCGGGGAAAGCCGGCGCTATCTGGAAAGCGAGCTGACGCAGGAGGGCTGCCTCGAGCTGGAGCTGGAGGGAAAGCGCATCCTCGCGGTGCACGGCTCACAGGAGGACCCCTTCTGGCGCGCCATCGAGCCGGGGCAGCTGCGCGGCGATTACG
>CACZCL010000164.1 GCA_902779695.1 Oscillospiraceae bacterium | reverse complement strand
CACGCGCCGACCCACCCCGCGAAATCAGCGCACGGACACGGTGGATTTATGAGCGTCAAAGAGCATATCGTTTTGGACGTAAAAGTATTGAAAATCACATAAAATGGTGTATTTTTCACTCTCAAAGCGGTTGGTAAGGATGGGGTCGGCAGTTCGAATCTGCCCAGCAGCTCCAAAAACGCCGGATTTCGCAAGAAATCCGGTGCTTTTCTTTTCGAATAGTTATAAATCGTAGTTTCGGTTTTGCGCGACTCACACGCTGACCCACAACGTGAAAGTCGCGAAAAGCACCGTCTGGACGAGGCAGGAAGTTCCCGTCCGGACGGCGCTTTCTCTTTGCCGCTTTTACAGGTTCTGCGACATGACCGCGCCCATCGTTTCCGCCGCCTGCACCTGCAGCGAGTTCATCGTGTGCGTGTAGGTGCGCAGCGTGAAGCCGGGATCGGCGTGCCCGAGCATCCCACTGACCGTGCGGATGTCCACGCCGTTCTGGAGCGCCACCGACGCGAACGTATGCCGGAGCGCGTGGAAGCGGGTGTGCTCCAGCCCCAGCGTCTTGAGAATCTTCGTGTGGATCGCGGCGATGGCGTCGGGATAGTACATATCCCCCGTTACCGGCGAGGGGAACAGATACGGGTTGTCGGGGTGCTTTTCATGCTCCGCGACGAGCAGGTCGACCGCCTTCTGCGGGATGGACTCCACGCGGATCGAGGTCGCCGTCTTGGGCGTCGTGACCTTGACGCCGCCTCCCTTCACGCGGACTGCCTGCTTGGAGACGGAGATCGTCCTGCGCTCCACGTCCAGATCGCTCCACAGCAACGCCACCAGTTCGCCCTTCCGCAGCCCCGAACAGAGTTCGAGGAAGAAGATCGGCAGCACGCCTCGCCGGTCGGCCTCCGCGAGATAATCCTTTATGTGCTCCGGCTTGAGGATCATGATCTCCTTTTTCTCCACCTTCGGCAGCACCACGTCGTCGGCGGGATTGCGGATGATGAGGCGCTCCTTGACCGCGCGGTCGAGGCACATATGGAACATCCGGTGCAGGCTTCTGATGTAGGACGCGCTGAGCGACTTGTCCCGCTTGTCGTTCGGGCCTTTGGGGATGCGCCCGTGGTCGCGGACGTCGTTGTACATTTTCTGGATATCAGAAGTCCGTGCCGAGCGCGCCGTCGTAGGCCTCGCCCGTCGTGATGACCACCGTGTTGCGCGCGGCGTCATAAGTGACGTTGAACTGTGAGCCGGTTCCGCTCAGCAGCACGGCAAGGTCGCGGAGCTTGAAGAAGTTGGTTCCGCCGATGTTGTACGCCTCGCACTTTTGCTCCGCGCCGTTGACCGTGAGCTTCTGCGGGGACAGCACCACGCTGGGCTGGGTGTTGTCGCCGGGCATACCGCCCTCGCCGTCCGGCTTATCGGGAGGCTGCTGGCCGTCGCCGGGCATACCGCCCTCGCCGTCCGGCATGGCGGGAGGCTGCTGACCGTCGCCGGGCATACCGCCCTCGCCGTCCGGCTTATCGGGAGGCTGCTGGCCGTTGCCGGGCATACCGCTCTCGCCGTCCGGCTTATCGGGAGGCTGCTGACCGTTGCCGGGCATACCGCCCTCGCCGTCCGGCATGGCGGGAGGCTGCTGACCGCTGCCGGACTCGCTGCCGGCGTTCACGGCCGCGCCGCTGCCCTGACCCGCGCCCGTGGTCAGGGCATAACCGTTCGTGACGACGTTGCCGCTGCCCGCGTTGTCAAGGCTGTAGACATAGCTGTCGCCGGTCAGGGCGATCGTGCTGTCGGCGGAAAGCTCCACGACGATGCTCTTGGCGGTGTTGCCGCCGTTGATGGTTCCGGTGAAGTGGGAGTCGTTCTTGAGCACCAGCGTCAGCGTGGAGATATCGTCGATATAGATATCGCCGCTGACCGTCTGGTTGTCGAGCGTCAGCGTGACGTGACCGCCGTTGGAGCCGCTCGTGCCCCACGCGCCCGCCTGCGCGCGCAGGAGCGCGCCCGAGGCGTCGTTGTTGACGATGGTGCTGTTTTGGAGCGTGATCGACGCGGCGTTGTTGGTGACAAAGAACACGTCGCCGTTATTGTTCACGACCGTGCTGTCCGTCGCGGTGAAGCTGCCGCCGCCGTTTGAGGCGTCGCCGGACATGGACTGATAGAGGAAAACGCCCTTGTAGGTCGTGGACTTGCCGTTGGTCTTGGTGTTGTCCGCGGTCATCGTCGTGCCCGTGAGCGTGACGGAGTTGCCGCCCTCGACCACGACGCCCTCGGAGGCGGTCGCCGTCAGCTCCGCGCCCGTGACCGTGATGTCGGCGGTGGAGTAGATGACCGGCGAGCCGGTGCCGGAGGTCGTGTACTTGCCGCCCGTGACGTTCAGCGTGCCGCCGCCTCGGTCGGAGCGGATCGCCGCCGCCGAGTTGCCCGAGGTCGTGACCGTCAGATCGTTCGCGTTCAGCGTGCCGCCGCCCGTGACCATGACGCCGCCGGAGTTGTTGGAGGAGGTCCTGACCGTGGCGCCCGAGATGTTGATCGTACCCGTGCCGTAGGCGTAGACGGCGTTCGCGTAGGATCCGTCGGTCGTCACGCTGCCGCCGGTGATGTTGAGCGTCGCGCCGTTCGTTGCGAGCACGGCGGCGTTGGTGCCGTAGAAGTCATAGTCGTCGCTGCGTCCGCTCGGGCTGCCGCTCTTGGTGACGGTGGGGTTCGTGATCGCGGACGTGCCGCCCGTCGCGAGCAGCGCGTTCTGATTGGCGGTCGTGCTCGTATAGATCTGGCCGGTCTGCGTGGTGGATTCGGTGATGGTCGTCGCGCCGTCGTAAGTGACCGAGGCGCCGCCCGAGTTCCCGCCGCCCGGCTTGTCTGGCGGCGCGGCGAGCGCCGCGGAGGCGAGCACGGAAAGCGAAAGGGCCGCCGAGAGGACGGCGCGAAGCGTCTTGTTGAATTTCATGGTATCGCATCCTTCTGTTTTTATACTGAAATTTATTAAAACGATTGAAAATCGTTTTATAGCCGCGCAGCGGCGTTAAATTTCGCATGAGACGTGTTTTGCGCCTTTGGCGCAAAAC
>CACZCL010000163.1 GCA_902779695.1 Oscillospiraceae bacterium | reverse complement strand
TGGGAGGCGAGGAGGACGTCGACGGGCGCGCCGGCCGCGCCGTCCTGCGGCGCGCGGGAGTCGAGCGGCCGAAGATCCGCGCGGTCTCGCACAACGTCGGGATGCTGCTGGCGCTGTGCGCGCAGGGGATCGGCGCGTGCTTCTGCCCGGAAAATCTCGCGCGCACGGCGCCGGCGGCACGCGCGGAGCCGCTGCTGACGTTCCGCCTCGGCGCGGACGCGGAATATCCGATCCGCTTCGGCTGGCAGGCGCGGTCGTACCAGTGGAGCGTGATCAGCGCGTTTATGGACTGCGCCGAGCGCGCGGCGAAGACGGCGTTCTCCGCCGGCGCGGGAAGCGAATGACGCGACCTGTATCACAGCAGGGAGCGGGCGGCGCAACCGTGCCGCCCGCTCCCGCCGGACGCCGTGAAAAAACGGACGGAAAGCGACGCGCTCTCCGTCCGTTTTCGCCGTGGGTTCAGTTCCAGAAGTCCGTCGGCACCGTGACGCCCGCGTCCTTCGCCTTGAAGGTCGGGTTCTTGCCCGCCTTCTTCTGGGCGACGTAGTCGTCGAGCGCCTTGTAGGCGACGCCGCCGAGCACCATGCACACCGGGATGTTCAGACCCGCGAGGATGCACTGGCAAACGTCCGCGAGGTCCCACGCAAAGCCGAAGGACACGATCGCGCCGAGGAAGATCAGCACCGCGCCGATCACGCGGGCGGCGGTGGTGAAACCCTTGCTGGGAGTCTTCTTCATAATGTAGGCAAAGCCGTTTTCGACGTAGTAGAAGTTGCCGAGCAGGGTCGTGAACGCGAAGAGCACCATCGCGACCGCGATGAAGATCGGGCCCGCCGCGCCGAAAGTCTTGGAAAGCGCCGCCTGCACGAAGCCGGCGCCGGCGATGTCGGCGCTGGGCGTCACGCCGGAGCAGAGGGTCATGAACGCGGTGGCGGTGCACAGCAGCAGCGTGTCGATGAACACGGAGAGCATCTGCACGAGGCCCTGCTTCGCGGGGTGGGACACGTCCGCGGCGGCGGCGGCGTTCGGCGCGGAGCCGATACCGGCCTCATTGGAATACAGGCCGCGCTTGAAGCCCATCATCAGGCAGGAGCCCATGAAGCCGCCGAAGATGGCGCTGAAGTTGAACGCGTCGGAGAAGATCATGCCGAACATCGCGGGGATGTTCTTGATGTTGAGCACCAGCGCGATGAGCGCCATGAGCACGTACAGAACGCCCATGATCGGCACCAGCGTGCCCGTGACCTTGACGAGGCGCTTGCCGCCGCCGAGCATCGTGTACAGGAACACCGCCGCGATGATCGCGCCGATGACGCCCGCGACCATCTTCGGGTCCTTCTGATAGAAGCCGAAGCCGGAGAACGCGCTCTGGAGGTTGTAGGCGGCGAGCATGTTGTAGCCGACGGCGTAGGTGATGATCAGCGCCACGACGAACACGATCGCGAGCGGGCGGTTGTGCAGCGCCGCCTCGATGTAGTACGCGGGGCCGCCGTAGCTGCCGCCCTCGGGGTCTTTCTTCTTATAGACCTGCGCCAGCGTGGACTCGACGTACGCGGACGCGCCGCCGAGGATCGCCGTGACCCACATCCAGAACACTGCGCCGGGGCCGCCCACGCAGATCGCCGTGGACACGCCGATGATGTTGCCGGTGCCGACGCGGGACGCCGTGGAGATCATCAGCGCGCCGAAGGACGAGATCGCGCCCTCGGTCGCGGGCTTTTCACTCACGACGCGGATGGACTCGCCGAAGAGCTTGAACTGGGGGAACCTGGTGCGGATCGTGAAGTAGAGGCCGCCGCAGAACAGCAGCAGCGCCAGGGGCCAGCCCGTCAGATAGAGCAGGAAATTCCAGATCGCCATAAAATACACACGCCTCTTTCTTTCATTTTTTGGGGAAGAACGCGGTTCCCGCGCGCGAAAGCGGGAGGATCAGGTCGCTTCCGAGTCGAAGATGTGCAGATGCATCGCGCGGGAGAGGTATTCCAGCGCGTTGCCGCCGCCGATGCTGTTGCCCTTCTCGTCGAGGGAGGGGCCGTAGGTGCCGATGCCCATGCGGTTTTCGACGCACGCCATGATGCCTCCGCCGACGCCGCTCTTGCACGGAAGCCCCACGCGCACGGCAAACTCGCCCGAGCGGTCGTACATTCCGCAGGTGAGCATCAGCGTCTTGACGGTGCGCACGGTCTGCGGGCTCAGCAGGCGGATGCCGTTTTGCGGGTCGACGCCGCCGTTGGCAAGGATCAGCCCCAGCCCCGCCAGCGAGCGCGCCGTGACGCTCAGCGAGCAGAGCTTGAAATAGAGGTCGACGGTTTTGAGCACGTCCCCCTCCAGCACGTCCTTGCTCTTGAGCAGATACCCGATGGCGCGGTTGCGGTCGCCGGTGTCGAACTCGGAGTGGTAGACCGCCTCGTCCAGCACGATCCCGTCGTCCATGCAGATCGCGCGCGTGAAGTCCAGCAGCTCCTCGAACGAGAAATCGGGCGCGAGCAGATTGACGATCTCGATTGCGCCGGCGTTGATCATCGGGTTGAAGGGGCGGTTGCTGGCGGTGTCGAGCTTGAGGATGGAGTTGAACGCGTCGCCGGACGGCTCCATCATCACATGGGCGAACACCTCGTCAAAGCCCTTGTGCTGGAGCGCCGTCGCCAGCGAGACGACCTTGCAGATGCTCTGCATCGTGAAGCGCTGCTCCACGTCGCCGTATTCAACGCTCTGCCCGTCGGGCGTTTTGATGCAAAGACCGAAGTAGACGGGATTCGCCTTGCCGAGCTCGGGGATATAGTCCGCGACCTTGCCCTGCATCAGGAATTGCCTGCCGTGTTCCCACGCGGCCTTTGCGGTTTCTTGCAGCATATTCTCACCTCACTTTTCCTGCAAAGCATAGTATAGCAGACTTGCACAAAAAAGTCCAGATATGTTTTTCTTTCATAAACAGTATTTCACAAAAACCGGCGCGAGCCGGCGGGCGGAGGCCGGGGACGGGCGGAAATTAAGGCTTGACTTCCCGGAACGCATCGCGTATAATAATCGTTGCTTGCTGAGCGCGACGGTATGCAGTGGTATCGAAGTGGTCATAACGAGCACGACTGGAAATCGAATTGGTTTTGTTTCCGCCGATGCCCGCCAGCCCTTGATTTTACTGGACTCCCGCATTTTTCTACGCCCCGCGCGCCGCGGATTTCTAC
>CACZCL010000162.1 GCA_902779695.1 Oscillospiraceae bacterium | reverse complement strand
CGCCTGCCGGCAGGCCTGCGCCCTCTCGCCGTAAACCGCGGCAAAAAGCGCCGGCTCGATCAGCAGCACCACCGCTTCGCGGTAAAAATCCCGCAGCGAAACGTCCGGCAGGGCGTCGGGAAAATCCGCGACGGCGAGATCGACGGAGCCCTCCGCCAGCTTTTGGCGCAGCGCGTCGTTCGACCCCTCGGTCAGCGCAAGAGTGATATTCGGAAAGTCCCGCTGAAACAGGGCGATCGTTCCCGGCAGCAGCGCGCGTCCCCGCGCCGCCGCCACGCCGACGCGCAGAACGCCCCTTTGATTCTGCGAAATGTCGCAGAACTCGCGCCGCATATCGCCGTGCGCCTCCTGGAATTCCGCGGCGTAGCGCAGCAGCACCTCCCCGGCGTAGGTGAGCTCCAGCGGGATGTGACGCACGAGCAGGCGGCAGCCCAGCTCCCGTTCCATGCCCGCGACGTGCGAGCTGAGCGACTGCTGCGTGATGTGCAGGCGCTCCGCCGCGCGCGTAAAGCTGCGCTCCTGCGCCAGCACCGTGAAATACTCCATAGACGCGAAATTCATGCCGCTCCTCCAAATACAGCTTTTGACTGTATTATATATCAATAGAAACAGTTTTACAATGTGCTTTTTTGGTGCTATGATGCACTCAGCAAAGCGAAATGCGAAAGGGGCGGCCGACATGCCAAATTCCATGATCCCCGCGTTTATCCTCTACTGCGCCGTCTCGGCGGTCACGCCGGGGCCTGCCAACCTCTGTTCCTTTGCCGCCGCGATGCGGTACGGCAGGCGGCGGGCTCTGCGCCAGTGGCGCGGCATCTTCATCGGCTTTGCCGTAGTCGCGCTGTTTTCCTCCTTCGCGGTCTGGTTCCTCGGCGCCGTGCTGAACCGCTATCTTCGCGTGCTGACGTGGATCGGCGCCGCCTATATCCTCTATCTCGCCTGGCACATCCTGCGCAGCGAGCAGGCGGGAGAGGCCGACGCGCCCGCGCATTGCGGCTTTCTCACCGGCCTTTTCGTGCAGCTGACCAACGCGAAGATCATCATTTTCTGCATGACCGCGCTGACGACCTACGCGCTCCCCTACGCGAAAAGCTATTGGGACGTTTTGAAGATCGCGGTGCTGCTGCCGTTTACCGGGCCGGTCGCCAATCTGCTCTGGCTGTTCGGCGGCGCCTCGCTGCAGCGCTTTTTCAAAAACTACCGAAAGCCCGTCAACCTCGTGATGGCGCTCGCGCTCGCCTTCTGCGCCGTCAGCATCCTGCTTTCCTGAGCATACGAGGAGGCTTCGACATGGAGTATACGCAGCACTGCGCTTCCCCGCTCGGCGGCATCACCCTCGCCGGGGACGGCGAGGCGCTGACCGGATTGTGGTTCGACGGTCAGAAATACTTTGCCGCCACGCTTTCCGCGCCGCATGAGGAAAGGCGGCTGCCCGTCTTTGCGCGGACGGAGCGCTGGCTCGCCGCCTATTTTGACGGCGAAGCGCCGGATTTTACGCCGCCGCTTCGCCCGAAGGGCACCGCGTTTCAAAGGGAGGTCTGGGACGTCCTGCTGACGATCCCCTACGGGCAGACGACCACTTACGGGCGGATCGCAGAAACGCTCGCGCGCCGGCACGGGCGGCGCAGCCTGTCCGCGCAGGCGGTCGGCGCCGCGGTCGCGCGCAATCCGATCTCGCTGCTCATTCCCTGCCACCGCGTGGTCGGCGCAAACGGCGCTTTGACCGGCTATGCGGGCGGGCTCGAAAAAAAGGCGCGGCTGCTCGCGCTGGAGCGCGGGGAATGAACGCGCCGGCACGCCGGAGAGAGCGCGCCGCGCACAAAACGGCTGCGGGAAAACACGGTGTTTTCCCGCAGCCGCCTTTTTTGCGTTGATTCGATTTTCCCGTTACGCCGCGCGGAAGATCGGCACCACGACGCCCTCCGGCGCGTCGGCGGTCAGTGTGAAGGCGTTGCCCGTCAGATAGCGGATACGCTCGTTGGGATACAGCGCCAAAAACTCCTCCACCGTGCCGACGGGCCGCAGGCCGTACTCGCCGTGGCGATAGTGCATCGGCACAACGACGCGCGCCTCCGCCGCGTCCGCGACGCGCTTCGCCGTCGCGGCGTCGATGGTGTAGTATCCGCCCACGGGGATCAGCAGCGCGTCGGCGCCCCGGATCGCGGCAAGCTGCGCCTCCGTCGGGAAGTGGCCCAGATCGCCGCAGTGGACGACGGTCAGCCCCTCGGCGCGCAGAACGTGCATCGTGTTTTCGCCGCGCAGCGCTCCGTGCTTGTCGTCGTGGAAGGTCTTTACCGTCTCAACCGTAAACGGGCTTTTCTTTCCGGTTGACAGCTCCACCGCCGCGGCGTTGTTGTGGTCTGCGTGCCCATGGGAGCAGAACACCGCGTCCGCGTGGGTGTGCAGCGGCGGGTAGGTGTCCATCAGATAGGGGTCGAGCACGACGCGATAGCCCGCGCTCTCCACGGCGAAGCAGGCATGTCCGAGCCAGATGATCTCCATAAGCGTTCCTCCGTTTTATTCGTTCTTCTCCTCCGGCTGCTCCGCCGGAGCGTTTTTCTTTCTGCGCAGCAGGCTCCGCTTGCTCCCGCCGCCGCGCACGGCGCGCCGGATCAGCTTCGCCGCGCCGAAGAGGATCAGCGCCAGCGCCAGCAGCGTCAGCCAGCTGTAGGCGAGCCATTCCGCCAGATCCTCCAGCGCGTCGCCGAAATCGCGCAGGCCGTCGCGGAACGCCGTGCCGACGCGCTGGGCAAAGGTCAACGGCGCGGTGTCCGTCTCGGTGACGCGGTAGACCTCCTGCAGCGTAACGTAGATCGTCGAATAGCCGATCAGCGCGTCATAGTGCCGCAGCTCGCCGCTGAGCCGCTCGATCTGGTACTCCGTCTCGCTGATCGCGCTCTCCAGCGTGATGATGTCCTCCATCAGCTCCGCGCGGGAGAGCAGCTCCTGCAAACGGTCGAGCTTGATGCGCGCCGTTTCCAGACGGGACTCCATATCATAATAGGACTCGCTCACGTCCTCGGCGCTCTGGGACTGGTAGGTGACGTGGCACAGCTCGCCGATCTGGAGCAGGAAGTCGTCGAACCGCTCCGCCGGCACGCGGACGGTGTAGCTGGCGCTGTGGTAGCCGGAGGAGTAGTTGTGCATACTCTGCTCCTCGAAATAGCCGCTCAGCGACTGCGTCAGCGTCCGCACGTC
>CACZCL010000161.1 GCA_902779695.1 Oscillospiraceae bacterium | reverse complement strand
GGACACAAATAGTATCAATCCAGTATCAAGAGCAGTATGGACGGGCAAAAAAGCCTGTATTCATGCGGGTTTTCGCCGTTTCGAGCGTCATTCCCACTCCACCGTGGCGGGGGGCTTGCTTGTGACGTCGTAGCAGACGCGGTTGACGTGCCGCACCTCGCCGACGATGCGGCGCGACACCGTGTCCAGCAGGTCGTAGGGCAGGCGCGACCAGTCCGCGGTCATGAAATCCTGTGTCTCCACGGCGCGCAGCGCCACCGTATAGTCGTAGGTGCGCTCGTCGCCCATCACGCCGACGCTGCGAAGATCCGTCAGCACGGCGAAATACTGGTTCACGCTCCGCTCCAGCCCCGCGCGCGCCACCTCCTCGCGGAAGATCGCGTCCGCGTCGCGCAGCAGCGCCAGCTTCTCGCGCGTGACCTCGCCGATCACGCGGATCGCAAGGCCCGGGCCGGGAAAGGGCTGGCGCCAGACCAGCGTCTCCGGCAGGCCCAGCTCCACGCCGAGGGCGCGCACCTCGTCCTTGAACAGGCGGCGCAGCGGCTCGATGATCTCCTTGAAATCGACGTGCTCCGGCAGCCCGCCGACGTTGTGGTGGCTCTTGATGACGACGCTCTCGCCGCCCGCGCCGGATTCCACCACGTCGGGGTAGATCGTGCCCTGCGCGAGAAAGTCCACCGTGCCGAGCTTCTTTGCCTCCGCCTCAAACACGCGGATGAACTCCTCGCCGATGATCTTGCGCTTGCGCTCCGGCTCCGTCACGCCCGCAAGGCGGGAGAGGAAGCGCTCCGACGCGTCGACGCGGACGATGTCCATGCCCAGCGCGCCGCGCATGGCGGATTCGACCTCGTCGCCCTCGTTCTTGCGCAAAAGGCCGTGGTCGACGAAGATGCAGGTGAGCTGCTTCCCCACGGCGCGATGTAGCAGCGCCGCGGCGACGGCGCTGTCCACGCCGCCGGAGAGCGCCAGCAGCACGCGCCCGCCGCCGATTTTCGCGCGGCACTCCGCCACTGCCTCGCCGACGTAGGACGCCATCGACCACTCGGGGCTGAGGCCGCAGATGCGGAAGAGGAAGTTGCGGATGATCTCCGTGCCGTGGACGGTGTGCAGCACCTCGGGATGAAACTGCACGCCGTAGAGCTTGCGCGACGCATCCTCAATGGCGGCGAAGGCGCAGCCCGCCGTCGTCGCCGTGACGCGGAAGCCGGGGGACAGGCGCTCGACCTCGACGCCGTGGCTCATCCAGCAGACGCTCGTTTTTTCCACGCCGTGAAACAGCTCGCTCTCGCCGTCGTGCGTCAGCTCCACCTTGCCGTACTCGCGCTTCTCCGCCCGCCGGCAGGCGCCGCCGAGCTGATGGATCATCAGCTGCTGCCCGTAGCAGATGCCGAGGATCGGCAGCCCCAGCGCGAACACGGCGGGGTCGAGGCGCGGCGCGCCCGGCTCGAACACGGTGGCGGGGCCGCCGGTGAAGATGATGGCGGCGGGGTCGAACGCGCGGATCTCGTCCGGCGTCATGCGGTAGGGCCTGATCTCACAGTAGACGCCGCACTCGCGCACGCGCCGCGCGACGAGCAGATTGTACTGCCCGCCGAAATCGAGGACAAGGACCTTTTTCATGGCTCAGTCCTCGCGGAAGAACAGCTCGCTGCCCTCGACGCGGTCGATGACCGCCAGCGCCTTGTACGGCACGCCGAGATTGCGGAAGCGGTCGCCGCCCTGCTGGAAGCCCTTCTCCACGGCGATGCCGATGCCCTCCAGCGTCGCGCCCGCGGCGTTGACCAGATCCACCAGGCCCTGCATGGCGTTGCCCTTCGCCATGAAGTCGTCAATGATGAGGACGTGGTCGTCCGCGTGCAGCCACTCCTGCGAGATGATATAGGTGACCTTCTTTTTGTAGGTATAAGAAAAGACATCGCTCTGGTACAGACCGCCCTCGATGTTGTCGCTTTTCGCCTTCTTGGCGAACAGCAGGGGAACACCGTATTTCTGGGCGCAGATCGTAGCCAGCGCAATGCCGCTTGCCTCCGCCGTGAGCACCATGGTCAGGCGGTCGATGGGAAAATACTTGGCGAATTCGTCCGCAAGGGCGGAGAGAAGCTTCGTGTCCACACGGTGGTTCAAAAAGCCGTCCACCTTGATGATGTCGCCGGGCAGAACCTTGCCCTCCGCGCGGATGCGGTCAATCAACTGCTGCATGAATGATCCTCCCGTTTTTATTTTTTTGACGCCGCTCCCGTCCGGGGAGGCGGCAAATACAAACAACACGGTTCGACAAACGCCTTTTTTATTATGCGGGAAGCGCGGCGAAAACGCAAGGCGCAAACAATACAAAAAACGAAGGCGCGCAAGCGCCTTCGTTTCGCGTTTTATCAGCCTCGCTCAGCCAAGCGAGCGGAGCACCTCGAAATCGGACGCCGAAACGTCCTCTCCGAACAGCCACGCGTCGCGCCGGGCATACGCCAGCGCGGCGCCCTCCGGCGTCAGCAGCTCCGGATGCTCCCCCGCGTCGCACGCCGCCTGAAGCTGGGCGTAATAGTCCGCGGCGGTCATGTCGTAGCCGAGCGCGGCGGGGAAGACGAGATGCGTGTCGGTCCAGTCATACTGGCTGTAGACAAAGCGCACGCGCTCGACGCACCAGACGCCGCCCTCGCCCTGCTTCGCCGGCTGCGAGAGGGAGAGGATGACAAGGTCCATCGGCTCGCCGGGGAAGCGGCAGCCCAGCTCGACGTGCTCGCCGCCGTAGGTGTAGTCCAGCCCGAACAGCTCGCGCGCGCCGTAGGCGGTCAAATCGTTGCGCGCGATCAGCTCGTCGGGCAGCCCCTCCGCCCAAGCGGACAGCTCGTTCCACTGCTCGATCCCCTCGATGGGGGCGCCGCTGTCCATCGCGGGACGATAGACGCGCACGTCGGTGGGGCGGGAGACCAGATAATAGCTGCCCTTGTTGTCCTTCGCGAACAGATAGGTGCCGGTATCGTCGCCGGACGCCCACGCCTCGAACCCGATGCGGTCGAGCCGCGTGATGGAGCAGAGCCAGCCGACGCCCCAGTCCTCGCCGGGGTGCTCCCGCTCGAACGCGTCGACCGACGCCTTCTCCGTCAGGGAGATCAGCGGCTCCCAGTGCTCGTTCCACGCCTCCGGCGCGGTGTCGACGAGCAGCAGCTCCTCGTACGCCTTCGGCACGGGGATCGCAAGCCCGCCGCAGTCGTATACGGTCATGCCGTCGTCCGCCGGCGGCTCCGGCGCCGCGGGCGGAGCGGGAGCGGCGGGCTGGACGGACGGCGCGGCAGGGGCG
>CACZCL010000160.1 GCA_902779695.1 Oscillospiraceae bacterium | reverse complement strand
GTGCACCGGCGCTTCCTCCGCCGTCGTCAGCGCCTCCCAGAACGCGAGGTATTCCTCCTCCGTCATCGGGCAGTTTACATAATCCGCCGTTCCCCTGTCGTAGCGCGAAGCAAACCAAGCGCTGTCCATGTCGACGCTCTCAAAGGTCACGAGCGGCGCCGCCGCGTCAAAAAAGTGCAGCGTGCGCGGCGGTTCTCCCTCCGCCGGCGCGCCGGACGCGAGCCTGCGCGAAAGGGCGTCCGCCAGCGCGTCGCTCGTCAGCGGTCCGGACGCGACGACGACGTCGCCCGCCTCGGGCAGCTCCGTCACCTCGCCGGGAACGACCGTAACATTGGGGTGGCCGCCCAGACGCTCGGTGACGCGCCGCGCAAAGCCGTGGCGGTCCACCGCCAGCGCGCCGCCCGCCTCCACGCGCGTCTCGTCGGCGCATTGCAGGATCAGCGAGCCGAGACGGCGCAGTTCCTCCTTCAGAAGACCCACCGCGTTCTCCAGCTGGTCGGAGCGCAGGGAGTTGGAACAGCAGAGCTCCGCGAAGTCGTCGGTATGGTGCGCGGGCGTCCGCTTTTGCGGCTTCATCTCCCGCAGCGTCACCCGCACGCCGCGCCGCGCGAGCTGCCACGCGCACTCGCTGCCCGCGAGTCCCGCGCCGATCACCGTCGCCTGCATCAGTTCTCTTCCTTCTTCGTCGTTTTTTTCGCGGCGGTTTTACGCGCGGCGGGCTTCTTCGCCGTCGTTTTTGCCGCCGCCTTCTTCGCGGCGGGCTTCTTCGCGGCGTCGCCTTCGGCGGGCTTTTTCTCCTCCGTTGCCGCCGGCTCGGCGGCCTTTTTCGGATAGCCGCGCTTCTCCTCCGGCACGAAGTTCGCGCAGGCGGGGTTGATGCAGAACGGGCGCTTGAAGCCCTTGCCGGATTTCTTGAACATCGTCTGTCCGCAGGCGGGGCAGTCGTCCTTCACCGGCACGTCGAAGGTCGTGAAGTCGCACGCCTTGCTCTCGTCGCGGCTGCCGCGGAACTCGCAGGCGTAGTAGGTATACTGCTTGTTCGTCTTTTTGCTCACGCCGGTGCGCTTCATCAGCCGCCCGCCGCACTTGGGGCAGCGCCCCGGCATCTCGATGACCAGCGGCTTGGTGAACGTGCATTCCGGATAGCCCGGGCAGGCGAGAAAGCGCCCGAAGCGCCCGGACTTGACGACCATGTTGCGCCCGCAGACGTCGCACTTCTCCTCGCTGACCTCGTCGGGCACCTTGATGCGCGTGCCCTGCAGATCCTCCTCCGCGCGCTTGAGCTCCGCGGAGAAGTCGCCGTAAAACTCGCGCAGGATGCCCTTCCACGGTGCCTTGCCCGCCTCGACGGCGTCCAGCGTCTCCTCCATGCGGGCGGTGAACTTCGTGTCCACGATGTCGGGGAATTTCTGCTCCATCAGCTCCGTCACCACCGTGCCGAGCGGCGTCGGGCGCAGGTACTTTCCCTCCTTGACGACGTATTCGCGGTCGAGGATGGTGGACACCGTCGGCGCGTAGGTGGAGGGCCTGCCGATGCCGTTTTGCTCCATGGCGCGGATCAGCGTCGCGTCCGTGTAGCGCACGGGCGGCTGCGTAAAGTGCTGCTCCGGCTCGAAGCCGTCCAGCTCCAGCGCCTGCCCCTCGGCGAGCGGCGGCAGCTTCGTCTGCTTCTCCTCGCGCTCGTCGTCGCGCGACTCCTCATACAGCGCGGTGTAGCCCGCGAATTTGAGATCGCTGGCGCTGGCGCGGAATTCGTGGCCGTTCGCCTCGATCTCCACGCTGACGCTGTCATAGACGGCGTTCGCCATCTGGGAAGCGAGAAAGCGGCTCCAGATCAGGCGGTAGAGGCGGTACTGCTCGCCCGTGAGGTCCCCCTTGACCCGCTCCGGCGTCAGCTCCACGTCCGAGGGGCGGATCGCCTCGTGCGCGTCCTGCGCGCCCGCCTTCGCCCGGAAGCGGCGGGTCGCGTTCGGATAATAGTCCTTGCCGTAGCGCCCGAGAATGAAGGTCTTGGCGGCGGCAAGCGCCTCCTCGGAGATGCGCAGCGAATCGGTACGCATATAGGTAATGAGGCCGACCGCGCCCTCGCCGCTGATCTCCACGCCCTCATAGAGCTGCTGTGCGATCGCCATGGTGCGCCGCGGCGTCATGTTCAGCTTGCGCGAAGCCTCCTGCTGCAACGTCGAGGTCGTGAACGGGGGCGAGGGGGAGCGCTGCTTGTCGGCGCGCTTGATCGCGCGCACGGCGAACGCGGCGCTTTTCGTGTCCTCGATGATGCGGTCCACGTCGGCGCGGGAGGCAGGCTCCGCCTTCTTTCCGTTTTTCCCGTAATAGTGCGCCGAGAAGGGCTTTCCCTTCGGCTTGTCGCGCAGCGTCGCCTCCAGCGTCCAGAACTCCTCGGGCCGGAACGCCGCGATCTCCTTCTCCCGGTCGTCCACCATGCGCATCGCCACCGACTGCACGCGCCCCGCGGAAAGCCCGCGGCGCACCTTCTTCCACAGCAGGGGCGAAAGCTCGTAGCCCACGATGCGGTCCAGGATGCGGCGCGCCTGCTGCGCGTCGACCAGGTCCTGGTCAATGGCGCGCGGCGCCCGGATGCTCTCGCTGACGACCTTCTTCGTGATCTCGTTGAAGGTCACGCGGCGCGCCTTTTTGTCGTCCAGCTCCAGCAGCGCCTTGAGGTGCCACGAGATCGCCTCGCCCTCTCTATCGGGGTCCGTCGCGAGAAAGACTTTGTCCGACTTCTTGGCTTTTGCCTGCAGCTCGTCGACCAGCTTTTCCTTTCCTTTGATGACCTCATACTTCGGCTCGAAGCTGTTGTTGACGTCTACGCTCAGGCGTGCCGAGGGAAGATCCCTCACATGCCCCATCGACGCTACGACGTCATAGTCCTTGCCGAGATATTTTTTGATGGTTTTCGCCTTTGCGGGCGACTCCACGATAACAAGATTAGACATTATTTGTCCTCCGTTTGATTTGCGTTATTTAAGTTTGTACATCCTGCCCCTGTCGGCTATGACGAGACCTTCCAATTCTAACTCGGTCAAAGCCGTCAGTACGCTGCTTACAGGCAGCCCCGCGGCGGATGTGATGGCGTCGATATGGATCGGCTCGGCGGTGACGCATTGATACACCGCTTTCGCCGTGTCGGAAACGTCGATATCGGTTTTGTGAACAGGGGTCTTCTGCACCATATCGTCCGGCTCGCCCTCGATATGAAACTGCGGATAATACGAGGTGACGTCCGTAAAAACGGTCACCGGTACGGCGCCGTCCTTGATCAGCTCGTAATTATTCAGGATGGTGT
>CACZCL010000159.1 GCA_902779695.1 Oscillospiraceae bacterium | reverse complement strand
ACTTTCAAATTAAAAGATTTAATTTGAAAGGCGCGTGCTGCGCACGCTGGTTTTGCGCCAAAGGCGCAAAACACGTCTCATGCGAAATTTAACGCCGCTACGCGGCTATAAAACGATTTTCAATCGTTTTAATAAATTTCAGTATGAGGCATTGCGCCGCAGGGAGCTAAAGCTTTGCCGATTGTTACATTTGACTGCTATTGACCACCGTTACCTTATCAGAGGACATGGTCTTGGTTAACATAATTTCGATCGGTAGACATAATAACCAAAAATCGTAATATAGTACCACAACTTCGTAATCTGGTGAATGTTCAGGCGCGGGGAAAACGTCTAAAATGGTCCTGCATGATTCCAAAAACCGATTTTGGAGGAGACAAGACCATGAAAAAGACACGTTTTCTCGCGCTGCTTTTATGCTTTGTTTTCGCGCTCGGCTTTTTGCCGCCGCAGGCGCGGGCGGCGGACGACGTCGTTACCTTTGAGGCGGTGAAAACCACCGGGGACAGCTACGTCCAATTCACCGTGACGATCACGGCGGTCGTCAACCGGACCACCAAAAAGGCAGACGTCACCTTCACCCGCAGCGATTTTGCCTTCAAGGGCAAGGAAAACACGGATTATCTGAAGGAGGAGTATCCAGACTCCTACAAGGCGTATCTTGCATTCGGGGCTCAGGCTTACGGGCACCTGACCGCCGATGTGGTGGAGGATAAGCTGGACTACGATCAGGGCAATGTGAACTTCCGGCTGGAAAACTTTGTCTGGGACACCGCAAAGTTCCAATTGGAGAATCCCTTCGCCCCGAACGGATTTGTCGGGCGGTTCATCGTCATCAACAAATGGAAAAACGTGACCGTCGGCGGACTCGGCAACGGTCATGTCGGCTTGGGTGAATCCGACGAGTACGGCTCTGCGCAATACTCCTTCAAGCGTGTCGAGAGCGCTCCGAGCGCGCCGCAGGGCAGGGAATACACGATCAAACGCGACAATTTCAACTTTCCGAACGCGAAAAGCTCCTTTGTATCCACGTCCGCGCGGCCCCGCATTTTCGGCGGCCAGTATTTTGAACCCGGCACCTACGGCGCGATGCTCGACGGCACCGCCTACAATAGCCTGACAGGCAGCGGCAAGGCGAGCCGGATCGCGGCGGTCAACGCGTTCCTCAGCCAGGGGTGGCGCGGCTCCTGTCTCGGCATGTCCGTTATGAGCGGCCTTCTCTTTGAGGAGCTGATCGCGCTGGATCGCTTCGGCAGCGTGTCCCAGGTGTTCGATCTGACCGCGCCCGTCAGCAACGAGGCGCTGATGCGCACGATCACGTACTACCAGATCGCGGACAATGAAACCCGGTACAGGGAATCCGAGCTTTCCGATCTGAGCGAGCAGGTGGCGCTCAAGCTCGTCAAGTCCCTGCAGGACGACCCGCAGAGCCCCGTGGTCGTCGGCTTCCGGCTTACCAGAGTCAGCGGCAGGGCGGAAGAGCTCGTCTTGCGCGGCCACGCCGTGCTCGCGTTCAAGGTGGAGCAAAAGAACTCCGGGTACGACGTGAGCGTCTACGACCCGAACTATCCCAACGAGACGCGGCACCTCTACATCGACGATATGCGCGAGGTCTCGTTCCCGGACTACGCGAACCCCTATCTGCTGCGCGCCGATAAGGCGGAGGCCTTATTCAACGCCGATCTCTATTATCCCGCGCCCGTTCAGGGTGAGGCGGTCATTCATACCAACGGCGACCTGGACGTTACGGTCGCCGGCAGGAGCGCGTCGATCCGCGGCGAGCAGAAAACGGGCAATCTTCCCGTCGAGACGGGGGGCGAGTACGGCAGCGGCGAGACGACGGTCTATGTCCCCGTGGAGAGCGGCCAGTCCATCCGCGTGCGCCGCTCCGGCGGCACGAGCGTGAGCGTGCAGACCGCCGATACCTTCGCGCTCATTACCGGCGGCGCGACCGAAGTGACGGTCAACGCCGACGGCAGCGTAACCGCCAAGACGAACGGCACGGCGGGCTCGCTCGCCGTCGCGTCGGACAAGACAAGCGGCAATCTCTTCGGCACGACCGTCGAGACCAAGGCTCCCGAGGTCACGGTCACGCCGACGGGCAGCGGCGCGAACGTCACGACGAACGGCGGCACGGCGGATATCACCGTTTCGGGCAGGGACAACAGCGTCAAGTTTGAGAATGTCGATACCTCGAAGGGCGTGGACGTCAAGAACAGCGGCAGCAACTCCACGCTTTCCTCCGACGGGCAGGAGGTCGCGAGCGGCACGGCGACCGCCGGCGGCGGCACGGCGCAGCCCGCGCAGCCGACGCAGCCCGCCGCCGACAAGCAGCAGATATCCAACAACGCGACGCAGAAGGCGGGCGGCAACTCCACGCAGATCGTCAGCAGCCGCAGGAACAGCGGCGACACGGTCGAGACCTTCCGCCGCAGACGCAGCGGCGTCAGATACAGCAGCTGGGCGGAGCAGGAGCTGGCGCTCGCGGACAACATGAACATCATTCCCGACGCGCTGATGAGCAAGCTGACCGGAAACATCACGCGCAAGGAATTCGCACAGCTCGTCTACAACACGGTGAAAGCCGCGACCGGCATGAGCGACGCGGACATGGCGAAGTACGCTGCGAAGCCCGGCAACGCTTACGACAGCCAGTACGCCGATCCTGCCGTCGCGTTCGCCTACGGCGTCGGCATCGTGAGCGGCTATGAGGACGGCTCGTTCCGCCCGGACAACACCATCACGCGCGAGCAGGCGGCGAAGATGCTCGTCGTGATGGCGGAGCTGCTGGGCAAGGCGACCTCCAAAGCTGGCGCGAAGCGCTTCAACGACGCGCCGAACAACTGGGCGCAGACGTACATCAACAAGATCAGCTCCGTGTCGTCCCCCTACAGCGGCGCGCGCGTGATGGGCGGCGACGACAAGGGCAACTTCTCCCCGACCGGCACGTTCACGACCGAGCAGGCGGTCGCCACGATGCTGCGCATGTTCGAGAGCGTCGTGGGCGAGAAGTCCGGCTACTCCGGCGGCGTCGTCACCCCGACGAACCCCGTCTCGCCGACCCCGGCTCCCACGCCCGCACAGACGAACACCACCGTCCCGACGGTCGCGGACAACGATATGACCGGCTACACGCCGAAGGATTGGAGCTGGGCCGCCGAGGGCGAGGGCTACGGGCGCAAATTCTTTACCTCCGGCAAGTATGTCCGCGACGACGGGCGTGCCGTGATCTACATCGAGAGCAGCGACAGTTATGACGGCTTTGCCTTCCAGCTCTACGTGATGCCGGGCGGCGCAAAGCAGAGCAGCTACACGGCGTATGATTTCAGC
>CACZCL010000158.1 GCA_902779695.1 Oscillospiraceae bacterium | reverse complement strand
TGGCGGGGCTGCTGCTTGCGAGCTATACGCTGCTGGTCATCTCGGTTTTGGCGGTGGGCGGCGCCGGCTCGGAGGACGATCCGCTCGTGACGCTCAGCTACCTCAACGAGACCTTTATGGGCCAGCTTCTCGGCAAGGTGGACGAGCGGCTTGCCGCTCGCGACGCGGAGCTGGCGGAGCGCCTGAACGCGCAGGTGCGGCAGGATACGGCGGCATTGGCGGAGCAGTACGGCGCGGGCGTCGGCACGCCCTCCGGCTCGGCGGATACCTTCGCGGTGGTGACGCTGCAAAACGGGCAGACGCTGTGGGGCGGGATCGGCTGCGAGGCGATGCTGCGCGTCGGCGCCGCGAGCTGCGTCGCGTCCTCCAGCCCAGGGCTGATCGACGAGACCGACGGCTCGACGCTCGGCGGCGGACAGGCGCTGGTGAAGAACCATCTCTACATGATGACGGTCGAGAACCGCGGGATCCGGGCGACGGCGGAGACCGTGAAGCTGCTGGCGCGCGGCGCGTATGTGATCGGGTGACGCGCCGGCACGGAGCGGTACGATCGTGCATAAAAAGCAGGCTCGCGCCATAGGCTGTGGCGCGGGCCTGTTTTGTCCCGCGAGAGGGACGGCGCGCGAGGGACGCGCTGCGGAGGTGGTTGAGATGGCATGGTATCCGCTCAAGGGGGACGGCAGCGCCCTCCGGGGAAGCGGCTTTTTCGGCGATGCGCGGCTGGACGCGCAGCTCGCGGCGCTCTCCGGCGTTCGCTGGCGCGCGGAGGGCGGGGTGCGCGAGCTGGCGATCCCGTGGGAGCCGGGCGAGCCCTTCCCGCTGACGGAGCTGTTCTGCTTTGCGCGCCCTGAGAGCGTGGAGGGCGGAAGCTGCGTGGTCTACCGGATCGACGCGCAGGGAATGCCGCTGTAAAAAGAAACGGGGGACGGCGAGAGCCGTCCCCCAAATGCCGTGCGGTCTTACTTGCTGTAATCGTAGAAGCCCTTGCCGCTCTTCTTGCCGAGCTGGCCGCCGCGGACCATCTTCTTGAGCAGGAGCGCGGGACGATACTTCGAATCGCCGGTCTCGTCATACAGGACGTTCATGATGGCGAGGCAGACGTCGAGGCCGATGAAATCGCCGAGGGCGAGGGGGCCCATCGGGTGGTTCGCGCCGAGCTGCATCGCCTTGTCGATGTCCTCGACGGAGGCAACGCCGGTCTCGACCAGGCCGATCGCCTCGTTGATCATCGGGATCAGGATCTTGTTGACGACGAAGCCGGGAGCCTCGGCAACCTCGACCGGCTCCTTGCCGATTTCCTTGGAGAGGTTGTAGATGAAGTCAAAGGTCTCCTGCGTGGTGTTGGCGCCGCGGATGACCTCGACCAGCTTCATGCTGGGCACGGGGTTGAAGAAGTGCATACCGATGACCGGATGCTTGAGGCCGAGCCCCATCTCGGTGACGGAGAGGGAGGAGGTGTTGGTCGCGAAGATCGCGGACTCCTTGCACATGGCGTCGAGCTCGTTCAAAAGCTCCTTCTTCGTCGCCATCTCCTCCTTGACGCACTCAATGACCAGGTCGGCGTCGGCGGCGGCGCTCTTCTCCTCGACGAGGATGTTGTCAAGAATGGACTTCATGGCGGCTTCGTCCATCTTGCCCTTCTCAACGCGCTTTTGCAGCGAGGCGGCGAGCTTGTCCTTATGGCGCTGCGCGGAAGCGACGGAAGAGGCGTACATAAGGGCGGTGTGGCCCTTTGCCGCGAAGACCTGCGCGATGCCGCTGCCCATGGTGCCGGCGCCGAAGATTGCTACTTTCATTGTCGTGTTCCTCCTGAAAAAAAATTTGAAGTGCAGGGTTTTCTCAATGGTTGGTAAAGGGATCGTGCTTGCGCTTTTCGAGGAAAGCGCCCATGCCCTCCGTCTATAAACATGATTATTATACGCAAGCACGGAAAGTTTTGCAAGAGGAAGAGCGGGATATTTTGTTATTTTTTTAACATTTTTTTGGCTTGCCTTGCGCCTGCTTTTCCGCTATGATAGGGGTATGCGAATGAGAAAAAAGAAAAATCTGATTCCCCGCATGGAACGCTGCGCCGCCTATCGGATCGACGACCCGACCGCGTACCGCGGGCGCTGGCGCGCGCTGCTGCCTGCGGCGCGGGAGCTGCGCGTGGAGCTTGGCTGCGGCAAGGGGCGCTTCACCGCCGAGACCGCGAAGGCGGAGCCGGACGTGCTGTTCCTCGCGGTCGAGCGCGTGCCGGACGCGATGGTCGTGGCGATGGAGCGCGCCGCGCGGGAGGAGCTGAAAAACGTGTGGTTCATCGACGCGGACGTGAACCGCCTTCCGGAGTTTTTCGCGCCCGGCGAGGTCGCGCGCATCTACATCAACTTTTGCGACCCGTGGCCCAAGAGCAATCAGGCGAAGCGCCGTCTGACGCACGGGAATTTCCTGCGGCTCTACCGGCAGGTGCTCGCGCCGGAGGGGCAGATCTGGTTCAAGAGCGACAACGAGAAGCTGTTCGCTTTTTCACGGGAGGAGATCCCGCGCTTCGGTTTTGCCCTCGGCGAGGTGACGGACGATTTGCACGCGGACGGGCCGCGGGGCGTGATGACGGACTACGAGGCGAAGTTTTACGAGCAGGGCGTGCCGATCCATCGACTGGTCGCGACGATGCAACCCTGGGAGGAGCCGCGGGCGGCGCAGGAAGATACGGAAGGCTGAAACAGAGGATCATAGCAAGGGGCGTCCCGCCATGCGGCGGAACGCCCCTGAAGCATTTTCGCTTTACGGTTCCTTTATATCAGCTTTTTGTCGAGCGGTATCGGCTTGAGCGCCGCCGTAGCCGGGTGAAAGAGACGCCTGCCGGTATAGTCGAAGCGCGAGCCGTGGCAGGGGCAGTCCCAGGTCTTTTCGGCGTCGTTCCACGCAAGCGCGCACCCCCGGTGCGGACAGACGGGGGACACGGCGTAGAGCGCGCCGCGTTCGTCCCGGTAGACGCCGTACTGTCTGCCGTGGTGGCGCACGATGCCGCCGTGTCCCGGCGCGATGGCGGCGGTCTCACGCTCGGCGGCGGTGACGAGCCGGCGCTTTTTGCCGCGCGCGGCGTAGAGCGCCCCCTCCATCATTGCCTCGATGGACGCGGAGGGGAAGAAGCGGGCGGGAGAGAACACGTCGGCGTAGGGATAGTGCCTGCCGAGGATCTCGGCGGTGAGCAGCGTCGCGGCGACCATGCTGTTCGTCATGCCCCAGCGTCCGAAGCCCGCCGCGACGTGCAGATGCGGCGTCGCGGCGCTGTAGCGTCCGATATAGGGCACGCCGTCGAGGGTGGCGCAGTCCTGCGCGGACCAGGCGCGCACCTCGCGCGCCGCCGGGAACCAAAGCCTCGCCTGCGCGCGCAGACGC
>CACZCL010000157.1 GCA_902779695.1 Oscillospiraceae bacterium | reverse complement strand
GCAGGCCGTCTCCGTCATCAGCGCCGCGCCGTCGGCGATCTTGTCGACCCGCGCCAGCAGCGCCACCGCCTCGGAAACGTGATTGGAGCGCACCATGTAAAGGACTGTCGCCTTCGGCTGCACGACGTTCGCGCTGCGCCCGCCCGCGTCGGTGATGGCGTAGTGGACGCGCCCGCGGTCGCTCATATGCTCGCGCAGGAACTGCACGCCGACGTTCATCAGCTCCACGGCGTCCAGCGCGCTGCGTCCCAGCTCCGGCGCGCCGGCGGCGTGGGCGGCGACGCCGCGGAACGTATACTGCACCTGCAGCGTCGCGTTGCAAGAGCCGGTCACGACCTCGTTGCAGTCCGCCGGATGCCAGGTCAGCGCAGCGTCAAGCCCGCGCCACAGCCCGTCGCGCGCCATGAACGCCTTGGCGGCGCCGCCCTCCTCGCCCGGGCAGCCGTAGAGCACGACGGTGCCGGGCGTTTTCGTCTCCTCCAGCCAGCGCTTGACGCCCAGCGCCGCGGCAAGCGCGCCCGCGCCGAGCAGGTTGTGCCCGCAGCCGTGGCCGCTGCCGCCGTCCTCCAGCGCCTCCCGCTCCGTCGCGCAGCCCTTCTGCGAAAGGCCGGAGAGCGCGTCGTATTCGGCAAGGATGCCGATGACGGGGCCGCCCGCGCCGAAGGACGCGGCAAACGCCGTCGGAATGCCGCAGAGGCCCTTCTCGACGGAAAAGCCCTCCCGCTCCAGCGTCTCGCAGTACAGCGCGGCGGACTTTTCCTCCTGCAGCGACAGCTCCGCGTAGCCCCAGATTTTGTCCGCCACGGAGCAGATCAGCTCCCGCTTTTCGCCGATCCACGCAAGCGCGCTTTCCTTTCCGTTTGTCATGGCTTACTCCTTTCCGTGAAAAAGAGCGGCAGCGCCGCCCTTTTCGTTTTGTCGTTCCGCCTCAAAGCACCTTGCTGAGGAAATCCTGAAGCCGCGGGTTCTTCGGATGGGCAAACAGCTCCCCGGGCGCATTCTCCTCCAGCAGCCTGCCGTCCGCCATGAAAAGCGCGCGGCTTCCCACCTCGCGGGCGAAGCCCATCTCGTGCGTGACGACGACCATCGTCATCCCCTCGCGCGCCAGCGTGCGCATCACGTCGAGCACCTCGCCCACCATCTCCGGGTCGAGGGCGCTGGTCGGCTCGTCGAAGAGCATGACCTCCGGCTCCATCATCAGCGCGCGCACGATGGCGACGCGCTGCTTCTGCCCGCCGGAGAGCTGGATCGGGTACGCAAGCGCGCGGTCGGAGAGCCCGACGCGCTTCAAAAGCGTCTCCGCCTTCGCCTCCGCCTCCGCCTGCGGCATCTTCTTGACCTGGATCGGCGCGAGGGTCATGTTGTCCATGATCGTCATGTGCGGAAACAGGTTGAAGTGCTGGAACACCATCCCCATCTTCTGGCGGTGCCGGTCGATGTCGAGCTTGACGAGCTTTCCCTCGGCGTTTTTCACCTTTTTCTTCGTGATATCCACGCCGCCGAAGAGGATGCTGCCGCCCGTCGGCTCCTCCAGCAGGTTGAGCGAGCGCAGGAACGTGGACTTGCCCGAGCCGGACGGCCCGATGACAACCGCCACGTCGCCGCGGAAGATATCGACCGTCACGCCGTCGAGCGCCTTGATCGCGCCCTTGTTGTAGTATTTTTTGAGGTCGCGGACCTCGATCAGCTTATCGCCTGTCGCCACGGCTCATCCTCCTCTCGAAGTACGCGATGACCTTGCTCGTCGGGAAGCAGAGGCAGAAGTAGATCGCCGTCGCCACGAGCAGCGGCTCGATGATGATGAACGAGGCGCTGCGCACGGCGTTCACCATCGACATGATGTCCTGCACGCCGATCGTGTAGGTAATGGCGGACTCCTTGATGATGACGACAAACTCGTTGGCGATGGCGGGCAGGATGTTCTTGATCGCCTGCGGCAGGATGATAAAGCGCATATTCTGCATCTGCGTCATGCCCAGCGAGCGCGCCGCCTCGGTCTGCCCGCCGTCGATGGACTGGATGCCCGAGCGGATGATCTCGCACAGGTACGCACCGGAGTTCATGCCGAGCGCCATGACGCCGGGGAAAAAGCGCTCGAACTTGATAAAGCCGAAGATCGTGAACTTCGGCAGCTCCACCAGCGTGGAAAACACGCCGTAGTAGATGATCGCGACCTGCACGATCACCGGCGTCGAGCGCAGGATCTCCACATACGCGGTCGCGAGAAAGCTCAGCGGGTTAAAGCGGCTGAGCGCCAGCAGCGGCCCGCCGTCGCGCAGGCGCCCCTCCCCGTCCACGCCGAGAAACGCGAGGGGATAGCATTTGGAAAGGCGCATGGTCGAGAGCAGCAGCGCCAGCACAAAGCCGATGAGCACCGTGAATACCGACAGCAGCACCGTGACCGCCGTTCCCTGCAGGAAGAGCTGCCGAAACGGCGCGATCTTCGCAAAATTCTCCGCCTGGATAAAGTGTTCCATAACCACTCCAAATAAACAGGCAGATTCCTCCCTCCGCAGCGGAGAGAGGAATTGCCCTGATATTCCGTTTGATCGCTCAGCTCAGCAGGCCCTCGATGATATCGCCGGAGGCAAGCTCGTTCGCCTCGGCGACGAAGTTGTCCATGCTGCCGTCCGCGATCGCCTTCCGGATCGCCGCGTTCACCGCGGCAAGCAGCTCCGCGTTGCCCTTGGAGACGCCCACGGCGGAGCCTTCGGACTCCTCGTACGGAACGTCCACGACGATGGCAAGCTCGGGATAGTTCTTGGCA
Source organism: Oscillospiraceae bacterium (assembly GCA_902779695.1). Taxonomy (GTDB): domain Bacteria; phylum Bacillota; class Clostridia; order Oscillospirales; family Oscillospiraceae; genus Hominicoprocola. The sequence goes on along the minus strand of CACZCL010000157.1, from coordinate 642 downwards.
TAGCTTTCGGCGACGGCGGTCTCGATGTACGCGCCGTCGAGCTTATTGGCAAGCAGCTCCGCGATGATCTCCGTCACCTTCGCGAGCTGGATGATGTCGGTGTCCGCGCTGTACTGCTGGGCGAGATCGACCTGAATGGAGCCGGTCTGCGCGCCGACGGAGATGCCCTTCTGGTTGAGCGAGGCAAGGTCGGGGAATTTGCCCTCGTTGCCCTTGAGCGTCACAAAGGACTGCCCGCCCTTATAGTAGATATCCGAGAAATCCATGATATTTTCGCGCTTGGGGTCGGCGGAAAGACCGGCAAGGCCCAGGTCGACGCTCTTGGTCTGAAGCGACATCAGCACGCCGTCGAAATCCATCGGGACGATCTCAAGCGTCAGCCCCATCTCGTCGGCGATATACTGCGCGAGCGCCATGTCGAAGCCCGCGATGTGCGGCGTGCCCTTGTCGTCCACGGCATAGAACTCGTAGGGCGCGAAGTCCGGGGATGTGGCGACCGTCAGCTTTCCCTTCTCCACCGTGGTCAGCTCCGGCGCGGCGGGAGCGGCAGCCGGCGCGGACGCCGCGGGCGCGGACTGCGCCGGGGCGGACGCGGCGGGAGCGGACGAAGCGGCGCCGCCTCCGCAGGCGGCGAGCGCCAAA
>CACZCL010000156.1 GCA_902779695.1 Oscillospiraceae bacterium | reverse complement strand
GATTTGGAGCGCGACGCCCGGCAGGTCGTCTATGAGGAGGACCAGCACATTTTCCTCGATGAGTTCCGCAGGGAAACGCTTCTGGAGGAGACGGAAGCAGGCAAGATGCGCAGCGTCGAATACCGCTTGATGATCGACGGGGAGCCGACGTGGCACTCCCTGCGCCTGATCCGGGGCGGCGAGGATTTCTTCGTCATCGGCATCCGCAATATCCACGAGGAGGTGCTCAAGCGGCAGGAGGCGGAGCGCTTCGCGCAGGAGCGCGAGGCGTTCAACCAGATCGCCGCGAGCCTTGCGGAGCACTACGATACGCTTTATTATGTGGACGTGGCGACCGACCAGTATACGGAGTTTTCCTCGACCAATCTGCTTGAGGCGCTGGAGGAGCCGGCGCAGGGCGTCGACTTTTTTCGCCAGGCGATGTTGGACACCTTCAAGGTCGTTTATCCGGACGATCGCGATCGCATGCTTCCGTTTCTTGACAAGGAGGACCTGCTAGGCAGCCTGAATACCGTCCGCGCGCGCCAGATCGAATACCGCCTTCTGGCAGAGGGCGGCGCGCCTTCGTTCGTGCGCCTCTCCGCCATGTTCACCAGGGACCGGTCGCACCTGCTGCTGTGCGTGGAGAACATCGACGAGCAGGTGCGCCGCGAGAACGCGCAGATCCGCGCCCTGCGCACCGCGAACGAAAAGGCGTCGCAGGACGAGATGACCGGCGCGAAGAACAAAAACGCCTATCAGGACTACGAGCTGGTGATGCAGGAGAAGATCGACAATGGTACCGCCGGCCCCTTCGCCATCGTCGTGTGCGACCTGAACAATCTCAAAAAGACCAACGACACCTTGGGCCACAAGGCGGGCGACGAGAGCATCCGCGCCGCGAGCAAGCTGATTTGCGATATTTTCAAGCACAGCCCGGTCTTTCGCATCGGCGGCGACGAGTTTGTCGCCGTGCTGCGCGGCAGCGACTATACGGTCCGCAACGTGCTGTATGAGCGGCTGCTTGAGCAGACGCTGAACAACCGCGCGCGGGGAAGCGGCCCGGTGATCGCCTCCGGCATGGCGGTTTTCGCCCCGGAGACCGACACCCGCATGGCGGCTGTCTTTGAGCGGGCGGACAGCATGATGTACCAAAACAAGAAGATTTTGAAGGAATAAAACCAACATCCGCGCCGCCAAAGCGGCGCGGCGGAGGACGGAGCCCCGGGGAGAAGGGGCTCCGCCTTTTTTAGCCTGCCGGCCTCCCGCCGGACGTTCGGCGCCGGCAACCGCCCTGCGGGACAAGTTGTCGGAATTGACCTTGAAAAGCGCTTTTTATAGTGATATACTGAAACGGCTGGGACGGGGGCGGCGCCCCGCGCCCGCAGAAACGTGAAGATCCCCGCCGGCGGGAGCGGAAAATTCACTCCCGACCGCCTGACACTGCAAAACTGAAAGAGGAGTTGGAATGCCATGTATCGAATCGTAACCAAAAGGGCGCTGACGCCGACGCTCGTGCTGATCGAGATCGAGGCGCCGATGATCGCCAAAAAGGCGCAGCCCGGACAGTTCATCATCCTGCGCGTGGACGAGAACGGCGAGCGTATCCCCATCACGATCCACGATTTCAACCGTGAGAAGGGCACCGTGTCGATCATCTACCAGATCGTGGGCGCGACGACCGAAAAGCTCAACCGGAAGCAGGAGGGCGACTATATTCAGGACTTCGTCGGGCCGCTGGGCAACGCGACGGAGATGCCCGGCGCGAAGAAGGTCGCGGTCGTCGGCGGCGGCGTCGGCACGGCGATCGCGTTCCCCGTGGCGAAGAAGCTGCACGAGAGCGGCGTACACGTCGATCTGATCGTGGGCTTCCGCAACAAGGACGTGGTCGTGCTGGAGGACGAGTTCAAGAAGGCATGTACCAACTTCTTCGTCGGCACGGACGACGGCTCCTATGTCCGCAAGGCGCTCGTGACCGAGCTGCTGGAGGAGCAGATCAACGCCGGCGCGAACTATGACGCGGTCTTCTGCGTGGGTCCCATGATGATGATGAAATTCGTCTGCAAGGTCACGGAGAAGTACAATATCCCCACGATGGTCTCCATGAGCCCGATCATGGTGGACGGCACCGGCATGTGCGGCGGCTGCCGCCTGACGCTCAAGGAGCCGGACGGCACGAGCGTCACGAAGTTTGCCTGCGTCGACGGGCCGGATTTCGACGGCTTCAAGGTCGACTGGGACGAGGCGGTCAAGCGCAGCCGCATGTACGGCGACTGGGAGCGCAAGAAGTACGAAGAAACTTGCAATCTCTTCAAGAAGGAGGTCAAGTAAGATGCCGAACATGAGTCTTGTCAAGAATCCGATGCCCTCTCAGGAGCCGGACGTTCGCAATAAAAACTTCCTTGAGGTCGCCCTCGGCTACACCGAGGAGCAGGCGCTGGACGAGGCGCAGCGCTGTCTCAACTGCAAGAACCCGCTGTGCGTGCAGGGCTGCCCCGTGAACGTACATATCCCGCAGTTTATCGAGAAGATCGTCGCCAAGGACTACGAGGGGGCGTATCAGGTCATCCACGAGACCTCCTCGCTGCCCGCGGTCTGCGGCCGCGTCTGCCCGCAGGAGACCCAGTGCGAGATGCACTGCATCCGCGGCAAGAAGGGCGACCCCGTCGGCATCGGCCGTCTGGAGCGCTTCGTCGCCGACTGGCACAACGAGCATTCGACCGAGGCGCCCGCCAAGCCCGAGAGCAACGGCCACAAGGTCGCCATCATCGGCTCCGGCCCCGCGGGCCTGACCTGCGCGGGCGACCTTGCCAAGCAGGGCTATGACGTCACCGTGTTCGAGGCGTTGCACCTCGCCGGCGGCGTGCTGGTCTACGGTATTCCGGAGTTCCGTCTGCCGAAGAAGATCGTGCAGAAGGAGGTCGACGGCCTCAAGGCGATGGGCGTCAAGTTTGAGACGAATATGGTCATCGGTCGCGTCGTCTCCATCGACGAGCTGATGGAGCAGTACGGCTTTGAGGCGGTGTTCATCGGCTCCGGCGCGGGACTGCCGATGTTCATGCACATCCCCGGCGAGAATCTCTGCGGCGTCTACAGCGCCAACGAGTTTTTGACCCGCATCAACCTGATGAAAGCGTACAAGCCCGATTCCGACACGCCGCTCATGCCGCTTGCGGGCAAGAAGGTCGCGGTCGTCGGCGGCGGCAACGTCGCCATGGACGCGGCGCGCTGCTCCAAGCGCCTCGGCGCGGACGTTTACGTCGTGTACCGTCGCGGCATGGAGGAGCTTCCCGCCCGTAAGGAGGAGGTCGAGCACGCGGTCGAGGAGGGTATCGTCTTCAAGACGCTGCACAACCCCGTCGAGATCCACGGCAACGACAACGGCTACGTTTCCGGCATGACCTGCGTCCGGATGGAGCTGGGCGAGCCGGACGCCTCCGGACGCCGCCGCCCCATCGAGATCAAGGGCAGCGAGTTCGAGC
>CACZCL010000155.1 GCA_902779695.1 Oscillospiraceae bacterium | reverse complement strand
CGCGGGCGCGCTCGGCTGCTTTTCCGCCGCGGGCGCCTGCGCGGCGGCGGGCGGCTCCTGCGCCGCCGCGGGCGCCGGCGCCTTCTGTCCGCAGCCCGCCAGCATCGACGCCAGCAGGCACAACGCCAGCGCCAGCGCGACGCTCTTTCCGCTTCTTTTCATTCTTTTCATTCCTTCTCCTCTCCAATCATTCAAACAGCACGGAGAAGCGCGACTCCTCGACCGTCGGGACGTCACGCTCCTCCACGCTGTCGATAACGATGTAGCGCTGCTCGCGCAGGCGCTCGAGGAAGGCGCGGATCGACGCCTCGCCGCCCTGCACCTCCATCTCGACGCGCCCGTCCCAAAGGTTCCTCACCCAGCCCGTCAGGCCGAGCGGGCGCGCGAGATAGAGCGCGCTGTAGCGGAAGCCGACGCCCTGCACCCGTCCGGAAAAGTAGATATGCTTTCTGACCATGCGTCCACGCCGCCTCCGCGCCGGATGCTCACGCCCTGGGCGTCACGCTGCCCTTGCCGACCTTCGCCTCGCCCGCCTTGTCGAACAGGATGATCCCCTGCCCCAGCAGCTCGAAGGCGATGTCGCTGTTGGGCGGATAGTCCACGCTGCCGAACTCGACGGAGGTGAGGATCTCGCCGTCCACGTCCAGCTTGACCGTCGTTTCCATGCCGGCGGGCAGCGTGGCGTAGACCTTGCCGTGCTGCGTGCCCGTCTTGAGGCGGACAAACTCGGGCCGCACGCCCAGCACGGCGTCCGCGGAGGAGAGCTTGCCGAGCGGCTCCGTGCTCTCGAACAGGAGCGTCGCGCCCAGCGCCTTGACCTCGGCGTGCGTCTCGTCCAGCACCGTCGCCGACGCGGGGATGAAGTTCATCGTCGGGTTGCCGACGAAGTCCGCGACAAACAGGTTCGACGGGTTGTTGTACACCTCCAGCGGCGGCGCGTACTGCTGCAGCACGCCCACCTTCATCAGGCAGATGCGCGTCGCCAGCGTCATCGCCTCCAGCTGATCGTGCGTGACGTAGACAAAGGTGGAATCCGTGTCGGCGTGCAGGCGCTTGAGCTCCGTGCGCATCTCAAGGCGCAGCTTCGCGTCCAGGTTGGACAGCGGCTCGTCCATGAACAGCACCTTCGGCTCGGGCGCGAGCGTGCGCGCGATCGCGACGCGCTGCTGCTGGCCGCCGGACAGCTCGCTGGGGTAGCGCTTTTCAAACTGCTCGATCTTCAGCATGGCGAGCATCTCGTCCACACGGGCGCGGATCTTGTCCTTGGGCCACTTGAGGTTTTCCAGGCCGAAGGCGATGTTCTGGTACACCGTCATGTGCGGCCAGAGGGCGTAGTTCTGGAACAGGAAGCCGATGTCGCGCTTCGCGGGCGAGACGTTGATGCCCTGCGCGGCGTCGAACACCACGGTGTCGCCGATGGTGATGCGCCCCTCGGTGGGCGTTTCCAGCCCCGCGATCATGCGCAGCGTTGTGGTCTTGCCGCAGCCGGAGGGGCCGAGGAGCGTGATGAATTCCCGGTCCTCGATGACCATGTTCAAATCGTCCACGGCGACGAATTTTTCAAATCTTTTGGTAACGTGCTCCAATACGATCTTCGGCATGTCAATTAACCTCCCACACCTTTGTCAATGCTCGCGCCGGTCAGCTTGTTGACCGTGAACTGGATCACCAGCACAACGACGATGATCAGCAGATTGATCGCGTTGCTCGCCTGCGTCAGACCCGTGCGGCTGTACTCCTGCAGCAGCGTCGTGATCAGCGTCGTATAGCTCGCCGCAAGCAGGACGAACAGCGACATCTCGCGCATACAGGAGATGAAGGGCAGCAAATACCCGCTCATAAAGCTGGACTTCTGGATCGGGAACAGCACCCGCGTCATGCGCTTCCACCACGGCACGCCCATGATGACCGCCGCCTCCTCGATCTCGCCGGAGAGCTGAAGCATGGCGCTCGTGCCGGTGCGCGAGGCGAAGGGCATGAACTTGATGGCGCCGACGAGGAACAGCAGGAAGTACGACCCGTCCAGCCAGGTGAAGCCCTTGGTGTAGGACAGCGCCAGATACACCGCGCCGAAGCTCATCGACGGGATCAGGTACGGCAGGAACGCGAGGTTGGAGACCATCGTCGCCGCGCGGCTGCCGCGCTTTTTGGAAACGGCGTAGCCGATCAGGATGCCGAACGTGCCGGCGCACAGCGCCACGCACACGGACAGCAGCAGGCTGCGCCCCAGCGCCTGCCACATGCTGGCGCTGCGCAGGATGCCGATGGTGTCGCCCTTGTTGCTGCCCTCGAACGCCTCGGTGGAAAGCCAGTAGCGCGCGGTGATGGTCGACCAGTCGCCCGGCACCTCCAGCAGGCTTTCCATCGCGAAGGAAAAGAGCGGCACGATCGCAAAGAAGGTGACGATCAGCGTCAGGATGACCGCGAGGGGCTTGCGCGCCCCGCCCAGCTTGACCAGCGACACCTGACCGGATTTGCCGGTGACGGTGGTGAAGCTCTTGCGCTTGCCGGTGAACCAGTTGTTCAGCGTCAGGATGCCGATGGAGAAGATCATCAGCACGATGGCGACGACGTAGCCCTGTCCCTTGGTGAAGCCCGTGTTGATGAGGCTTCGCATCTGGACGGAGATGGAGATGAAGTTGTTGCCGGAGTTGATGCTGCTCTTATTCAGGAAGAACGGCACCGTGAAGCTGGAGATACTGCTCGAAAACACCAGCAGCACCGTGGACACCAGCGCCGGCAGCACGATGGGCAGCGTGACCTTGCGCAGGATCTTGAAGCGGCTCGCCTTGAGCACCGTCGCCGCCTCCTCCAGATTCGCGTCCATGTTGCGCAGGATACCGCCGATCAATATGTACGCGAACGGCGCGTAATGCAATCCCAGGCTCATCGCGCAGGGGAACAGGCCGTAGACCATCGGCTCCGGCACGCAGACGCCGGTCACGCTTTGCAGCATGCCCATGCCGGCGTTGATCTGCGTGTTTTTGAAAAAGTTCTCCCAGAACATCGCCATGGACCAGCTCGGCATGATGTAGGGGAACACAAAGACCGTGGAGATGAATTTCTTGCCCGGCAGGTCGGAGCGGGTGATGAACCACGCGACCACGCCGCCGAACAGCACCGCCACCGCGCAGGCGATCAGCGCCATGAGGGCGCTCTGCCACAGCGGCGTCCAGAACTTGGTGGAGGCGTAGTCGAACTCCTTGCTCGTGAGCAGCTCCGTCCAGTGGTGGAACGTCCACGCGCCGTCCTCCGCCCCGACCCAGATCGCCTCCTGGTTGCCGTTGACCTTGAACGAGCCGATCAAAAGCGTCAGCAGCGGGATGACGACCGTCGCGATCAGGATCGCGAGAAACACGACCGTGATCAGGTTCTCCGGTTTTGAAAAGTAGGAACGCAGGTTGTTTCCCAAGGGCCTGGATCCCTGTTTTTCCATAAGCAATACCCCCCATAACTGCGCGCCGGGAGGAGGGACGGGCCCTCCCCCCGGCGAAAGATCGTAGCTTGTGCCGCCGCGCGCTTACTTGCCGGCAAGCT
>CACZCL010000154.1 GCA_902779695.1 Oscillospiraceae bacterium | reverse complement strand
CCGGCGCGCCGGGCGCCGGCTCGCGGGAGGACGCGGCGTACGCGGCGCAGGCGCGCCGCCTGCGGGAGCGGAGCGGCCACGCGATGAACGACTTCCTGCTGCCGCCGTTCGCGGGCGACGCGTTCAATCCCGGCTCGACCGACGTGGGCGACGTGAGCTGGCTGACGCCGACGGTGCAGTGCCACGTCGCGGCGTTTCCGGACGGCTGCCCGGGGCACAGCTGGCAAAACGTGTCCTGCGGCGCGTCGTCGATCGGGCACAAGGCCGCCGTCCATGCGGGAAAGGTGCTCTGCGCGAGCGCGATCGACCTCTTTTCCGACGCGTCTCTGCTCTCCCGCGCGCGCTCGGAGTTTGCGGAGCGCACGGCGGAGGGCTACGTCTGCCCGATCCCGCCGGACGCGGTCCCGACGATTGCCGACTGATCCGAGCTGCTGCCGCCGATTCCGAACCGGGATCGGCGGCTTTTTTTGTTTGTGGACGCTTTTTTCGTTGCAACGCGGCAAGCCTTGTGGTATAATAACCAAAAATGGAATTATTTTCACTCGACTTATCGTCATTATGAGCAGGAAAACGACGGAGGAGGGATATGGGATGAACTCTATCGTTGCGTATACGGCGGAGATCGACGACCTGAACGAGGCGGTCGCGGACCTTTTTTCCCAGACGGAGAGCTTTCCGCTGCAAAAAAACAGCCTGGCGATCATCTTCGCGGAGGAGGCGGCGGACGCCAAGGAGCTTTACGCCCTTTTGTCGGAGCGCTGGAAATTTCCCATGATCGGCTGCAGCGCGATGGCGATGCTGCTGGGGAAGGAGGGGTACCGCGGGATCGGCATTTCCGTGCTGCTGCTGACGGCGGACGACTGCGAATTCTCCGCCGGCATGACCGCGGAGCTGAACGTGGACAACTACAAAAGCGAGATCAAGCGCGTCTACGACGAGCTGCGCGGCGCTCTTGACGGCGAGGTGAAGCTCGCCATCAGCTACGGCGGCATGGTGACGGACGAGCGCTGCGCGGCGGGCGACGACCTGGTGGACGCGCTGAACGAGGCGGCGGACAGGAAGGTGCCCATTTACGGCGGCACCGCGTCGGACGGCTTTTCGTTCAGCGATTTCCGCGTGTTTTACAACGGCGAGGTCAGGAAGTACGGGCAGGTGATCGCGCTGGTGTCCGGCAATATCGAGCCGAAGTTCGCCTGTGTCAGCTCCGCGGGGGAGCGGGCGATCTTCTCCTACGAGGTGACGGAGGCGAGGCGCAACATCGTGTACCGCCTTGGCAGCGGCACGTTTCTGGACGCGCTGGCGCGCGAGGAGATGGCGGTCGACAAGACGGAGGTGATGGGGGATTACCTGCTCTCTCCCTTTATGGTCGAGGTGGAGCGGGAGAAGGGGGACCAGGTGGAGGTCGCGCGGACGCTTTCCGTGCTCAACCGGGAAACGGGTGCGGGTGCGTTCCTCGGCTCGGTGCCCGAGGGCTCCACGATGAGCGTCGGCGTCATCAGCCGCGAGGACGTGCAAAGCTCCGTCGAGCGGGCGTTCAAGGAGGTTTTTCGGAAGCTGGCGAACGCGGAGGGCCGGTATCGCACGCTGCTGTGCACCTCCTGCTGCGCGCGCTTCCTCGCGATGGCGAGCAATATCTCAGCGGAGGCTGACGCCTATGCCAAGAGTTTGCCGGAGGGCGTTTCCCTGATGGGAATGTACGGCTACGGGGAGTATTGCCCCGTCAAGGGAAGCCGGACGGGCGCCGATTACAATATGTTCCACAATTTCACGTTTACCATTCTGATGATGTGAGCGGCGCGCGGGAGCGGCGGGATCTTGCTGCGGAAGGGGGGAAAACGGCATGGAAATGACGGCGGACGAAAGGCAGCTTTGGCTGGAAAACAAGAAGCTGAGCCGCGAGCTCAAGCGCGTCAAGAAGGACAACGAGATCCTTCGCATGGCGAACGAGCAGACGCTGCGCACGCAGGCGTATATCCAGCGCGGCAGCGTCCGGCAGCTTTTTTACATCGACCAGATGCTCAGGAACAGCCCGAACATCATGATCATGACCGACCACCAGCTTCGCACGATCATGACCACGGACGTTTATTATACCTACAGCGAGGCGTACGACAAGGACGCGATCCAGCGGGGCATCCCGCTGCGGGACGCAATGGCGGAGCTTCTGGGCGAGGCGGAGCTGGACGAGCTTTTGCGCAAGTGCGAAAGGGCGCTGGCACGCGAGCCGGTCGAGTCCTATATCCTGCGCAGCAGCTATCGCGGGGAGAACAAGTCCTGGCGGGCCAATATCCGCTGCATGTCCATGGAGGACATGGTGATCGGGCTGAACGTCATGCTCGCGGACATGACGGAGGTCATGGACGCGATGGAGCGCGCCGAGGCGGCGGACAAGGCGAAAAGCGCCTTCCTCGCCAATATGTCCCACGAGATCCGCACCCCGATCAACGCGATCCTGGGGCTCAACGAGGTCATTCTGCGCGAGAGCGGCGAGCGGGACACGCTCTCCTACGCGGCGGATATCCAGACCGCGGGAAAGACGCTGCTCTCCCTCATCAACGACATTCTGGATTTCTCCAAGGTCGAAGAGGGCAAGATGGAGATCCTGCCTACGCAGTACGAGCTGGGCTCCGTTATCAACGACCTTGTGAACATGACCCGCGACCGCGCGGAGGAAAAGGGGCTGAATTTTTACGCCTTTGTGGACGAGACGACGCCGCATCTCCTCTTCGGCGACGAGATTCGCGTCCGGCAATGCGCGCTGAACCTGCTCACCAACGCGGTGAAGTACACGGAAAAGGGCTCGGTGACGCTGACGGTTGGCTATGAGGAGCTCGACACCGATAAGATTCTGCTCAAGGTCAGCGTTTCCGACACGGGCATCGGGCTCAAGCCGGAGGATATGGAGCGGCTGTGTTCCCCCTTCGCCCGGATCGAGGAGTGGCGCAACCGCAACATCGAAGGCACGGGGCTGGGGCTGAGCATCACCAAGCAGCTTTTGACGCTTATGGGCAGCAGCCTGCAGGTGGAGAGCATTTACGGCGAGGGGTCGGAATTCTCCTTCGCGATCGAGCAGCCGGTCGTCAAGTGGTGGCCTGTGGGCGAGTTCAAGGGGCATTACGAGATCGGCGAGGAGCAGCGCGCCGCCCGCCGCGAGGCGTTCCACGCGCCGGACGCGCGCGTGCTGGTCGTGGACGACGTGGCGGTGAACCTGACGGTCGTGAAGGGGCTTCTCAAGGAGACGAAGATCGCGGTCGAAACGGCGGAGTCCGGCGCAGCGGCGATCGAAAAGGCGGCGCGCCAGCTCTACGACGTGATCTTCATCGACCACATGATGCCGCAGATGGACGGCATCGAAACGCTGCGGGAGCTGAAAAAGCTGCCGGGGACGCAGCATACGGTGTTCATCGCGCTGACCGCGAACGCCATTTCCGGCTCGCGCAAGCTCTACATCGACGCGGGCTTTACGGACTACCTTTCCAAGCCGGTTGACGGCGGGCGGCTGGAGGAGATGCTGATGAAGTATCTGCCGCCGACGAAGCTGATTTCTCGCGAAGCGGCGGAAGCGGACGCCGAGCCAGCAGATCTGCGCCCTGGTGCGCGGCATTCTGAAAAACGGCTTCCGCGTCGAGAGCTGCTGCTGCGGCGAGGACGCCGCGGGCGTGGCGGAGAGACTGCGCCCGGACCTGATCCTGATGGACGTCAATGTGGGCGGCACGAGCGGGTTCGAGGTGCTGCACGCGCTCAAGCGCAGCGCGGCGACTCACGATATCCCCGTCGTTTTTATGACGGACGAGGAGAATACGGACGTCGAGGAGCTGGGCTTTCGCAACGGCGCGTCGGATTTTATCCGCAAGGCGTATCTGCCGGACGCGCTGGCGCGGCGCGCAAGGCGCATTATTGAGATCGACCGTCTGCAATCCGACCTGCAAAGCGAGATCAAACGCCAGACGCTGCGCGCCGACCGGCTGGAGCAGGAGACGATGCTGACGCTGTCCAAGGCGGCGGACGCCAAGGACCTGTTCCGGGACGAGCACTCCCTGCGCGTCGCGGCGTACGCCGCCGAGATCGCGCGGCGCATGGGAAAGAGCGCTGTGGAGCAGCGGCAGATCTATGAGATCGGTCTTCTGCACAACACCGGTATGCTCGGCGCGGACGAGAAAACCGGCAGCGAACCCGCGCGCCCGTCGGAGGGGGCGCATTCGGAGGCAGGGAAGCGCGCCCTGTTCGGCTCGATCCGGGAGATGCCGGAGCTTGTCAAGGGCGCCCGCTGGCAGCATGAGCGCTATGACGGCAGCGGCTATCCGGACGGGCTCAAGGGCGACGAGATCCCGGAGAGCGCGCGGATCATCGCGGTGGCAGTCGCCTATGACGCCATGACGTCGTCGCACGCGGACGCGCGGCCCATGACGCAGGAGCGGGCGCGCGCCGAGCTGATCCGATGCAGCGGCACGCAGTTTGACCCGGCGGTCGCGCGGATCATGCTCGACATGATCGACGAGGATAGCGATTTCAAGATGAACGAACGCGACGCCGACATCAGCATCTGGCGGGGAAGCGAGCAGCTCTGGCCCGCCTGCGACGCGCCGGCGGGAGGCGAAGCCCCGGAGAGCACGCCGCCGCCGGCGGAGGGGCTGCCCGACTGGTTGTGCCGGGTCGAGGGGCTGGACGTGCTGGCGGGCATGAAGCGCTGCGGCTCGGAGGAGACGTATCTCGACACGCTGAAGATCTACGCGGACACCGCGCAGACCGGCGCGGACGAGATCGAGTCCTACTGGCGCGCGGGAGATATCGGGAACGTGACGACCAAGGTGCACGCGCTCAAGAGCACGTCGCGGGTGATCGGGGCGGAACCGCTGGGCGCGCTGGCGGAGCGGCTGGAAGCGGCGGGCAAGGAAGGCGACACGAATACGCTGGCGGACGGGCTGGACGACCTGCTGGAGCGCTATCGGGAGCTGGGACGGCGGCTTGCGCCGCTGTGCGGGCAGGAGGAGACGGACGACCGGCCGGAGATCGCGCAGGAGCGGTTGGACGAGGCGTACGACTCCATCCGCGAGGTGATCGGGCGCATGGACTATGAGAAGGTCGAGGGCATTTTGCAGTATCTGGACAACTTCAGCCTTCCGGAGCGGGAGCGCGGACGCTACAAGGAGATCCGGCGCGCGGCGGACGATTTTGAATGGGATCGCATCGGCGAGCTTCTGGCGTGAGTCGTTCAAAGGAATGAGGGTATCGCTATGGCGGGAAAAGTTTTGCTCATCAATCACGGCGCGGCGCTTCTGACCGATACGCTGATCTCGGGTCTCAAGAGCGTCGACGTTCCGGTCGTGCGGGTCGAGCCGCTTATTGAGCAGATCGAGCCGGAAAAGGACAGCACGGACGTATTTTTGCTCTTTGCGGGCAGCTATATGTACGAAACGCCCGAGCTGCTGGACTATCTTCGCAATCAGCGATTTCGGGACGAAAAGCCCCTTTGCGTCGTGGGCTACAGCAAGGAGATCGCGGAAATCGAGGAGATCATCCCGAAGAATATGATCGACCGCGAGTTCGTCCGCCCCATCGACGTGAAGGGCATCTCGGACACGCTGTACCACCTCGCCTCCGCCGACGATGAGCGCAAGCGCAAGCGCCACATCCTGCTTGTGGACGACGACATCACGTTCCTCAAGATGATGCAGAGCTGGTTTTCGGGGAACTACCGCACCACCGTCGTGAAATCGGGGATGCAGGCGATCACCTATCTCGCCTCGCACACGCCGGATCTGATCCTGCTGGATTACGATATGCCCATCACGACGGGGCCGCAGATCCTGAGCATGATCCGCAGCGAACCGCATACCGCGCGTATTCCCGTGGTGTTTCTCACGGGAAAGTCAGACCGGGAGAGCATCATGAATATCATGCGCCTCAAGCCGGACGGCTACTTGCGCAAGTCGATGAACCGGGAGGAGATTCTGGGCGCGGTGGCGCGCGTCCTTGAACAGCTTCGTTGACAAAAAGAGACCGGAGGCGGTTCCCGCGGGAACCGCCTCCGGTTTTTCGCATGTGGCGGGTATTACGCAAGGTCGGCGATGTGCCGCTTGATGGCGGCGAACGACGTGTCGCTGATGTCGTGCTCGATCTTGCAGGCGTCCTCCGTCGCGATCTCCTTGGGAACGCCGAGGGAGGCGAGCCATTGGGAGAGCACCGTGTGCCGCTCGTAGATTTTTTCCGCGACCTCGCGTCCTGCGTCGGTCAGCGTCAGACCGCCGCTGGGGTCGATCTGGATGAAGCCGCCCTCGGACAGAAGATGCACCGCGCGGCTGACGCTGGGGCGCGAAAAACCCATCTCCTCGCCGACGTCGATCGCGCGGACGAACGGGCTTTTCTGGGAGAGAACCAGGATCGTTTCCAGATACATCTCGCCGGATTCCTGCAAAACCATGGGCAACACCCTCTTTCACATTTTTATTATTTTATCACAAAAGTCGGACAGACACAAGAAAAATATTTCCATCGACGATTCCGGGGCGCGGGCGTATACTGGACGTGCCCCGGCGCATAAGCATCCCAGAGCAAAGCTTGCGAGGGGGACGCGATATGAAACGGATGCTTGTGCTGTCAACGCTTGCCGCGCTGCTGCTGACCGCCTGCGCCGCGGAGCAGACGGAGGGGCGCGCGCAGGCGCTGCAGCGGCGCTACTTGGAGTCGGAGTCGTATGCCGCGGAGGTCGTCGTCACGATACCGGACGAGGCGGATATGCGGACGTATACGCTGCGGGTCGAACGCGCGGCGGGGGAAACGCGGCTGCGTGTGCTGGAGCCGGAGGAGCTGGCGGGGATCGGCGCCGTGCTGCGGGACGGCGGCGCGCTTTCGCTGGAATTCGACGGGACG
>CACZCL010000153.1 GCA_902779695.1 Oscillospiraceae bacterium | reverse complement strand
GGCTGACGCCTCTGCTTCTCGCGGCGCAGTAAGAGAGATAATTTTCCGGAAGGGAGGGATGTTTTTCTTGGACGAGCTGCTTGCGAGCTATCAATCGTATCTGGCTAATGAGAAACATGCCTCCCAGAATACGCTCAGCTCTTATATGCGCGATCTGAACCAGTTTTCGGAATGGCTGGAGGGGTATCACCCGACGGATCTGCGCAAGGTGAAACAGGCGCTGGTTTCGGAGTATGTCGAATGGATGACCGGCAAGGGCAAATCCGCCGCGACGGTCACGCGCTCGATCGCGTCCATCAAGTCGTTCTACCTGTACCTGCAAAACCGGGGCGAGGTGAAGGCGAATCCCGCCAAGGGCGTCGTGACGGCAAAGGTCGAGCGGAAATTCCCGGAGATTCTGACCAACCGCGAGGTGGAGCTGTTTCTGGAGCAGCCACAGTGCGTCGACGCAAAGGGTTATCGCGACCACGCGATGCTGGAGCTGCTGTACGCGACCGGCATCCGCGTGTCCGAGCTGATTGCCCTCGACGAGAAGGACGTCAGCCTCAGCGCGGGCTTCATCCGCTGCGAGAGCAAGGGAAAGGAGCGCATCATCCCGATCTATCCCGCTGCGGTCAAGGCGATGTCCGACTATATGAAGGATATCCGCCCGCAGCTGATCGCCGACCCGGAGGAAACGGCGCTGTTCGTCAACATGAACGGCGAGCGGATGAGCCGGCAGGGCTTCTGGAAGATCGTCAAGCACTATCAGGAGATGGCGCAGATCAACAAGGAGATCACGCCCCACACGCTGCGCCATTCCTTCGCGGTGCATCTTCTGGAAAACGGCGCGGACCTGCGCTCCATTCAGGAGATGCTGGGGCACGCGGACATCTCTTCGACCCAGATCTACACCCACGTTGTAAAAAAACAGCTCAAGGACGTCTATCAGCGGGCGCATCCGAGAGCGTGAAGGCCGTTTCCCGTGAGCATGGGGAGCGGCCTTTTTCCTGCCGCGGAGAGGGGAACAAATGTTCTTGCTTTTTCGCGGCGTTTTTGATAAAATTAAATAAATTGTGCCGCTGCGCACGCGTACGCCGCGTTCGGAGGTGAGAGCCCTTGCGCATCCTTGGCATTGACCCGGGCATCGCCATCGTCGGCTTCGGCCTGATCGAAGCGTCCGGCGCGCAGGCGCGGATGCTCAAGTACGGCGCCGTCACCACGGAGGCGGGGCTGCCGCTGGCGACGCGGCTTTGGCAGATCGGGAACGATATGGAGGAACTGATCGGGCAGTGCGCGCCCGACGCGATCGCCATTGAGGAGCTTTTTTTCAACAACAACATTACGACGGGCATCGCCGTCGCGCACGGGCGCGGCGTGATCCTCTACAGCGCCGAAAAATGCGGGATCCCGCTGTATGAGTACACGCCCTCGCAGGTCAAGCAGGCGGTCGTCGGCTACGGCAAGGCGGAAAAGCGCCAGGTCATGGACATGACGCGCCGGCTTTTGAAGCTCAAGGCGGTGCCGAAGCCGGACGACGCGGCGGACGCGCTTGCCATCGCGCTTTGCCACGCGCGCAGCGCGACCTCGCTTCTGCGCAGGAACGATCCGGACGTGAAACAGACGGTTTAAGGGGCGACGATATGTTTTATTATGTGGACGGTACGGTCGCGCATCTGGAGGCGTACCTCGCGGTCATCGACTGCGGGGGCGTCGGCTATGCGTGCCGCACGACGAATACGACGCTCGGGCAGCTGACGAAGGGGCAGCGCGCGCGGCTTTACACTTATCTCAACGTGGGGGAAGACGTGTTCGACCTGTACGGCTTTGCCACGCAGGGCGAGCTTGGCAGCTTCCGCCAGCTTCTGTCCGTTTCCGGCGTGGGGCCGAAGGCGGCGCTCGCGATCCTCTCCTCCGTGACGCCGGAGGGGCTTGCCATGGCGGTCATCACCGGCGATGAAAGGTCGCTGACCGCGGCGCCGGGCGTCGGGAAAAAGATCGCCCAGCGCATCATTCTTGAGCTCAAGGACAAGCTTGCCAAGGAGCAGCAGACGGGAGGCTTCGTACCGGCTGCCGCCGGCGCCGTTGCGGGCGACAAGCTGACCGAGGCGGCGCAGGCGCTCGCGGTGCTGGGGTATTCGCAGGCGGATATCGGCGCCGCGATGAAGGGGCTGGACGTCGAGGCGCTGCCGCTGGAGGAGCTGGTCCGCCAGGCGCTGCGCCGCATGGTCAAATGATCGACGGCGGCAACAGCGCCGTGATCCTCGCCCTGTTTGCCGGACTTTTGTTTCTCGCCCTCGCCGCGTTTATCGCCGCGTGGGCGTCGGGCAGGCAGTGGGGCGACCTTTCGAGCCGCCGGCATTACGGTGAGGCGCTGACGGAGGACGAGAAGAAGGCGCTCAGGCGTTCCCGGCGCGCCTTTTTGATCTGGGCTGGCGTTTCGCTTCTGTCGGCGGCGCTGTCGTTTTACGCGCTGCTGCGCTGACGCGCGGCGCGATACGGAGGAACACGATGAGCATTGATTTCGGCACCGACATCTATGAAGAGCCGATCGTGGCGAAGACCTTTTTGCAGGAGGACGCGCAGGAGGGCTCGCTTCGCCCGAAGACGCTGCGGGAGTATATCGGGCAGAAGAAGGCGAAGGACAACCTCGCCGTTTTCATCGAGGCGGCGAAAAAGCGCGGCGAGTCGCTGGACCACGTCCTGCTGCACGGCCCCCCGGGACTCGGCAAGACGACGCTCGCGGGGATCATCGCGCAGGAGATGGGCGTCAACATCCGCATCACCTCCGGCCCCGCCATCGAAAAGGCGGGCGACCTTGCGGCGCTGTTGACGAACCTGAATGAAAACGATATCCTCTTTGTCGACGAGATTCACCGCCTCAACCGCGCGGTGGAGGAGATCCTCTACCCCGCGATGGAGGATTACGCCATCGACATCATCATCGGCAAGGGTCCCAGCGCGAACTCGATCCGGCTGGATCTGCCGCATTTCACACTCATCGGCGCGACGACGCGCGCGGGCCAGCTTTCAGCGCCGCTGCGCGACCGCTTCGGCGTGACGCTTCGGCTGGAGCTTTACACCCCGGAGGAGCTGGGCGGCATCGTGACCCGCTCTGCCGGCATCCTCGACGTGGCGATCGAGCCGGAGGGGGCGGCGGAGATCGCGCGCCGCTCGCGCGGCACGCCGCGTATCGCGAACCGGATGCTGCGCCGCGTGCGTGATTTTGCCGAGGTCAGGGCGGACGGCGTCATCACCCGCGCCGTTGCCGACGAGGCGCTGCGCGCGCTGGAGATCGACTATCTGGGGCTGGACCCCATCGACCGGCGGATGCTCTCCGCGATCATTGAAAACTACGGGGGCGGCCCCGTGGGGCTGGAGACCCTCGCCGCGACGATCGGGGAGGAGTCGGTCACGCTGGAGGACGTCTACGAGCCGTATCTGATGCAGCTCGGTTTTTTGACGCGTACGCCGCGCGGCCGCTGCGTCACGCGCAAGGCGTACGAACATCTGGGGCTTTCGGCGCCGAGCGGCATGGCGGACGGAAGCGAGCAATTGAGCCTGTGACATTTTTCGACAAGCGACATAATTTTTGCTGATTTTTAAACTTTGTTTTAGTAAATGCTTGACAAAATAATTGTTGTG
>CACZCL010000152.1 GCA_902779695.1 Oscillospiraceae bacterium | reverse complement strand
AGGCGGAGACCGTCAGGCACAGCGCGGCGGCAAGCAGCAGCGCGGCAAACCGCCTCATACGCCCGCACCTCCCGTCTGCTCCGCGGGGGCGAGCTGCTCGATCTGCTCGCCGATGGGCACCGGATCGACGCCGCCGGGGATATCGGACGGCTCCGGCGCGGGAGCTTCGGGCGCGGGCGGCTCGGGCACGGGAGCCTCGGCTGCGGGAGCCTCCGCCGCGGGCGCTTCCGCCGCGGGCGCTTCCGCCGCGGGCGCTTCCGCGCCCGCCTCTTCTCCGGGCAGCTCGCCGGGCGCGACGAGGATGATGCGGTTGCGCTTGTTGTAGCGGCTGCGCGCCTCGTAGGTCTCCGAGAGCAGCTTGCCCTGCCCGTCGTAGATTTGGCGGTAGGTGTCGACCACGTAGCCGGTGTAGGCGGTCTGCTCGACCTTGCGCTCGCCGGGGGCAAGCTCCTCGCTCTCCTGATACTCCTCCTCGAAGGGAGTGCTGGAGAGCACGACGGTGCGCATCTTGACGTAGGTGTCGTCCGTCTTGGTGCCGAGGATGTTGACCGTCAGGCGGTTGTTGTCGCTGTAGACCGTCTCGACCTTGATGGGATAGGGCGTGTTGTTGCGGAAGATGAACTCCGGCCCGCCGCCGGAGACGGTCGCGTCCATGCCGAGACCGATGTAGTCCGAGGCGAAGCCGTGCGCCTGCCGCGCGACGATCTCCAGATTCGCCAGCAGCGCCGCGGCATAGGTGGTGGAGCTGCACTGGCAGGCGCCGCCGCCGTCCATCTCCACGGTCTTGCCCTGCAAATATCCGGGCGCGCTCTGGTAGCCGTTTGCCGCGGTGAACGGGCCGGTGAGGGCGTAGTAGTTGAACTCCTCGCCGCTGTTCATCACAAAGCCGTTGACGCGCTGCGCGGTGAGCCTTACGTTTGCCTTGCGCCCCGCGGCGCCGCCGACGCGCGTGGTATAGGTGCCGAGCACGTCGCGAAACAGCACCTTTTCCAGCTCCTCCGCCGTGACGGTGGGCGTTTCCGCCGTCGCGGGGACGACGACCCGCTCTCCGGGCGCGGCGGCGTCGAGCAGGAGCTGCGCCTGCGCCACGTCGAAATTGAGCGCGGGACGCTCGGGAATGATGGTGTCGGTCGCGGCGTCGTAGCGCGCGTTCGCCATCTCGCCGCCCAGCCGCTGCTGCAAGGCGGGCAGATCGCCCTGATCGGCGGGAACAGGCGTATAGGGCAGGTCGACGCCCAGCACGCCCGCGCCGCTCGTGTCAAGACGGTCCAGCGCCTGCTTGAGATCCCGGCGGCTGACGGACAGCCCGTCCCGCGCCTTGGTCAAAACGAGGCTGTTTTCCGCGACCTCATAGCGGAAATCCTCCGCGCCGTACTCGCATTCGGAGGCGATCTTCTCCACCGCGTCGTCCGTCCAGGTGACGGCGGGCTGCGCCGCCACGTCCGTGCGGCTGCCGAGCATCGCGTTCAGAAGCCGTACCCCGTCCTTGAACGGATTGCCGCTGTGACCCTCCTCATAGGCGGCCTCCGCGCTGCTCTCGGCGTCGAACGCCACGCCCAGCTCGTCGTAGCTGAAGAAGTCGGCGCCGGCGGCGCCAGCCACCGTGGGGCGCACGCCGCCGCTCTGCTGCAGCCGCGAAAGCGCCGGCGCGAGCGAGGCCGCCGCCTCCCGCACGGTCATGCCGCCGAGGTCCTGTCCCGCCACGTAGGTGTTCGGCAGGATCGTGTCGCCGGTGGCGGCGGCGGCGCACAGGCCGGCATAGCCGCCGAGAGCGATCATGCCGGCAATGACCGGGATCAGCCAGAATTTCGGTTTTTTCTCTTGTACGAGCTCGCGCTTCCCCGCCATGCCGGAGACCTCCCCAAAAACGCCTGCGGCGCCCTTTGCGCCCGCCGGACGATTCTATATTATATGTACGCTTTCCGCTACTCAGCATAGCACGTTTTTGAGGGATTGTCATTACAAAGCGGTGACAAATTTGGCAAAATTTTCAGGCGTTTGCTTGTTCAACCGCGTGTTCGGCGCTGCGGCGCGGGATGCGGATCGTCATGCGGATCTCCTCGGCGGTGTCCTCGCGCTCCACCGCCGCGTCGACGCCGGCGCGCTGCATCAGGCCGAGCTGACGGCGGATGCTGTTGAGGAAGATGCGCACGTCCTTGATGACGTAGGTCGGCTGCCGCGCCGGCGGCGACGCGGCGCTCTCGCGCAGCAGCGATTCGACGTACGCCTCCGTCTGCGCCACGTTGTAGCCGCGCGCGGCAATCTCCCGCGCCGCCGCGAGCCGCGTTTCGTCGTCCGTCAGGCGCAGCAGCGCGCGGGCGTGCCGCTCGCTGAGGCCGTGCTCGCGCAGCAGCGCGACGCACGCGGGCGAGAGGCGCAGCAACCGCAGCTTGTTCGCGACGGCGGACTGCGATTTTCCCAGCTTTTCCGCCGCCTGCTCCTGCGACAGCCCGTAGTTCGCGATCAGCCTGGCGATCGCCGTCGCCTCCTCGTGCCAGTGCAAATCGCGGCGCTGAAGGTTTTCGATCAGCGCCAGCAGCGTCGAGTCCTCCTCGTCCGCGCGGGCAAGCAGGCACGGCACCTCGCGCAGCCCGGCGAGCCGCGCCGCGCGCAGCCGCCGCTCGCCGGCGATCAGCTCGTAGCCCAGCGCGCCGCGGCGCACCGTCAGCGGCTGGATGATGCCGTAGCGCAGGATGCTGCGGCTCAGCTCGGCAAGAGAGTCGTCGTCGAACTGGCGGCGCGGCTGCGCGGGGTTGGGGCGGATCCGGTCAACAGGCAGATAGAACACGCGGCGGGACAGGAACGTGCTTTTTCGCGTCATCTCCATGGGAATTGCCTCCTTTGTCGGAAAAACATAATGTAGTGGTTCAATTTGGAATTGACACTACATATTGTAGATACCTGTCCGCACGAAAGAACGGGAAAACCGTCGGGGAATGCAAAAAAACTATGGCGCCGTTTCAAACGGCGGGAGCCGTGCCTCGCACGGCGCGCACGCGGCGAGTGCGGGCGGCACGGCGCGCAGAACGGCGGAGGCGCGGCAAACAGGCGAAAATCTCCACCGTATGCCGCTTTTGCCACGCTTTTCTACTGGACAAAGCGCGGCGCAGCCGCTATAATCCATTCTGTAAAAATATGCCGGATGCTTTCCGTCCGGATGAGAAGCGGGCGATGGATATGAAAACGAAGCTTCATTTTGCCGTCAATACAATACTGATTATGTTTGTCGACGCGTTGAGCATCCTGATCGCGGGCGGCCTTGCGCTGCTGGTGCGCTTCGATTTTTCCTTTGACGGGATCCCCGATCGGTATCTCGAAGCGTGGTTCCGCTTTCTGCCGCTGCAGATCGGCGTGACGCTGGCGCTGTTTTTCCTGCTGCATATGTACCATTTCGTCTGGCACAACGTCAGCACGCACGACGTTTTCTACATGGTGCTGTGCACGCTGTTCGCTTTCACGCAGACCACCGTCGCCGCGATCTACCTCGGGGGACAGCAGCCGCGCAGCGTGATCTTCATGCAGTTTATTTTCGAGATCATGCTGCTGGTCGGAAGCCGCTGCGTCCTGCGCTTCTGGGAGGCGATCCGCCAGCTGCTGCGCCGCACGCGCGGCGAGTATGACGAGCGCATCCTGCTCGTCGGCGCCGGCGAGGCGGGACGGATGCTGGCGCACGAGCTGCTGATCAGCAGCAAGCTCAACGCGAAGCTCTGCTGCGTCGTCGA
>CACZCL010000151.1 GCA_902779695.1 Oscillospiraceae bacterium | reverse complement strand
CGCACGCCATGCCGTCGATCGTCAGCGTCGTTTTGACCATTCTCGTTCCCTTCCTTTCCCGCTACGCCCCGCGCCCGGGACGGCAGCCGGCGCAGCCGGAGCAGGAACCGCAGCTTCCGCCGCAGGAGCTCTTTCCCCGCTTCCTGTCCCGCACGGCGGAGCGCAGGATCGCCGCCACGACGGCAAGCAAAATCAGCGACACGACGATCGTGCCGAGATTCGCCGCAAACCAAGCCAGCACGAAAACGCCCCCTTCCAAACCACACGGGCGCGCCGAGCGGGCCCGTCCGTCTTTTTCATTCCACTGTTAGTTTAAGGTAACTGCATGGATTTGTCAAGCTCTTTTTTCACAAGGCCGCAGAGGGGCGGCGGCCCCGTCCGTTCCGCCCATAGCGGGCGGCGTTTACTCCGGCGCCTCCGCGCGGTCGCCCACGATCCAGTAATCGCACACGGCGCCGCCGTCCGCGATGGTATGCTCGCGATACAGCCGCCCGTGCTGCAGCCGGAACATCACCTCGTCGGTGGCGCACAGCGGCGGCATCAGCTCCGCGATGCCCTCCCGCTCGCACAGCGCGCAGATCGGGCAGCGGGTGAAATAGTAGTAGCTGCCGTCACGGTGCGCGCTTTCATCGAAATGGACCTGCCAGGTCGCGGGGTACTCCGCGCCGTGCTTCGCGGCCCACGCGCCATACTTTTTCATGTCGCGATACCACTTTTTTGGGTCGCGGTTGAGGTCGATCATGCCGAAAGCGGTGCGCAGCAGCGGGCTTGTCAGCACATCGGTCATGATCCGGCCCATCTCCTCCGGCGAAAGCCGCTTCCCGCCGCCGAGCCACGCCGCCGCAAACGCATAGGCGAAATAGGCGTTCGCCGCCAGCGGGTTGCCCGGCCCAAGCTCGTCCGCGCGCGCCACCAGCCCGCGATACTCCGCCTTTCCGCGGCGCATCGACAGCTCCGCCAGCTCTGTGCCGTGCCGCCGCGCCATGCTCCTTCGGATCATCGGCGAGAGCAGCGTCCAGTAGATCCCTTTGTATTTCATACCGCCTCACGCTTTCTCTGCCCGATCCAGTCCGCCATCGTATCCAGCGCCAGCTTCGTGTTGCCGACGTTGCAG
Source organism: Oscillospiraceae bacterium (assembly GCA_902779695.1). Lineage (GTDB taxonomy): Bacteria > Bacillota > Clostridia > Oscillospirales > Oscillospiraceae > Hominicoprocola. The sequence continues at coordinate 2,609 of CACZCL010000151.1, read as the reverse complement.
TGCGCGCCGGCGTCCTGCCGGTCGGTGAACAGGCTCAGCGTCAGCGAGCGGACGTTGGTCAGCAGGTCGTATTCCTCGCGGAACAGCCTCGGCATGATGAAGTGGTCCTCCCGCGCGCCGAGGATCAGCACGTCCTGCGTGATCTTGTCCCCGATCCCCTTGAGCGTGAATTTGCGGATGCGCTGAACGTACTCGTCCGGCGTCTTCGCGTCGTAGGCGTACATGCCGTGCAGCAGGTTCCAGCGCACCAGCTCGTCCTTCGCCATCATCTTTTCATACATGCCGTTCATCGCCCTGCCGAGGCCCAGCTTGAACACGCCGCCGATGGCGGAGCGCATCGCGCCGGGATGGTCGGCGATGACGACGTCGAAAAAGTCCGGGAAGATCGACCAGCCCACGACGCGTTTGATGCGCGGCTCGAACGCCGCCGCCCGGGGCGCAAGATAGCCGCCCAGCGACGCGCCGACGATGGTGACCTCCTTCAGATCAAAGTGGTCCAGCACCGCCTTGACGGGCTTTTCCCACCGATAGTCGAACTTCATGTCCTGCACGCGCAGCACGCCGCCCTGGCCGGGCCCCTCGAACAGATACACGTCGAAGCCGCGCTCCGCGAAGTAGAGCATGGCGAAGAAGAATTCCTCAAAGTAGCTGTCGTTGCCGCCGTGGAGCAGGATGGTGTCGACGGGCTTGCCATTCTTCGCCTTGACGGACATGACCGGCAGATAACCCTTCCCATACGGCACCCGCGTGCGCGTGACGATCCCCTTGTCGAAATAATCGCCGTAGAATTCGTAAAAAAGCGCCGCGGCGTCCTCGTAGGTCTTGCGCTTGTCCGGGTCGCTGTCGTAGAGGAAAAACTCCGTCATGCGGCGGTAGGCGATCTCGTTCTGCGTGCGCCCCTCGGCGCGCGCCTCCGCCGCGAGGCGCTTCATGCCGTCGACCCACGCCTCGCTGCTGGTGACGGACACGCCGATCTTTTCGATATCCTCCTTTCGCCCGCCGTCCCACAGGATCACGCGGTTGAGCTGAAAGTTGAAGTTTGCCTGCCCGCAGAACCGCCAGTAGCCCTTTTGAAAGGCAATGGGCGTGCTGATATCATAGCGTTCCACCGTGTTTTCTCCCCCTGTTCTCTTCCATGCGGCGCGCCCCCGCTTCTCCCGCGCGGGCACGGACGCGATCCTTTGTTTCGATATTAGCACAAACTAACGGCGTAAGCAATACCTAACGGCAGATTTTGCAATCGCCGCCCGCACGCCGCCCCCTTGCCGTCCGCGCCCGTCCGGGGATCGTGCCTCTCCCGACCGTCCCGCTCCTCCGCCGCGCCTTGTGGGCGCCTGAGCAAAGTTGCTGTTGACAAATTGCGGTTGTTAGGGTAAACTAACACCAGAGAAGGAAAGCGCCTGCCGAGTTGAGCGGCATTTTCTTTTCACCGATTGTTAGCATCGAGTAACAAAAAGGAGGCGGAGCAATGAGCGTGGTGATCGTCGGCGGAAACGAGCGGATGGAGCGGCAGTACAAGGAACTGTGCGCGTCCTACCGCTGCGAGGCAAAGGTCTATACGAAAGAATCCGGCATGAGCGGCAAGGTCGGCTCGCCGGATCTGCTGGTGCTGTTCACCGGCACGATGTCGCACAAGATGCTGCAAGGGACGCTTCGCGCGATCAGAGGCAAGGATATGGTCGTCGCGCGCTCGCACTCCAGCTCGATGGCGGCGCTGCGCGGCATTCTGGAAACCCATGCGGCGGAGGTGTGAAATGTCGGAGGAGTATCTGGTCTGGCAGGCGGCGCCGACGCTGGCGGGACTCAAGACGGGAAGCCTGTTCCCCTGCGGATACGACGACTACGAGCAGCTCAAGCGGGAGATCTGCGCGGTCAACCGCGTGCTCGGCAGAAAGGGGCTGCGGCTGATCCCGCTGCGGCGGAACAAAAAGCAGGCGCTGCTGTATCTCTACCGCCCGGAGCGTCTGCGCGCCGACCTGTCCGCGCCCGAGGCGGCGGCGATCCTGCGGCGCGAGGGCTATGGCGACTGCCGGGAAGAGCACTGCCTGCACGAGCTGATGCGCCGTCTGCAGCGCTTCGCCGAATTTCCGCATGAGATCGGGCTGTTTTTGAGCTATCCGCCGGAGGACGTGCGCGGCTTCATCGACCACAAGGGGCGTGACAGCAAGTGCGACGGCTGCTGGAAGGTCTACGGCGACGCGGAGCGGGCGCAGAAGCTGTTTCGCCAGTACAAGGCATGTACCGCCAGCTATTGCAGGCGCAAGGCGGCGGGCGCTCCCGTCGCCGAGCTTGCGGTGGCGAGCCGAACGCAATGAGCCTCCTGCGGGCAGGCAAAGCGGGGCGCTCTCTTCGGTTTGGCCGGCAACGGCGACAATAATGACCTCCCGAAAACGGGCGCCGGACGCGGCAGGAAACGCCGTGTCCGGCGCCCGTCCCTATTTCGGGCGGTTCTTTTTCCAAAACACGCTTGACTGCTCGTTATATTTTTGATAGTATCACGATATTGCAGAAAGGAGAAGCAAACATGAACGCAAAATCTTTCGCAGCCCTGATTCTCGCATTTGCCATGACGCTCGCGCTTGCCGCCTGCGGCGTTCCGGGCGCGAGCG
>CACZCL010000150.1 GCA_902779695.1 Oscillospiraceae bacterium | reverse complement strand
GATCGGCAGGAAGATCGTGAACATCCACTCGGGGATGCGCAGGATCGGCGTGGATTTGCCGTTGGAGAGCTGCGTGAGCACCTTTTTCCAGCCGGTGGTCAGCAGCAGATACCAGAACAGCATGTTCGCCACCGTGATGACGGCGGTCAGCACCTTCTTGCCGCCCTCCTTCATCCGGTCGAACACCAGGGACAGGCTGATGAGGCTGCCCTCCCGCGCGCACAGCGCGCAGCCGAGCATGATCAGCAGCACAAAGAGGTTGATGACGACTTCCTCCGTCCACGCGATCGAGAGCTTGAAGCTCGGGATCCAGTCGCCGAGCTTGCGGAACAGAACATTGAGGAACGTCAGCAGGGTGACCACGACCAGATCGACGCTGATGACGATTTTTTCGATCTCAGCGACGACGTCCATGATCTTTTTGTAGGCCTTCATGGAATCATTCCCTTTCCAATGTACTCACATCCGGATATCAAAACCCGTAACGGGAAGATTATAGCATAATCCGGCAAAAATGCAATCCTCAAAACGGGTATCTTTTCGCTTTTTTGACAGGTATCTTTCGCAATAAGAGATCGTCACCGCCGCCCTCGGAGACGGGCGTAGGCGGGCGGCAGCAGTCCCGCGAACACGATCAGCGCCGCCGCGACCGGGAACGACGGAAACAGCGCTGCGTCGTAGAGCAGCAGCAGTCCCGCCGCCAGAGAGCAGAGGCCGGCGAAGCGGTGCACGTCGCGCCACACCGACGGGTCGTCCATGCCGGGAAGTCCGCCGAGGGAAAAGCGCGCGCCGCGCGGGCAGTCGAGAAAATGCCCGCCCGCGAGCATCAGCAAAAGCCCCGCGCCCCAGAGGGGGAACAGCGTGCCGGCCAGCGCCCCCTCGCCCGCGCCGCTCGGGATCGCCCAGGCGCACAGCGCGAGCCCGACGAGGGGGAAGCCCCAGCGCCCCATCAGGCGCGTATAGCGGGGCGGAACGCGCTCCAGCCGCTGGAAGCGGCGGAGCTGCACGTGGTTGATGACGTCAAGCGCAAAGAAAAGCCCCGGCAGCAGGAACACCAGCGCCCAGCGCGGCAGCGAGTCGTCCTCGCCGTTGAGCCCGATCAGGCCGGTCTCGACGATCGGCGGGATCTTTTCCCACAGCCGGACGCCGAGGGCGCAGGGCGCGAGGCAGGCAAGCGCCGTGAAGAGAAGCAGGAGCCGCCCCTTCCCCTCGGGCACATGATGTCCGAGGAGCGCGGCGCTCTGCCGCTCCAGCTCGCGCTGTTCCTTTGTCTGCTGCTTCTTTCCCATGCGTTCTCCGGAAATGCGGGGGTCGGGAGGCCCGACAGGGCCTCCCCGCGCCCCTGCTTTACTTGTTCGAGGTGTGGATCGCGCGCTTTTCCGCCTGCAGGGCGGCCTCGCGCATCGCCTCGGTGACGGTCGGATGCGAGTGGATCGTGGCGATGATCTCGTCGAGCGTCATCTCCTCGCCGATCGCCAGCGCGCCCTCCGCGATGAGGTCGGTGGCGCGCGGCCCGATGATATGCATGCCGAGGATCTCGCCGTACTCCTTGCCGGCGATGATCTTGACGACGCCCTCGCCGCCGTTGAGGATCAGCGCCTTGCCGTTGGCGGCCATCGGGAACTTGCCGACCTTGTAGGCAAGCCCCTGCTCCTTGCACTGCTCCTCGGTGAGGCCGACGGACGCGGCCTCCGGCTCGATGTAGACGCAGGTCGGGTTCGTCTTCTGGTCGTAGTGCGCCTCGATGCCCATGATGTTCTCCGCCGCGACCTCGCCCATGGCGGAGGCGGTGTGCGCGAGCTGGGCATAGCCCATGACGCAGTCGCCGATGGCGTACACGCCGGGGACGCTGGTCTCCATCTTGTCGTTGACCTTGATCCTGCCGCGGTCGTTGTCCAGCTTGCCGGCGTCGAGGTCGAGCATCGCGGTGTTGGCGCGGCGGCCGACGGCGACGAGCACCTTCTCCGCCTCGAACGCGACCTCCTTGCCTTCCTTGTTCTTGCAGACGACCTTCGCGCCCACGGAGGACTTCTCAACGCGCTGCACCGGGCACTCAAGGTTGAACTCCATGCCCATCTTCTTCATGTGGGCGACGCCGATCTTGGTCAGGTCGCCGTCGAGCATCGGCAGCATATGGTCGAGCGCCTCGACGACCGTGATCTTCGTGCCGAACGCCGCGTAGGCGCAGGCAAGCTCCAGACCGATGACGCCGGCGCCGATGACCACCATGGACTTCGGCAGCTTCTCAAGAGACAGCGCGCCGGTGGAGTCGATGCAGTTCGGGTTTTCCTTGAGGCCGGGGATCGGCGGGATCGCGTTGATCGAGCCGGTGGCGACGATGATCGCGTCGGCGGTCATCTCCTCGGTGGAGCCGTCCGCCTTCTTGACGCTCAGCTTTCCCGGCGCGACGAACTTCGCCTCGCCGTCGACCTTGGCGACCTTGTTCATCTTGAACAGGCCCGCGATGCCGCTCGTGAGCTTCTTGCTGATCTCGTTCTTATGCTTGATGACCTGCGGGAAGTCGACCTCCACGCCGGAGACCTTGACGCCGATGTCGGGCCCCTGCTCCTTGATGTCGTTGACCAGCTCCGCGCTGTGCAGCAGGCACTTGGTCGGGATGCAGCCGATGTTCAGGCAGGTGCCGCCGAGATGCTCGCGCTCGACCACCGTGACCTTCGCGCCGAGCTGGGCGGCGCGGATCGCCGCGACGTAACCGCCGGGGCCGCCGCCGACGACGATGATCTTCTTGTCGCCCGCTGGCTTTGCGGGAGCGGCGGCGGGCGCGGGCGCAAACGGCACCGCGGGCGCGGCGGCGGGAGCCGGAGCGGCGCCGCCGACAGCCTCGCCGGGCTTGCCGATCCAGGCGAGCGTCCCCTTGACAGGCACGTCGTCGCCCTCCTGCGCCACGATCTTCAAAAGCGTGCCTTCCGCCTCGCTGACGACCTCGTTGGTCAGCTTGTCGGTGGTGATCTCCACGATCACGTCGCCGACCTTGACCGCGTCGCCTTCCTTTTTGACCCATTTGGAGACGGTGCCCTCCTCCATGGTCAGCCCCAGCTGGGGCATCTTGAGCTCGTATGCCATGTCGGGCGCCTCCTTACAGCAGAATGCTCATCGGGCTTTGCAGCAGGTCGCGCAGGTCCATTTCGAACTTCGCGACCACCGCGCCGTCGAGCAGGCGGTGATCCAGCGTGCAGCTCAGGCGCATGACCTTGCGGACCACGACCTCGCCGTCCTTGAGCGCCAGCTCGTCCTCAATGGCGCAAACACCGAGGATCGCAGCGTCGGGCTGGTTGATGATCGGGGTGAAGGTCTCGATGCCGAACATGCCGAGGTTGGAGACGGTGAAGGTCGAGCCCTTGTACTCGTCCGCTCCCAGCTTGTTCTCCTTCGCGCGCGTCGCCAGGTCCTTCGCCGCCTCGGACAGCGCGTCGAGGCTCATCTTGTCCGCGTCGCGGATGACGGGGACGATCAGGCCCGCGTCGAGCGCGACCGCCATGCCGAGGTTGACGTGGGCGCGCTGGATGATCTGATTGCCGTCCCAGCTCACGAGCATCTCGGGATGCTGGCGCAGGCACTTCGCCGTCGCCTTGAGGATCAGGTCGTTGACGGAATACTTCTTGCCCGTGGTCTCAAGCAGCATCTTGCGGAACGCCATCAGCTCGGTGACGTCGACCTTGATGTTCTGCGTGACGGGCGGGATCTCGGTGTGGGAGGCGAGCATACGCTCCGCCACGACCTTGCGCATACCGACAAGCTTGAC
>CACZCL010000149.1 GCA_902779695.1 Oscillospiraceae bacterium | reverse complement strand
CCTGCTCCACGGCGAAGGAAAACGTCGAGCCCTCGCCGTACACGCTCTCGACCTCCAGACGGCTGCCCATCAGGTCGAGCAGCTGGCGCGTGATGCTCATGCCGAGGCCCGTGCCCTCGATGGAGCGGTTGCGCTTTTCCTCGATCCGGTCGAAGGGGGAGAACAGCTTGTCCATGTCCTCCGCCTTCATGCCGATGCCCGTGTCGGTCACGCGCACGCGCAGCGCGATCTTGTCCTCTCCCAGCTTCTCATAGCCGACATCCATCGTCACCGAGCCTTTTTCCGTGTATTTCACGGCGTTGGTGAGGATATTGAGCGCGCACTGGCGAATGCGGATCTCGTCGCCGAAGAGCAGGCTCGGCGTGCTCTCGTCCACGTTCACCGTGAAATGCAGCCCCTTCGCCTCCGCGCGGCCCAGGATCATATTCATCAGATCGTTGATGACGGAGCTGAGCTCATACTGGGTGGGCAGGATCTCCATCTTGCCCTCCTCGACCTTGGAGAAGTCAAGGATGTCGTTGACGAGGGAGAGCAGCGTTTTCCCCGCGTCCTGAATGTCGCCCGCGTAGGCGGTGATCCGCTGCTCGCCGCTCTCGCGCAGGATGATCTCGTCCATGCCGAGAATGGCGTTGATGGGCGTGCGGATCTCGTGGGACATATTGGCGAGGAACGCCGATTTCGCGCGGTTCGCTTCGTCCGCGATCCGCTTCTGCTCCCGCAGCTCGTCCATATAGCGGTAATGCTCGGTATCGTCCACAAGCACGCAGAGCGTGCCGGAATTCTCGCCCCGGTGGTAGAGCGTCCGAAGCTGCGGCGTGTAGATATGCCCGTCCCGCCGCAGCGGCATCCCCCCGTCGATCGCCTCCCGCAGCTCCGCAAGCTCCATCTTCCCGCGGTTCTTCAGCTCGGGAAAAAGCGCCTTGGCGGGATCGTTGAAATACCCGATCCTGCCGTCGATCCCCACGGCGATGATTGCCTCGGACAGCTCGTCGACCACATAGCTGCGGATCAGCTCCGTCATATCCAGCAGGTCGTAGCGGAAGATCGCGACGTACATGAAGATCGTGCCGACCACGAAACCCAGCACGGTAGTGTCGTACCCTCTGGTAACGCCGCTGATGTCGATGATGTACAGCACGCTTTCAGACACGAGCACCGCGACGATGCACAGGAGCCGGCGCCGCGCATCGCGGCTTTTTTCCCGGCACGTCCTGACAATGAGGCACATAAGTCCAAGCGCAATATAAAAGATAAGCAGCCCCGTATAAGCGACGTGCCAGACGCCGTGACCGTAGACAAGATGCGGGAATACCCCCTCCTGCGTGAAATTAATGTCGGTGTAATAAAGTTGCTGCTTCCCCGCCGTGAGCACGATGAAGAACGTGCCGGCGTGAATCAGGCCGAGAAAGCTGATCAGCTTGTTGGAAAGCGGCATCTCGCACAGCTTGAGCACGAAGACGAGCAGCGTGAAGGGAACCCAGACCTTGCCCAGATAGGCCATTTTCTGCCCCAGCAGCGCCTCGTCCGCGGAGTGTGCGCCCATCACGATCAGATAACCCACGTTGTTGACGAGGGTGGAAACGCAGTTCAGGAACAACCAGCCGTGAAGCTGGCTCTTCCAGTGCATGAAGATGTAGCCTGCCTCAAACATCAGGAAAATGATGCTGAGGTACTGGACGGCAAGCAGCACGTGATACATCCGATATCCTCCCTAGAGCAGCTTCGCGAGCTGATCCCACTCAAAGTCCCGCGCGGCGGCGCGCATCGCCTCAAAGCGTTCCCTCTCCTCCTGCGGGATCCGGTACGCCGAGAGCGTGTCCAGCATGGCGGACGCGCCGTCGATGTCGAACTCCTCCAGCCGCTCCCGCAGCTCGCCGTACGCCTCGCGCAGCCGCTCCGCCGGGATCTCGGGCGCGTCCGCGTCCGCCGCGTCGTCCTTTCGCAGCGGCGCCAGGCGCTCCCCCAGCGCGCGGTAGCGGCGCAGCAGCTCGCCGACGTTTTCCGTCAAAACCGCCGTTTCCCCCGCGTGCCCCGCGTTTTCGAGCCGCTCGGCAAACCCGCCCAGCGCCGCGGCGCCGACGGCGCGCGAGGTGCTTTTGAGCGCGTGGATCTTGACGACGGCGTTGCGGACGTCCCCGCCGTTCCAGTATTTTTCGATCTCGTCGGCGCTCGCCGCCGCCGTTTCCGCGTAAACGCGCAGCGCCTCAAGATAGGTCCGCGCGTCGCCGCAGCGCTCCAGCCCGTCCGCCGTGTCCAGCTCCTCCAGCTCCTCCAGCCACGCGGGAAGCGTCTCCTTCTCCGCGGCGGCGGGCGCCGCGCTCCCCTCCGCCGGGGCGCTCAGCTTCTCCGCCGGCAGATAGCGCATCAGCATCCGCTCCAGCTCGACGCTCTGGATGGGCTTGGACATATAATCCGTAAAGCCGGCGGCGAGGTACTGCTCCTTCACGCCGGCGATGGCGTTCGCGGTCAGCACGATCACCGGCGCGCCGGCGCTGCGGTTGTCCTCCATGGCGCGCATCCGCTCCAGCGCTTCGATGCCGTCCATCTCCGGCATCAGGTGATCCATCAATATCAGGTCGTAGCGGTTCCCGCGCACCAGATTCAGGCACTCCTGCCCGCTTTCGCAGGTGGTCACCCGGATCTCCGTGCGCCGCAGCATCGCTTCGAGCAGGCGGCGGTTCATGGCGTTGTCGTCCACGGCGAGCACAGACGCCGTGGGCGCGCGGAACAGCGCGCCGCCCCCGCCGCCCGGCTGCTCCCCGCGGCGCTTCGCCAGCACGCCGATCGGTTCGTCGGAAAGCTTCTTCTGCGGCAGGACGACCGTAAACTCCGAGCCCGTCCCGTACACGCTGTTCACCAGAAGGCAGCCGTGCATCTCCCGCACCAGCATACTGACGATGGAAAGGCCGAGGCCTGTGCCCTGAATACCCGCGTTCTTTTTCTGATCCAGCCGCTGAAAGCTCTGGAACAGGTTGGGAAAATCTTTTTCCTGAATGCCGATGCCGGTGTCCCGGACGGTCATGCGGAGAAACACGGGAGACGCCGCGTCCGTCGGCGTGCCACGGATAACGGCGCTCTGCGCGAGCGCGTGCGCCTCCACCTCCGGGATCATATCCACCGAGAAGGTGACGCTGCCCGCCTCGGTATACTTGACCGCGTTGTTGAGCAGGTTCACGGCGATCTGGCGGATGCGCCCCGCGTCGCCGCAGAGGCGGTTCGGCATCTGCTCGTCGATCCAGCGCACGAAGCGGAGGTTTTTCTCGTCCGCCAAAACCTGCGTCAGCTCGGCAACGTCCGTCAGCAGCGCGGACAGCTCGTAGCTTTCCTCCGTGATCTCCAGCCGCCCCGATTCGATCTTGGAAATATCCAGAATATCGTTGATGATGGAAAGCAGGTTCTTCCCGGCGCGCCGGATATCGGCGGCATACTCCAGCACCCTGGGGTCCTCCGCCTCCCGCAGGATCATCTCGTCCATGCCGAGCACGGCGTTGATGGGCGTGCGGATCTCGTGGGACATATTGGCAAGAAAATCGCTCTTGGCGCGGCTCTCCATCTCGGCGCGGCGCACCGTATCCTGCAGCCGCCGCTGGGAGCGCAGCTGTTCGACGGTCATGCCCGCCGCGTGGCACAGGATGCCGACGGAGAGCCACACGTCCTTGTGGCGGCTGGAGAGAAAGACGATGTCAAGAAAGCTGACGGCGGAGCACACGATCAGCAGGAAGTTGGAAATCGCCAGCGCGGTCAGAGCGCGGAACTGCTCCGGGTCGGTAACGGCGATGCGGCAAAGGCTGATCACGACGAACAGCGCCGCCGCGAGGACCGTCAGCATGATCGCCCAGAGCATATTGAGCAGATTGCT
>CACZCL010000148.1 GCA_902779695.1 Oscillospiraceae bacterium | reverse complement strand
GCGCTGGGCAACGGGCAGCCGCCTCAAAATCATTCTCTCGGAAGATCGTTTTCGCAAGGTCGACGGTGTTATAACCGTTTGCTACGGCAAGCGTGAATACTGGAAAAGCCGAAATCAGGCTGCCGATGGCGCCGCCCGCGACGAAGCCGGAAGCGACGGTGTTGCCTTCGGCGAGGCGGAGCTGGCGCAGGGCCTGACCACGATCGTCAACGGCAACTGCGGGCTTTCCCTCGCGCCCATTCTGCCGGAGCGCGGCGACGCGACGGCGGCGTATCTCGCGCCGATCCTGGGAGACGTCCCGCCGGAGCTGCGCTTTGCGGCGCTCGCGGACTATTTCGCGGCGGCGGAGCGCCGTGCCGTGCCGCTGAACCACGCCATGCTGGTCGGCATGGGGACGCTTCGCACCTGCGTCGCGGGCTTCGACGGCGGCGACCTCGACGACGCGCGGGAGCGCGCGCTGCACCGACTGCTGGAGCGCGCGCTCGCGGACGGGGCGCTGGGCGTTTCGCTGGGTCTCGGTTACGCGCCGGAGTGCTTCTATTCGACGCGGGGGCTGATCCGCGCGCTCGAACCGCTGCGCGGCGGCAGCGTGCCGGTCACGGTGCACATGCGTCAGGAGGGCGATGGCGTGGTGGAGGCGCTGCGGGAGATGCTCGCCGTCGCGCGGGAGCTGCGCGTGCCGCTGGAGATCAGCCATCTCAAGGCGATCGGACGCCGCGGCTGGCGAAAGCGCGTGCCGGAGATGCTGCGCCTGATCGGCGCGGCGCGGGAGAAGGGGCTGGACGTCATGTGCGACGCCTATCCCTACACCGCCGGCTCCACGCAGTTGATCCACGTCCTGCCGCCGGAGTTCCAGCGCGGCGGCACGGAGGCGCTGACCGCGGCGCTGGGCGACCCGGCCGCGCGGCGCGAAATGCGGCGGCGCATGGAGAGCGGGGCGGATTTCGAGAACATCACCCATCTGGTGGGCTTCGAGAACGTGCGCGTCACGGCGCTGCGCCTGCCGGAGCACCTGCCCTTCGAGGGGCTGTCCCTCGCGGAGATCGCGGCGCGGCAGGGCAAGGACCCCTTCGACGCGCTGTTCGACCTGCTCGCCGCAGAGCGCTGCGGTCCCGCGATGATCGACTTTATTGCCGACGAGGCGGACGTGGAGGAGATCCTGCGCGCGCCGTTTTCCGGCGTGATCTCCGACGCGACCTATCCCGCCGCCGGCGCGCCGCATCCGCGGGTGTTCGGCGCGTTCACGCGGTTTTTGGAGACGTACGTGCGCGAAAAGCGGCTGCTTTCGCTTGCGGAGGCGGTGCGCAAGCTCACGCGCCAGCCGGCGGAGCGCTTCGGGCTGAAGCAAAAGGGGCGCGTCGGGCATGGACGTGGTATGGGTGGGCGGCGTGCCCGCCTTTTCGGACGGGGCGCTCACGGAAAAGCGCGCGGGAGCGGTGCTGCGCCGCGCGGAATAAGAAACGGAGGAAAGTGAAATGCGCATCGGATATCTGGGCTTCGGAGAAATGGGTTCGGCGTTGGCGGAGGGCTTTGCCCGCCGCTGCGACGAGGTGCGCCGCGGCGAGACGGAGCAGTACGCCTGGGCGCCGCACGCCGACAAGCTGCGCCGCCGGGCGGAGGAGATCCCCGTGCGCGCCTGCGCGTCGGCGGAGGAGCTTGCGCGCGTGAGCGACATGATCGTGCTCGCCTGCAAGCCGCATCAGGTGGAGGAGGCGCTGCGCGGCCTCGACCTGGCGGGCAAGGCGCTGGTGTCCATCGTCAACCTTTGGACGCACGCGGCGCTCAAGCGGCTGCTGGCGGAGACGCGCGTGCAGTGCATCATGCCGAACACGCCGGTGAAGGCGGGACACGGCACGGTGCTGCTGGCGGAGGAAAACGACCTGACGGCGGCGGAGCGGCAGACGCTCGTGCGCCTGCTCGGCTCCGTGGCGCGGGTCGTGGAGCTGCCGGAGGAGAAGTTTGCCGCCGCGGGCGCGATCTCCGGCTGCGGCCCCGCGTTTTTGTACATGGTGGTCGAGGCGCTGGGCGACGCGGGCGTGAAGAACGGGCTGAGCCGCCGCATGGCGTACGAGCTGGCGGCGGGCACGCTGATTGGCGCGGGCGAGATGGTGCTCGCCGACCCGGGCGCGCACCCCGGCGCGCTCAAGGACGCGGTCTGCTCGCCCGGCGGGACGACGATCCGCGGCGTCGCCGCGCTGGAGGAGGCGGGGATGCGCAGCGCGTTTTGCAAGGCGGTGGACGCGACGCTGACGCGCTGAGCGGCGCCCTAAAAGCCGTATTTTCGCCGGAACAGGAAGAAGCAGCCGACGATCGCCGCCGCCGTCAGCGCGAGGCTGATCGGATAGACGAGCATCAGGCAGCCGAAGGTGCGCCGGAGCGGGAAGACGCCGTACACCCAGGTGATGCGAACGCCGACGATGCACACCAGCGTCACCGCCGCGGGCACGACCGAGCGCCCGAAGGCGCGCATGTAGCCGGAAAACGCGTCGTTGAAGATCGAGAACAGATAGGAAGCCAGCACGTAGCGCACGCGGATCGCGCCGATGCGCACCACGTCGGGGTTATCGTTGAACAGCGAGAGAAGCGGCGAGACGAAGGCGAGGATCAGCGCGCAGGACGCGACCGTGCACGCCGCGTCGATGACAAGCCCGATGCGCAGCGTCCTGCGGCAGCGTGCCAGGTCGCCCGCGCCGTAGTTTTGGCCGACGATGGTCGTGATCGCCTGCCCGAAGGAATTGAGAATGTAATAGGAGAAGACCTCCACGTTGAACGCCGCGGACGAGGCGGCGATGACCGTGGTGCCGAGGCTGTTGACCGCCGACTGGATGCAGATGTTGGCGACGGAGAACACCGCGCTCTGCACCCCGGCGGGCAGGCCGATCTGCAGGACCTGCCGCAGCACCGGCGGGTCGAAGCGCGCCTCGCGCAGGTCAAGGCGCACCTCGGAGCGGCTGCGCAGAAGCAGGAAAAACAGCGCCGTGGCGCTCAGCGCGCTCGCCGTCAGCGTGGCGAGCGCGACGCCCTCGACGGTCATGCCCAGCGCCAGCACGAAAAAGAGGTTGAGCAGCACGTTTACGCCGCCGGACAGGCTCAGCACCAGCAGCGGCGTGCGCGTGTCGCCCTTGGCGCGGAAAATCGCCGCCTCAAAGTTATAGAGGAAGATGAACGGCAGCGCGAGGAAATAGATGCGAAGATACGTCAGCGCCATGCCGAGGATCTCGTCCGGCACGGACAGCAGGGAGAGCACCCACGGGGCGGCAAGCTCGGCAAGGAGGCTGAACGCGACGCCGCAGCAGAGCGCGAAGAGCACGCTCGTCCGCACGGCGCGGCGCGCGCCGTCGTAATTCCGCTGCCCGATGTATTGGGAAATGACGACGTTCGTGCCCAGCGAAACGCCGACAAAGAAGTTGACGAGCAGGGCGACCACCGGCGCGTTGCCGCCGACCGCCGCCATCGCCCCCTCGCCGACGAAGCGGCCCACCACGGCGACGTCCGCCGCGTTGAAAAGCTGCTGCAAAAACGCCGTCGCGGCGAGCGGCAGGGCGATCAGAAGCAGCTTGTCGGCGATCGTCCCGTGCAGCAGATCCAGCTCGCCGCGCGATTTCAAATTCATGGCACGTTTCTCCCGTTTCGATCCTTCGGCCCGACGCCACCCGGAAAGGAAATCTCCCCTTTTCGGGCGGTATCTGCCTTGCGCGCATTCCGTGCGGCATTTGATTTTTCACCGCGCCCAACATCAATCCATGTTAATGATAGCACAATTTTCAAAAGAAGGAAAGACAAAAAGCGGCTTTCCGCGCTTTCCGCGCGCCGGACGCCTGCCGGAGCGCGCGGAAGGGCGCTTTTCCCTTGACCCGTCTCTACTTTGCCTGTATACTGGATGAAAACGCGTGTTTTGCCGCCCGATCGAGAGAGCCTGTGCGTTTGGGGGATGCTTCCATGAAAAAGGTTTTGTATGTTCTCAACGATTGTATGCGCAAGTTCAGCTTTGAGCGGGTCGACGGACTGTACCGCGCGCTGCGGGAGACGGGCGAGCCGTTCAGCCTGCATATCCTGCGAAGCGACGCCTACGACGGCTTTGCGCCGGAGCATAACTGCGGCGAGTACAACATCTACCGCCTGCCCGATTACAGCGAATTCGACGCCATCCTTTTGGATGTCAACAGCGTTTTTCACGCCGGGTCCAATGCGTACGGCGCCCAGGGCATCCGGTTTGTCGTCCGCGCCGCCGCCGCGTCGGGCAAGCCCGTGATCTCGCTTGCGAACAATATTCCGGGCTTTCACTATATCGGAGTCGACAACTACGGAGCCATGACCTCCGTGATCCGGCATCTGCACGTCGACCACGGACTCAGCGACTTCTGGTTTGCCCTCGGTCCCTCCGACAACTACGAGAATCGGGCGCGGACGAAGGCGCTTGCGGACTATTGCGCCGCCAACGGCCTGCCCTGCGGCGAGGATCGCTTTTACGCGGACAGCTTCGTCATCGAATGCGGCATAGAAGCGTTTCGCACGCTGTACGCCCGCCACGGCGGAACGCTTCCGCAGGCGGTCGTCTGCGCGAACGACCACATCGCCATGGGCGTGTGCCTCGCCGCGAAGGAGGCGGGCTTGCGCGTTCCGGACGATTTTCTGGTAACCGGCTTTGACAACGCGGCGCTTTCCGCGTCCTTCTCACCCTCCATCACGACCGTCGACCAGCAGAGCCGCAGCTTGTGCGACGCCTGTGTCGTGGCGCTGCGCCGCATCTGGAACGGCGAATCCGTGCCCGAATCGCTCACCACGTCCGCGCGGCTTGTGCTGCGGGAGAGCACGGAGCGCGTGCCGTACGCGGGAGGGGGCGCTCTGCCGCGCGAGCCGGATTATATCGGCGGCCCCGCGAGCAGCACCGATTTCAACTATCAGATGAGCGCGATGCAGTATCGCCTGCCCGGCTGCCGCTCGATCGAGGAGATCGGCCGCGCGCTGATCGAATGCGTTTCGGCGCTGAACTGCGACGGGCTCGCCCTTGTTTTGGACGGCAGGCTTTTCGACCTCAACCGGGTGCTTTCCTTCCGGGAGCAGACCGGACAGCTCCGGTTTGCGTAAAACGAGAAAGGATTAAGGTGTATGGAGAAGATGAAAACCGGTGACGGAGAGATCCGGACCGTGGCTGGCGGTGAAGGCGTGATTGCGGAATGGACCGAGCCTCTTGCCGCCGACGACTTTATCATCCGGTTGAAACAAACCTTCGACGTGGAATGCGTGATGGCCAACCAGTTGTTGCAGCGCCC
>CACZCL010000147.1 GCA_902779695.1 Oscillospiraceae bacterium | reverse complement strand
GCGATCGTCAATGCCGCGAGGAGGTAATTCAGTTTGCCAAGGGGAAGCCCGCGGACTTTGCTCTCATTCGGCTCCTTCATGGTCACGCTCCGGCATCAGCATTTGCTGGCATTCCTGTGATATTTACATAATATATTATCATACTTTTTTTACAATTTCAAGAAAAAGAGAACCGAATTTTTGCGCGTTTTGCACGAGAGGTTGACGGCGGCCGGCAAAGCCTCTATAATATGTTTAACGAGATATTAACGCGGCGCGCCGACGGGCGCGTGCACGGGGGGAGAAGGCTATGGAGCTTTTGCGGGAAGTGCTGCAAAATCGTGTCCTGCTTGCGGGCGTCGGCGCATGGCTGGCGGCGCAGGTGCTCAAGACCGTTATCCACGCGATCCTCAACAAAAGGCTGGATCTCAGCCGTATGGTGGGGGACGGCGGGATGCCCAGCGGACATTCCGCCACGGTTTCGGCGGTGGCGACGATGTGCGCGCTGACGCAGGGGACCGATTCCGCCGTGTTTGCGGTCAGTATGGTCCTTGCCATCATCACCTGCCACGACGCGATGAATTCCCGTCAGGAGATCGGCAAGCAGGCGGCGGTGCTCAACAAGCTCATCAGCGACATGATCGAGGGCGAGGACCCCGAGACCGTGCTGGAGGAATTCGTGGGCCATACGCCGTTCCAGGTGTGCGCGGGCGTGCTGCTGGGCGTCCTCGTCGGTTTTGCGATGTACTATTGGGCATGAACGCGCGGAAAAAGGGGCGGAGCAGAGACTGCTCCGCCCCTTTATGCTGAAATGCATTAAAAAGCGGAAGTATTCCGCTTTTTATAGCGCCGCAGGCGCGTTGCATTTCGTATGATCAGTGAGGCTCCAAATCTTTGATTTGGCAAGCCGAACTGATGCAAAGCTGACGCGCCGATGTGCGGAGCACAGCGGCTGCAATTAAAACATCTTGTTTTAATTGCAGAGTAGTATTATATGCTTACGTGGGGTTCACGTGGATCATGATATGCTTCACCTTCGGGAACGCCGCCTCCACGTCGTTGTGGACGCGCTCGGCGACCGCGTGCGCCTGCCGGAGACTGAGGTCTCCGTCGACGGAGATCTCCAGCTCCGCGTAGATACGGCTGCCGAACTCGCGCGTGAGCAGCAGGTCGACGCCCGAAACGTCCCCGTGCGCGAGAACGCACGCGCGAATCGCCTGTTCCGTTTCCTCGCTGCAGCTCCGGTCGATCATCTTGTTGACGGCGTCGAGGAAGATGTCCGCCGCCGCCTTGCCGATGAAAATGCAGATCACGACGCTCGCCAACGGGTCGAGGATGGGAAAGCCGAGCCGCGCGCCGGCAATGCCGAGCAGCGCGCCGACGGAGGACAGCGCGTCGGAACGGTGGTGCCACGCATCCGCCATCAGCGCGTCGGAATCCGTCTGGCGCGCGCGGCGGCGCGTGTACCAGAACATCGCCTCCTTGACGGCGATGGACAGGATCGCCGCGCCGAGCGCCGGCAGTCCGGGCGCCGCCGGAACGGCGCCGCCCGCGATGCTCACGACGCCGCGCCAGCCGATGAAAAGCCCCGTGAGCAGCAGGAACACGGACAGCAGGATCGCCGCGACGCACTCCAGCCGCTCGTGCCCGTAGGGGTGCTCGCGGTCGGACGCCTTAGCGGACAGGCGTACCCCGACCATGACGACGAGGGTGCTGCACACGTCGGAGGCGGAGTGCACCGCGTCCGACACCATCGCGCCGGAGCGCGCCAGCAGCCCCGCCGCCAGCTTCGCCGCGGTGAGCAGCAGATTGACGAGGATACTGACGAGCGAGACCCGCAGGGCGATTTGTTCCCGATTCTGCATAAAGCGCCTCCTGATAATGAAAAACCATCCCGGGCAGTACGGCAACTGTCCCGAGGATGGCGTGCATCCGCTGTCACAAGCGTGACCCGGCTCCCGATGGGCCTGTTCAGTTGCCCTCTATCTTATGCGATGCCGGCAAAAAATGCAAGCGGTTTTCAAGGCGCTTTTCCGTCAAATTTCGCGCGCCGCCCGCCGCGCCTTTTTGCGCCTGTTGGCGCAAGCCGTGGCTGGCGGAAAACGAAAGCTTGATTTTGGCGGGAACTGTTATATAATAAAAGTTTGAAATAACAAAAAGCAGGCGGCGCCTGCCGCGGGGAGATGAAAACGTGAGCGCACAGGAGCAAAAGGGACAGGGCGGATTTATGGTCAAGCTTGCCACCTTCATTGTGGATAAGCGGAACCTTGTGTTCCTGATGATCGGCATAATGCTGGTGTTTTCCGCGATCTCGCGCAACTGGGTCACGGTGGAAAACGACCTGACGGCGTATCTGCCCGCGGATTCGGAGACGCGCCGGGGCCTGGACGTGATGGAAGAACAGTTCACGACTTTCGGCTCGGCAAAGCTGATGATCGCGAACGTCACCTATGCCCGCGCGCTGGAGATCAGCGACGAGATCGCTGCGGCGGCGGGTGTGCAGAGCGTGGATTTCGACAACAGCACCGACCATTACAACAACGTCTCGGCGCTTTACGAGATCACGTTCGACTATCCGGAGAAGGACGAGCGCTGCCTCGACGCGCTGAACGCGATTCTGGAGCGCTACGCCGCCTACGATACTTACCTGAGCACGAGCCTGGGCGACCAGCTCGCGGAGATCATCGACGCCGAGGTCAGCGTCATCATGGTCATTGTGGCGGTCATCGTCGGTCTGGTGCTGCTGCTGACCTCGCAGACTTACGCCGAGATCCCCGTGCTGGCGCTCACCTTCGTCTGCGCCATGGTGCTCAATATGGGGACGAACTTCCTGCTGGGAAAGATCTCCTTCGTGTCCAATTCCGTGACGAGCATCCTCCAGCTGGCGCTTTCGCTGGACTATGCGGTGATCCTCTGCAACCGCTTCAAGGAGGAGCGGCTGACCCACGACGCCCGAGAGGCCGCCATCATCGCGCTGAGCAAGGGCATCCCGGAGATCGGCGCCAGCAGCCTGACCACCATCGGCGGCCTTGTGGCGATGATCTTCATGCGCTTCCGCCTCGGCCCCGATCTGGGCGTCTGCCTGATCAAGGCGATCCTCTACGCGCTTTTCTCGGTGTTCGTGCTGATGCCGGGGTTGCTGGTACTGTTCGGGCCGCTGATGGACAGGACCAAACACAAAAATTTCGTCCCGAAGATCCCCTTCGTCGGGAAGTTCGCTTACGCCACGCGGTACGTCGTCCCGGCGGCGTTTGCGGCGTTGGTCGTGGCGGCGTACTTCGTTTCGGGCAACTGCCCCTACGTCTACGGAACGGACGTGATCAAAACGCCCAAGCTCAACGAGCAGCAGGTCGCGGCGAACATGATCCGGGACAATTTTACCTCGTCGAATCTGGTGGCGCTGGTCGTCCCGTCGGGCGACTATGACAAGGAGCGCTTGATTCTCGACCGGCTCGACGCCATGGAGCAGGTGGATTCCACCATGGGGCTTTCCAACATCGAGGCGATGGACGGCTATACCCTGACCGACAGGCTGACGCCGCGCCAGTTCGCGGAGCTGGCGGACGTCGACTACGAGCTGGCGCAGCTGGTGTACACCGCCTACGCCACGGAGCATGAGGAATACGGCAAGCTTGTCAGCGGCGTGTCCTCCTACGCCGTGCCGCTGATCGACATTTTCCTCTACGTCTGCGACTATATCGACCAGGGCTACGTGACGCTCAGCGACGAGCAGACCGAGAAGCTGGACGACGCGGCGGAGCAGATGCGCAACGGAAGGCTCCAATTACAGGGCGAGGAGTTCAGCCGTATGCTGATCTACCTCAACCTGCCCGAGAGCGGCGAGGAGACCTACGCCTTCACCGACGCCATCGCCGCCATCGCGCAGGAGCAGTACCCGGACGGGCGCATCTACGTCGTCGGCAACTCCACCAAC
>CACZCL010000146.1 GCA_902779695.1 Oscillospiraceae bacterium | reverse complement strand
ATCCGCCCAGAGAAGCCTGCCCGCGTCCTCCGCGCGGATGCGCCGCACGTCGCGGCCGTGCACCTGCCGGCAGCCGACGGCGCGCGCCATGTCAAGCCCCGCCGCCTGACCGAGCAGACGATAGTTCTCGCGCACGTTTTCCACCGTGTCGCCGTTGCGCTCGAAGAAGTTGAGCGAGTCGAACGGCGCGGGGCTGACGCCGCCGAGCCGCGTGGTGAAGGCGTGGCGAACGCCGCCGGCGGCGCTCATGCCGTCGGCGGTGTCGAAAATAAGACCGTTTTCGTTGTGTTCGGTAAAGGACATAAACGCCTCGCAGTTGGCTTTATCGCCCGCAGCAATGCTTGTATTTCTTGCCGCTGCCGCAGGGGCAGGGGTCGTTGCGCCCGATCTTTTTCACGGTGCGCGGACGGCGCTTCACGGTGCCGTCGCCGGCGGTGGTGGCGTTGATGCCCTCCGCCACGCGCTCGCGCTTGACCTCCGATTCCGTCTTGACGCGGGCGGAGAAGATGCGGCGCACCGTCTCGTTCTGGATCGCGGCGATCATTTCCTCGAACATATCGAGGGAGATGCGCTTGTACTCGTCCACGGGGTTCTTGTTGCCGTATGCCTGCAGGCGCACGCTCTGGCGCAGCTCGGTCATCGCGTCGATGTGGTCCATCCAGTACTCGTCCACGACGCGCAGCATCACCACGCGCTCCAGCTCGCGCATGATCGGGGAGGTCAGCGCCTCCTCCTTGGCGTTGTAGAACCGCTCGGACGCCTCGACCAGCCGGTCGGTCAGATCGGCGGCGGAGAGGCCGGCGATCGTGCCCGCGTCGACGGCGCCGCGCGGGAAGTACATGCCCTCGCAGCTTCTAAGCGCCTCGGCGGCGGCCTCCGGCGTGGGGGCGGCGTGCTCGCCGCAGGCGATGGCGACGTTGTTTTCGATGCCGCTGCGGATGAACCCGAAGACGGTATCCTTGATGTCCAGCCCGTCGAGCACCTGCTTGCGCTGACCGTAGATGATCTCGCGCTGCCTGTTCATCACGTCGTCGTACTCCAGCACGGATTTGCGCGACTGGAAGTTGCGGGACTCCACGCTGGTCTGGGCGTTTTCGATGGATTTGGAGAGCATCTTCGCGTCGATGGGCGTGTCCTCGTCCATGTCGAGGCGTTCCATCAGGTTGACGATGCGCTCGCCGCCGAACAGGCGCATCAGATCGTCGTCCAGCGAGAGGTAGAAGCGCGTCTCGCCGGGGTCGCCCTGACGGCCGGCGCGTCCGCGGAGCTGGTTGTCGATGCGGCGGGAGTCGTGGCGCTCGGTGCCGATGATGAACAGGCCGCCCGCCTCGCGCACCTTGTCCGCCTCGCCGCGGATCTCCTCGCGGTGCCTGGCGAGGGAGTCCGCGAACAGCTTGCGCGCGTCGAGGATCTCCTGGTCGTCGGTGTCGGCATAGCCCGTCGCCTCGGCGATCAGCTCGTCGCTCAGGCCCGCCTTGCGCAGGTCGTTGCGCGCCAGATACTCGGCGTTGCCGCCGAGCATGATGTCGGTGCCGCGGCCCGCCATGTTCGTCGCCACCGTCACCGCGCCCGGCTTGCCCGCCTGCGCGACGATCTCCGCCTCCTTCTCGTGGTTCTTCGCGTTGAGGAGGTTGTGCTTGATGCCCTCGCGCTGGAGCAGGTACGAGAGCTTTTCGTTCTTCTCGATGGACACGGTGCCCACCAGCACGGGCTGACCCTTTTCGTGGCACTCCTTGACCTGCCGGATGACTGCGCGGTACTTCGCCGCCTCGGTCTTGTAGACGACGTCCGGGTAGTCCTTGCGCGCGAGCGGGCGGTTCGTCGGGATCTCGATGATGTCGAGGTTGTAGATCGTGCCGAATTCCTCTTCCTCCGTCAGCGCCGTGCCGGTCATACCGGAGAGCTTTTTGTACAGGCGGAAGTAGTTCTGGAACGTGATGGTGGCGAGGGTCTTGCTCTCACGCTCGACGGTGACGTGCTCCTTCGCCTCGATCGCCTGGTGCAGCCCCTCGCTGTAGCGGCGGCCGAACATCAGGCGGCCCGTGAACTCGTCGACGATGACGACCTCGCCGTCCTTGAGGACGTAGTCGATGTCGCGCTTCATGACGCCGTGCGCCTTGATCGCCTGGTTGACGTGGTGCGCGATGGTGGAATTTTCCGGGTCGGAGAGGTTTTCCAGCTGGAAAAACTCCTCGACCTTCTTCACGCCGTTCGCGGTCAGCGTGGCGGTCTTCGCTTTCTCGTCGACGATGTAGTCCGCCTGCTCGTTGACGTCCTCCTCCGCCTTTTCGTCCGTTTCGGCGATGACCTTTTTGCGGAAGCGGGCGACGAGGCTTTCCGTGCGGGAGTACATCTCCGTGGACTTCTCGCCCATGCCGGAGATGATCAGCGGCGTGCGCGCCTCGTCGATCAAAATGGAGTCCACCTCGTCCACGATGGCGAAGGCGTGTCCGCGCTGCACCAGCTCGCTTGAGAAGATCGCCATGTTGTCGCGCAGATAGTCGAAGCCCATCTCGTTGTTCGTGCCGTAGGTGATGTCGGCGGCGTAGGCGGCGCGGCGCTGCTCGCTGTCGAGCCCGTGCACGATCAGGCCGACCGTCAGGCCGAGGAAGCGGTGGATCTTGCCCATCCACTCGCTGTCGCGCTTGGCGAGGTAGTCGTTGACCGTGACGATGTGGACGCCCTCGCCCGTGAGCGCGTTGAGGTACGACGGCAGCACGGCGACGAGGGTCTTGCCTTCGCCGGTCTTCATCTCGGCGATGCGGCCCTGATGCAGCACGATGCCGCCGACGAGCTGCACGCGGTAGGGATAGAGCCCGATGACGCGCTTCGCCGCCTCGCGGACGGTGGCAAACGCCTCGGGCAGGATATCGTCCAGCGTCTCGCCGTCCGCGAGGCGCTTTTTGAATTCCGGCGTTTTCGCCTGTAGCTGCGCGTCGCTCATCGCGGCGTACTCCTCCGCCATCGCCTCGATCCTGTCGACGATCGGATAGATGTTTTTTAGCTCGCGCTCGCTGTAGGTGCCGAATATCTTCGTAAAAAGGCCCATGATGCCGTATCCTTCCTTTCGGGGCGATCGCCCCGCGCACGGAGGCGCGGGCGCGTGAACGCATAAAAATACTTGTATAGTATAGCACACGCCGGCGCGGGATGTAAACGGCAATTCTATGAACGAAGTGTAAAAAAAACTGTGCGCCGGACGCACAAAAACTTGCATACTATATACGACTGTGCTAAAATACATTGAGAAATAGCGAGCACTTTTTGTTCAAAACGGGGAGGAAAGCGATGAAACTGTATTTTTACGGCGCCGACCGCGCGGTGACGGGCTCATGCCACTGCGTTGAGATCAACGGCAAGCGGATCCTGGTCGACTGCGGCTTGCAGCAGGGACGAGACGAGCTGGACAACGCGATGCTGCCCTTCAACGCCGGCGAGATCGACTATGTGCTCGTCACGCACGCGCACATCGACCATTCGGGGCGCCTGCCGCTGCTGGTCAAGCAGGGCTTCTCGGGCCAGATCCTCACCACGCGGCTGACGGCGCGGCTGCTGGAGGTCATGCTGCTCGATTCCGCCAACATCCAGGAGAGCGAGGCGGAATACGCCAACCGCAAGGGCGAACGCGCCGGACGCGAGCACGTGGAGCCGCTGTACACGACGCAGGACGCCGAGGCGGCGCTGCAATACCTGCGCACCTGCGACTATCACGAGACGATCGAGCTGTGCGAGGGCGTGGAGGTCACGTTTACCGACGCGGGGCATCTGCTCGGCTCGGCGAGCATCACGATGGTGCTGACGGAGGGCGACGTCATCAAGACGGTCGTATTTTCCGGCGATATCGGCAACGAGACGCAGCCGATCCTCTGCCCGCCGGAGCTTTTGACGCACGCGGACTACGTGCTGATGGAGTCGACCTACGGC
>CACZCL010000145.1 GCA_902779695.1 Oscillospiraceae bacterium | reverse complement strand
CCGCGCGATTGGATCATGGCGGTCGCCTCGTCCCGCGTGAAACGCGTCAGCGAGCCGGTCAGCACGAAGGTCATGCCCCGGAATCGCTCGTCGGTCGGCTTTTCCAGGCATGTCATATTGACGCCCGCTTCGCGCAGGCGGCGCAGCAGATCCTGCGACTGCGGGCTTTCCAGCCAATCGCGCAGAAATCTTGCCGTGATCTCGCCGATGTCGTCGATGGCGGTCAGCTCCTCGACGGACGCCCGCTCCAGCGCGTCGAGGCTGCCGAAGTGCTGCGCCAGCGTCCTTGCCGCCTTCGCGCCGATCTGGCGGATGCCGAGGGCGCAGAGCAGGCGGGAAAGGTCGTTCTGCTTGGACTTTTCTATGGCGTCGACCGCGTTCTGCGCGGACTTCGGCCCCATCCGGTCCAGCTGCGCGATATCCTGCGCCGTCAGCTTGTAGAGGTCGGCTGCGGTCTGAACGAGACCCGCGTCGACCATCTGGCGCAGCACGGCGGGGCCGACGCCGTCGATATCCATCGCCTCGCGCGAGGTGAAATGCTCCAGATACCGCAAAAGCTGCGCCGGACACTCCGCCCCCGTGCAGCGCACGGCGGCTCCGTCCTCGTCCCGCTCGACCCGCGCGCCGCAGACCGGACAGCGCTCCGGCAGGCGGTAGGGCGCCGTTCCCTCCGGGCGTTTGTCAAAATCCACGCGCACGATCTCGGGGATGATCTCCCCCGCCTTCTGCACGATGACCGTGTCGCCGATGCGGATGTCCTTTTCGGTGATAAAGTCCTGATTGTGCAGCGTCGCGTTCGTGACTGTCGTTCCCGCGAGGCGGACCGGCTCGACGACCGCCTTGGGCGTCAGGACGCCGGTGCGCCCGACCTGCACGACGATGTCGAGCAGGCGGCTCGGCTTCTGCTCCGGCGGGTACTTGTACGCGATCGCCCAGCGCGGCACCTTCGACGTGCTGCCGAGCACGCTCCGGTCCGCAAGGTCGTTGAGCTTGAGGACCGCGCCGTCCATGTCGAACGGCAGCGCCGCGCGCTCCTCGTTGAGACGCGCGATCTCGGCGTTGACGGCGCCCAGATCGGAGGTCTTGAGATACGGGATCGTCGGCAGACCCTGCGATTTCATATAGTCGATGGTATCGGTATGCTTGTCGAAGGTCTTGCCCTCCGCGAGCTGCAAATTGAAGATCACGACGTCCAGCCTGCGCTGAGCGGCGATCTTCGGGTCCTGCTGTCGCAGCGAACCGGCGGCGGCGTTGCGCGGGTTGGCAAAGAGCGGCTCGCCGGTGATCTCGCGCTCGGCGTTGAGCGCAGCGAACACCGTCTTGGACATATAGACCTCGCCGCGCACGATCAGGCGCGGCAGCTTGTCCGGCAGCGTCATCGGCAGGTTTTGGATCGTGCGGATGTTCTCCGTCACGTCCTCGCCCGTGCGCCCGTCGCCGCGCGTCGCGCCGCGCACGAAGCGCCCGTCCCGGTACTCGATGGCGACGGAAAGCCCGTCCACCTTCGGCTCGACGCTCCATTCCGCGTCTTTGATCTGCTCGTCGACACGCGCGCAGAACTCCGCGACCTCCGATTCGTTGAACACGTCCTGCAGGCTCTCCAGCGGCACCTCGTGCGTGACCGGCGCAAAGCTGTTCGACGCCGTGCCGCCGACGTGCTGCGTCGGCGAATCGGGCGTGATCTCCTCCGGGTGCGCAGCCTCCAGATCCTCCAGCTCGCGCAGCAGATGGTCGTACTCATAGTCCGACATCACCGGCGCGTCCAGATCGTAGTAAAGCCTGCTGTTGTATTCGAGGATCTCTCTGAGCTCCTTGATGCGTTCCTTGTAGGACATAGCTTCCTCCCTATCCGTTCAGGACGTATTCCTCCGCGGTGTCCGCGATGTTGCCGGAGCTGAAATAGGTATAGCTCTCCGGCACGCCGCCAACGATCACGGTCTCCGCCACGTTAAATTTGCTGCTCACCCGCGTTCCCGTCGAAAAGCCCGGCAGCAGGATGCCGACCGAGACCTCCACGATCAAAAGGATCTGGTGCTTGGTCTGGTTGATGCCGGCGGCGGTAAACGCGTTTTCAAAATGCGCGCTCGGCGAGCCGACCGACTGCATCCGCACCCGGATCTCCGGCCCGCGGCCCGCGAGCAGCGGCGAGCCGGTCAGCGTGCCCACGGGGATCGACAGCTCCCGCGTGTCGACCTCGCCCATGCGCTCCAGAACGCTCGCCAGCACCTCGGACTGGAGCCGGTTGAACGCCGCCATGTCGCTTTTGACCGCGACGATGCGCCCTTCGTTGTCCTTTTCGAGCAGGATCAGGCTGTCGTAGCCCTCCCCGCCCTCATAGATCGTCTCATTGACCGCGGCGGTCACGATACGCGTCACCGTGTTCGCGACCCGCGCCGTGGCAAGGCTTGTCAAAATCGGCTTCAGGTGCGACATGGCGACCGCCGCGAGCGTCAGCGCCGCCAGCGCGGCGGCGGCGAGCCAGAGCAAAAGCCGCTCCCCGCGCGAAAGGGTCCGGTGCAGATATCTGCGCATACTCCCACCTCGGAAAAGGGTATGCGCGCCCTGCCTGCCCTTATTCCGGCAGCGCGTGTACCATCTGCTTGAAGGCCTTTCCGCGCTCCATAAAATTCGCGAACTGGTCGAACGCCGCGCAGGCGGGCGAAAGCGTCACAACGTCGCCCGCGCCGGCGCGCGCCGCGGCGAGATCCACCGCCTCCCGCAGTGTCTTGCACTCCACGATCTCCGGCGCCCCGTGATAGTCCCCGCAGCTCGTGACCGCCGTGCGGATGGTGTCCGCAGTCGCGCCGCAGAGGATCAGCAGTTTGACGTGCTCAATAACCTCAGGCGCAAGCGGTGTAAAGGGAATATGCTTGTCGTATCCACCGGCAATCAGGATCACCTTTTCCGGGAAAGAGCGCAATCCCGCGATGGTGCGCGTCGGGCTGGAGGCGATGGAATCGTTGTACCAGCGGACGCCGCGCCGCTCGCGCACCAGCTCGATGCGGTGCTCGACGCCGGCGAAGGAGCGCGCCACGGAGCGGATCGCCTCGTCCGGCACGAGCCCGTCGACCGCGGCGATCGCGGCGCAGTAGTTTTCCACGTTGTGCTGCCCCGGGATGCGGATCTCGCCGGTTTTGAGCACCTCGCGCTCCTCTCCACCGCTTCGCAGCCAGATCGCGCCGCCGCGCACGAACGCGCCGTCTCCGACCTCCTGCTGCCGGCTGAACAGCCGCACGCGCCCGGGTGCCTTTTTCGACAGCTCCCGCGTGATGTCGTTGTCAAGGTTGAAGATCGCGACGTCGTCCGCGCGCTGGTGGCTGAAGATATTCTCCTTCGCCGCGATGTATTCCGCCATGTCGCGGTGTACGTCAAGATGGTTGGGCGCCAGATTCGTCATGACGGCGATGTGCGGAGACCTCGTCATGTCCAGCAGCTGAAACGACGAAAGCTCCACCACGGCGTAATCCTCCGGCGCGATCTCCCCCGCCTCCGCCAACAGCGGATGCCCGAGATTGCCGCCGAGCCAGACCTTTTTCCCCGCGGCGCGCAAAAATTCGGAAATGACGGTCGTGGTCGTCGTCTTGCCGTCGCTGCCCGTCACGGCGATGATCGGACAGGGGCAGACCTCGAAAAACGCCTGCATTTCCGAGGTGACGACGCTCCCGCGCCCGCGTGCCGCCAGAAGCTCCGGGATATCGGGGCGCATACCCGGCGTGCGGAAAATGACGTCCGCCTCGATCCCCCGCAAATAATCCGCGCCCAGGCGCAGCTCCGCGCCCAGCTTCTCCAGCGCGGACGCCGTTTCCCCCAGCGCCGCGCGCTCCTTCCGGTCGCAGGCGACCACGGCGACGCCGCTTTTGCACAGCAGCTCCACCAGCGGGCGGTTGCTCACGCCGACGCCGAGCACCGCGACGGTCTTGCCCGCAAGCGAGCGGATATATCCATCCAGATCCATGAAAAGACGCATCCCTTTCAAAATG
>CACZCL010000144.1 GCA_902779695.1 Oscillospiraceae bacterium | reverse complement strand
AGATTGCTGATGCCCAAAAGGGCGAGCAGGAGCACCGGCAGGTCGACGGCAAAAATCAGCAGGCACAGGAGGTTTGCCGCCGTCTGAAAGCGCCCCCGCTCCGCCTGGTTCAAAAACAGGATGAGGGGCACCGGGATCATCATTATCGACAGGAACTCCATGCTTCTTGCATAGAGGATGTTGCCGAAATAGAGCTGCCGCACCCCGGAATTGCAAATCAGGAAAGCAGCGAGGAACGCCAGGTACAGGGCAAGGTACAGATTTCGGTGCCCGCCCTCCCGCCGGGCGGAGACCATCGCCTGACGGATGAGGAACGCCGCGGCGAGCAGAAGCAGCAGCAGCGTGACGACAAGCGGAAGAGCGTTTTGCCGTATCAGCTCATAGAGGATATCCGCCTTGGCGCCGAGATAGATCTCGTCCACCGTATCCGTCCAATCGTCCTGCAGGCGCGTAAACGTGATGGAGATCTCCTGCCCCTCGCAGTCCTCGCTCAGACGGACGACCAGCCAGTGGCTGGGCGGGAAGCCCTCGTCATAGCGGTGCGAGGCGCGGAAGGTATACCGGTAATACTCCCTGCCGCCGATGCGGATGCTCACGTTCTGGTGCGCGGATTTCACGAACAGCGCCGGGCTCTCGATGGGAAACTCCTCCGGGAGGATCCGGCGGATCGTGACCGCCTCGCCCAGCTTGTCGTCGAGATCCGCCGGAAGGCTTTCGATCACCTTCTCCGTTCCCGGCAAAACCTGCACCCAGCCCTTGGAAAGCCGCACGAAATCCCTGCCGTCAAAGCTGTCGTTCTGATAAGCGTAGCGATAGCTGACCACGGTGAATATCGCCAGCAGCAGGACGATGACGCCGTAGATCGTCTCCAGCAGCCGCTCGTCCTGCGCCATCATGTTCGCCGTCCGATGCGTATTCCGTTTCATGCCGCTCTCCTCCTTTCACCAGGATGCTTCGGGCGCTGTCCGCTCCGCTAAGCGCGGAAGGCCAGCAGCCCCAAAGCGCAGGAAATGCAATTTGCCGCCAGCGTCGCCCAAAAAAGCCGCCGGGAGGCGCCGAATGCCAGCGCGTAGATCCCGTACTCCGCCGCCGCGACCGCCGGCTCCAGCAGATACGCCGCCCACGGGCGCTCGCGCAGCAGCAGCGCGGCGGACAGGTTCAGCAGCAGATTGGTAACGACGTTCGCGCACACGACCACGGTGACCTCGTCGCGCCCCCGATAGCCGGCGCAAACGAGGATCGGGGTTTCGATCAATACGGTCAGCGCGCAGGCAAGAAACAGCGTCACCGCTCCTTGCGGCGCCGGATCAGCCGCCACGCCAGGACCGCGGCGGCAGCGAGCGCCACCGCTCCGGCCAGCAGCGGCGCGAGCATCGGCTCCTCCGGCTGCGGCACGGGCGGCAGTGGCTCCGGCGGCGCGATGATGTCGGCAAAGGCCGGCGCAGTCAGCGCCAGCGCCGTAATCCACGCGAAAAGGCTATTCCGAATCCGTTTCATACTCGTTTTCATTCTCGTTCTCCTCTCCGGCTTGCGCCTGTTGCAGTTGTCTCTTCGCGCGGAGCTTCTTGACCGCGCGAACCAAAATGGCGATCGCAAGGATCGCGACGCCGGCGCACAGCAGCCCTCCGACAAGGAATATCCCCGCGAATACGGGCCAGAGGATCGCGTCCGCGTAGACGGGCGGCGTGCACAGCGCGGCGGCGATCAAAAGCGCCGATACGAGAAATGCTTTTCTCATGCTCTATTCCCTCCCTGCGCCCTCAAAACGCCTTTCTCCGCCGTCAAAATCGCCCAAAGCCCGAACAGAAAGCTCAGCAGCACGCACAGCCACAGCGCCGGCCCCGTCAGCGTCATCAGCTGCCCCGCGAGCGTGCCCGGCCAGAGCGCCGACGCGGCAAGCCCGAACGCAAAGGCGGGCGCGTCCGGCATGGCGCGGTACAGCAGCCAAAGCGTCACCGGCATCGTGAGGTTCAGCGCGAACTGCCCCAGCAGCGACGGCGCCGCCCATGCCGGGCAAAACGCGATCAGCACGGCGGCGGGCAGAATGGAAAGAAGCGCCGTCCGCCGCGCGCCCAGCCGGTCGCAGACGAAGCCGCCGGCGGCCTTTCCCGCGAAGACACAGAGCGCCGTCAGCAGCGTCATCGCCGCGCCGCTTTTCCACGGGAAGCTGACGGCGGAGCCGCCCACCGCGCGCACCGATACCGCCAGCGCGAGCAGCACGGGCAGCAGCATACCGTCCCCGTCCGCGTCGGTGACTTTAGTCTCCGGCGCGGGAGAGCGCGCGGCGGCGGGAAGCACCGCGGCGGCGCAAAGCGCCAGCAGCGCGGCAAACGCGCCGCCCAGCTCCGGCCGCAGCGCGCCAAGCGCCAGCCCGACCGCTCCGGGCGCGACAAACACACCGAGCGCGCCCGCCCTGCCGCCGCTGCGCTCCAACGTCATGGCGCCGCCGGCAACGTGGAACACGCTGTTTCCCAGCCCGAGCAGAAGCACGCGCGGCAGCGCGGGCAGCGGCAGAGCGTATCCGGCGGCGACCGCCAGCATCGCGGCGCACGCTGCGGCGGGATGTTTCCCGCGCCGGTCCGCCGCCAATCCCACGAGGCATTGCGTGGAGAACGCGAGCGTATTGTACAGCAGCACCAGCGCCGCGACGCTCCGCTCCGCGCGCAAAGGGCCGAACACGGCTGCCGCGCAGAGGGCGTCCACCAGCAGGTGCGCCGCGGAATCGAGCAAGAGCAGCATCGTATCGAACACGGCCTCCTTTTCCAGATTCTGCCGTTCGCTGTAGATAATTTACCTCTTTTATTATACTTGTGCAGCGCGGTTCGTCAAGTCGATTCCGTCCCCCGCCGCGTTTTTTTCCGGAAAGCCCGCTCCCGTGCGCGCCGCGGCTCGGCAAAAAACACGGCCGCCCCGCGGGCAGCCGTGTTTTATCGTGTTTACGCCGTGATCAGCTCCGGGTTTTCCAGCAGCGTCTGCATATCCTTGAGGATACGCCCGACCTCAAGCCCGTCGAACACGCGGTGGTCAAAGGTCAGATACACCGTCATCATCGAACGCACGGCGATCTCGCCGCCGAACACCGCCGGCTTTTGCACCGAGCGTCCAAAGCCCAGGATCGCCACCTGCGGCGGGTTGATGATCGGCGTCGACCAGTCGATCGGGAACATCCCGACGTTCGAGATCGTAAACGTGCCGCCGGACTGCTCCCCGTCGCGCAGGCGCTTGTCCCGCGCGCGGGCGGCGAGGTCGCCCGCCGCCTCGTGCAGCTCCCGCAGGCTCATGCGGTCCGCGCCGCGCACGACCGGCACCATCAGTCCCGCCTCCGCCGCCACCGCGACGGACAGATTCACCGACGAGTGGACGCAAAGCGTCTTGCCGTCGAAGGTCGCGTTCGCCGTGGGATGCTTTTTGAGCATCTTCACCACCGCCATCGACAGCAGGTCGTTCACCGTGACCTTGCAGCCGAGAAATTCCTGCTGCGCCACGAGCTTCCGCCGGTACGCCAGCAGCTCCGTCACGTCGATCTCGGCGGCGGCGGTGCACTGCGCCATGGATTGCAGGCTCGTGAACATATTGTTCGCGATCGCCTTGCGGATGCCGGTCATCGGCACCTTTGTCACGACGTCCACCGGCGCCGGTCCTTGGTTAACATAATCTTGCTCCGCCGCCGCCGCGCCGCGGTACGCCAGCACATCCGGCGCGATGACGCGGCCGTTCGGTCCGGTGCCGCGCAGCGCCGCGAGGGATATCCCCCGCTCGCGCGCGAGCTTTTTGGCATAACCCGTCGCGCGGACGCGTCCGCCCTGCGGCGCGAGCGCCGCATCAACAGGCGCGGCGGGCGTTGCGGGCGCGCTCTCCGCCACGCTCGGCGTCGTGCTCCCCTCCTTTTTCATCCTCCTCGCGGTCTCCGCTCTCCTCCGGGAATTTGCGGAGATACGCGCCGTCGCGTACGCCTTCCGCGGGATCCGCGCCGGCGTGCTCGCCCTGATTCCCAGCATCGACAAGTG
>CACZCL010000143.1 GCA_902779695.1 Oscillospiraceae bacterium | reverse complement strand
GTGGCTGCTGCGCGCGGGACTGGACAGCCGGCGGATCGAGGTGCACGAGGACTGCACGATGTGCCGCCCGGAGCGCTACTGGTCGCATCGGCGGCTCGGCCCGCGCCGCGGCGGGCAGATCGCCGTCATCGCGCTGGAGGCCGCGCCATGAGGCGCCCGCTCGCGCTCGCGCTGTGTCTGGCGCTGTGCCTGACGCTCACCGCCTGCTGGGAGGCGGAAGCCAATGAAACGCCCGAATTCTGGGAGGAGGAGCCCGCGCTCCCGGAGCCTGTCGCGGCGCCCGATCCCCTGCCCGACGCCTTCACCCTCCCCTTCCTCAGCAGCCAGACCTTCGACCCCGTCCTCTGCTCCGACGGCGTGCAGCAGACCGTCGGTTCCCTGCTCTACGAGGGGCTGTACACGCTGGACGATACCTTTACGCCCCAACCGCTGCTCTGCGCGTCCTGCCGCGTCAGCTCCAACGGGCTCACCTATACGCTCGCGCTGCGCGACGGCATCGTCTTTTCAAACGGCGCGGCGCTCACCGCCGCCGACGTGCTGGCGACCTATCGCCGCGCGCAGGCGTCGGAGCGGTTTTCCGCCCGCTTTGCGAACGTCGCGTCCATGCGCGTGAACCGCGGCGCGCTCGTCGTCACGCTCCGGCAGGCGGACAGCGCCTTCCCCGCCCTGCTCGACATTCCGATCGTCAAATCCGGCACAGAAAAGGACACCGTCCCCCTCGGCACGGGCCCGTACCTGTTCGTGACCGACAGCGACGGTCCCTGCCTTGCCCGCAACGAGAACTGGTGGCGCGGCGGGGACGCCCTGCCGGAGCGCATCAGGCTGGAGCCCGCCAAGGACGCGGACTCCGCCGTGTATCTGTTCTCCGCCGGGCGCGCGCATCTGCTCGTCGCCGACCTGCTCGGCGAAACGCCCGCCGCCGCGCTCGGCGGCGTGGACATGGCGGACGCGCCCAGCACCGCGCTGCTGTTCCTCGGCTGCAACACGAAGCGCCGCGCGTTGGCCGACAGCGCCCTGCGCGTCGCGATAGGCGCGGCGTTCGACCGCGACGCCATCGTCGACACCCTGCTCGCGGGCCACGCCGACGCCGCCCGTTTCCCGATCTCCCCGCTCTCTCCGCTGTACCCTGCGGAGCTGGATACGCCCTATGACAGCGCCGCCTATCCCGACGCGCTGGGCATCGGGTCGGAGGGGGAGCCGCTGGAGCTGACGCTGCTGGTCAACGCCGAAAACAGCTTCAAGGCGTCGCTCGCCGCGCATCTTGCCAAACAGCTCAGCGTCGGCCCCGTCGCCGTCACTCCCGTGGAGCTGCCCTGGACGGAATATCTCGCCGCGCTGGAGAGCGGCGACTTCGACCTCTGGCTCGGCGAGGTGCGCCTCACTGCGGATTGGGACGTGACCTCGCTCGTCGGTAGCGACGGCGCGCTCAACTACGGGAAATACGCCAGCGCCGCGACCGACGCGGCGCTCAAGGCGTTTTTGAAGGATGAGAACGAAGCCACCGCCGCCGCGCTTTGCGAGCAGCTTGCGGCGGACGCCCCGATCCTCCCCATCGCGTTCAAAACTCTCACCGCGCTCACGCCGGAGGGCATGATCGAGGGCCTGTCCCCGACGGCGGCGCAGCCGCTGCGCGGGTGCGAAAGCTGGACGATCCGCTTCCCGGACTAGGCCCAGCTTGGATGCGGCGTACCCGCGCGGCTGTCCGCCGCGTATCCCAACAGGCAAACCGGCGGCAAAGGCACGTGCCCTTGCCGCCGGTTCTCCGTATTATCACAAAATCTCAAATTTTAGTATCAGGATCAATACTGCCGCACCACCGCGGAAACTTTGCCCAGGATCGAGCAGAAGGTCCCGTCGATGGGCTGGTAGTCCGGGTTCGCGGGCAAAAGCCAGATATGCCCGTCCTTCCGGCTGAAGGTCTTGACCGTCGCCTCGTCCTCCAGCAGCGCCACGACGATCTCTCCGTTGCGCGCCGTCTGCTGCCGGTGCACGACAACGAGGTCGCCCGGCAGGATCCCGACGCCGAGCATCGACTCCCCGCGCACGCGCAGCGCGAAATACTCGTCCTCGCGTCCCCCGACGTCGAAGGTCAGATAGTCCTCGATGCACTCCTGCGCCAGAATGGGGCTGCCCGCGGCAACGCTGCCGACGATCGGCACCTGCCGCGAGCGCGGCTCCGGCGCCGCTTCCGGCGCGGGGACGGCGGCGCGCTCCGATCGCTCCGGCTGCTCCGCGCCGCGCGCCGTCGGCACGATCGCGCGGCCCTTGAACGCGCCCTTTTCGATATAACCCAGCTCCGCAAGGTTCTTGAGGTGGAAATGCACCGTGGAGGGCGATTTCAGCCCCACCGCGTCCCCGATCTCGCGCACGGACGGCGCATAGCCGTGTTCGCGGATGCTCTCAAGAATATACCGGTAAATGCGCTGCTGCATTTCGGAGCGTTTGCTCATCGAACGATCCTCCCCGCACAGATTTCTGCTTTAATTTTACGATATTGTACCACATCTTTTCTCAAAATGCAACATCTGTTTGATAATTTTTTGCCCGTTTTTTCTTGACACCATGCATTTGAGCGAGTAAAATATATTTTGGATTTTTAGGGGGCAAAAGGGGAGGCCCCTCGGAACCCACATTCCCATTTTGATAGATCAAAATGAAAGAGTAGGAGGAAACCATGCGCCCAATTATGATGTCCCCCGCCGCATTGGCGGTCGGGATCATTGTGCTTCTGGCCTTGGGCATCCTTCTCGGCATTTGGATCAGGAAACAAGCGGAAAAAAAGGCAGAACTGACCATCGCAGACGCCGAGCAAAAGGCGCTGCAAATCGAAAACGACGCGCACAAGCGGGCGGAGAGCAAGAGCAAGGAAATGCTGCTCGAAGCCAAAGAAGAGAGTATGCGAGTCCGCAACGAGGCTGAGAAGGAGAACAAGGAGCGCCGCGCCGACCTGCAAAAGCAGGAACGCCGGCTGCAGCAGAAGGAAGAGAACATCGACCGCAAGACCGAAGCGCTTGAGAAGAAGGAGGACGCCCTCAACCAGAAGCACGCCGCGCTGGATAAGGAGAGCGAGGAGATCCGCATCATCAAGCGCAGCCAGACGGAAATGCTGGAGCGCATTTCCGGCTTCACCGCCGACGAGGCGAAGAAATACCTCATCGAGCAGGTCGAAAGCGAAGTCACCCACGAGACCGCGCTGAAAATCAAGGAGCTTGAGCAGCGCGCGAAGGAAGAAGCCGATTCCCGCGCGCGGGAGATCGTCGCCACCGCCATCCAGCGCTGCGCGGCGGATCACGCGGCTGAGATCACCGTCAGTGTGGTTCCCCTGCCCAATGACGAGATGAAGGGCCGCATCATCGGCCGCGAGGGCCGCAACATCCGCACCATCGAGACCATGACCGGCGTCGACCTCATCATCGACGACACGCCGGAGGCGATCACGGTCTCCTGCTTCGAGCCGGTCCGCCGCGAGGTCGCGCGCATCGCTCTGGAGAAGCTGATCGCGGACGGCCGCATCCACCCCACTCACATCGAGGAAATGGTCGCCAAGGCGCGGCGCGAGGTCGACGCCGTCATCAAGTCCGAGGGTGAGCGCGCGGTGCTGGAGACCGGTGTGCGCGGGCTGAACCCCGAGCTTGTCAAGATGCTCGGGCGCCTGCACTACCGCACGAGCTACGGGCAGAACGTGCTGCAGCACTCGATCGAGGTCAGCCACCTCGCCGGCATGATCGCCGCGGAGCTGGGCGCGGACGTGACCGCAGCCAAGCGCGCGGGCCTGCTGCACGACGTCGGCAAATCCGTCGACCACGAGATGGACGGCACGCACGTCTCCCTCGGCGTCGAGTTCATGCGCAAGTACCACGAGAAGGACGAGATCATCCACGCCGTCCACGCGCACCACAACGACGTCGAGCCGACGACGGTGCTCGATTTCATCGTGCAGGCGGCGGACGCCATCTCCGCGGGACGCCCCGGCGCCCGGCGCGAGAATCTGGAAAACTACATCAAGCGTCTCGAACAGCT
>CACZCL010000142.1 GCA_902779695.1 Oscillospiraceae bacterium | reverse complement strand
AGGAGCTGATCGAGCACAATCTGCGTCTGGTCGCCTACATCGCGCGCCGCTTTGAGAATACGGGCGTCGGCGTGGAGGATCTGATCTCCATCGGCACGATCGGGCTGATCAAGGCGATCGAAACCTACCGCAGCGACAAGAACATCAAGCTTGCGACCTACGCTTCGCGCTGCGTTGAAAACGAGATTTTGATGCACCTGCGCAAGATCGCGAACCAGAAGGCGGAGGTCAGCTTCGACGAGCCGATCAACACCGACTGGGACGGCAACGAGCTGCTGCTCTCCGACGTGCTGGGCACGGAGGAGGACGTCGTGATGAAGCCCATCGAGGACGACGTCGACCGGACGCTGCTGCGCAGCGCCATCGACACGCTCTCCGCGCGCGAGCGCGAGATCATCACGCTGCGCTTCGGCCTCGACGGGCGGCACGAGCTGACGCAGAAGGAGGTCGCGGACCGCATGGGCATTTCGCAAAGCTACATCTCGCGCCTGGAAAAGCGGATCATTGCGCGGCTGAAGAAAGAAATCCTGC
The DNA here is from genome assembly GCA_902779695.1 of Oscillospiraceae bacterium. Classification (GTDB taxonomy): domain Bacteria; phylum Bacillota; class Clostridia; order Oscillospirales; family Oscillospiraceae; genus Hominicoprocola. The sequence goes on along the minus strand of CACZCL010000142.1, from coordinate 3,501 downwards.
GCATGAGTTGACAAACGGCGCGAAAACGTGTAGAATACAGCGGTCAAACGCGAGGAAGGGAAGCAGTACGCATTGCTTGCGGCGCAGAGAGGGAACGGTCGGTGTAAGTTCCCGCGAGAGCGTGCGGAAGTCGTCCCCGAGCAGCCGTGCCGAACAGGGAAGCAGTAGGCCGGACGGGCGCGCCCGTTACAGCGTGGAAGAGTGTCCGTGCGGCATGCCGCGCGGGAATTCGGGTGGTATCACGGACTTTGTTCGCCCCGAGCCGAAATCGGCTCGGGGCATTTTCATCTCGAAGGGGACGGCTATGGAGAAATTCGTAATCGAACAGAACTATGACCTTGCGGCGCTGACGGCGCTGAGCCGCGCGGCGCGCAAGACGGTACAGAAAAAGAAAAAAATTGCCCGCGCGTTTTGGTGGGGCTTTCTGGCGGTGAGCGCCGGCCTGTGCGCGCTGCTGATCGCGCTCGGGGGCGCGCCGAATTTCTGGGTGTGGGCGTCGCTGGCGCTCGTGCTGCTTTTCCTGCTGCTGGAGGACAGGCTCAACGCGTGGATCACGCTCAAGCAAATGTTTCCCGGCGCGGCGCGTTCGATGACGACGTTTACGGACGAAGGGTATGAGGTGACGACGGATACGACGGAGACGAAGTATCAATACGGCAGCGTCACCGACCTTTGCGAAATGGAACGCTATTTCATCTTCTTCCTCGGCGCGCGCCACGGCCAGATCTTCGACAAACAGCTGTTCCGGCAGGGCGAGCCGGAGGCGTTCCGGGCGTGGATCGAACAGGCGACGGGAAAAACGTTCCAAAAATGCAAATAAAACTTTTGAACATAAGGAGAGCAACATGAAAGAACTTCCGAAAGTCTACGAGCCGCAGCAGGTCGAGGGGCGCATCTATCGGATGTGGGAGGAGAACAACTGCTTCCGGGCGGAGGCGGACCCCGAAAAGAAGCCGTTTTCCATCGTCATGCCGCCGCCGAACGTCACGGGACAGCTCCACATGGGGCACGCGATGGACGCGACGCTGCAGGACATCCTGACCCGCTTCAAGCGGATGCAGGGCTACAGCGCCCTGTGGCTTCCCGGCACGGACCACGCCGGCATCGCCACCCAGATCAAGGTCGAGGAGGATCTGCGCGTCAACGAGGGCAAGACCCGCTATGACCTTGGGCGCGAGAAGTTTTTGCAGCGCGTTTGGCAGTGGAAGGAGAAATACGGCAACCGCATCGTCGAGCAGCAGAAGAAGCTGGGCTCGTCCTGCGACTGGTCGCGCTCCCGCTTCACGATGGACGAGGGCTGCTCCCGCGCCGTGCGCGAGGCGTTCTGCAAGCTCTATGACAAGGGGCTTATCTACAAGGGCAGCCGCATCATCAACTGGTGCCCGCACTGCCTGACGGCGCTGTCCGACGCGGAGGTGGAGTACGTCGATAAGCCCGGCCACCTGTGGTATATCCGCTATCCGCTCTCCGACGGCAGCGGCGACATCGTCGTGGCGACGACGCGCCCCGAGACGATGCTGGGCGACACCGGCGTGGCGGTGAACCCGGAGGACGAGAAGTTCAAGCACCTCATCGGCAAGACCTGCATCCTGCCGCTGGTGGACCGCGAGCTGCCCATCGTGGGCGACGAATACTGCGAGATCGGTTTTGGCACCGGCGCGGTCAAGATGACGCCGGCGCACGACCCCAACGACTTTGAGGTCGGGCTTCGGCACAATCTGGAGGTCATCCGCGTCATCGCCGACAACGGCACGATCAACGAAAACGGCGGCAGGTACGAGGGGATGGACCGCTACGAGTGCCGCAGGCAGATCGTCACCGATCTCGACGCGCAGGGCTATCTGGTCAAGACGGAGGACTACAGCCACAACGTCGGCACCTGCTACCGCTGCCACAACGACGTGGAGCCGCTGATCTCCGCGCAGTGGTTCGTGAAGATGGCGCCGCTGGCGAAGGAGGCGCTGCGCGTCGTCAACGACGGCACGATCAGGTTCGTGCCGGAGCGCTTTGCCAAGACCTACACGAACTGGATGGAAAACTGCCACGACTGGTGCATTTCCCGCCAGCTCTGGTGGGGTCACCAGATCCCGGCGTGGTACTGCGACGAGTGCGGCCACATCAACGTCAGCCGCACCGACCCGAGCAAGTGCGAGAAGTGCGGCTGCGGGAAGCTGACGCGCGAGGAGGACGTGCTCGACACCTGGTTCTCCTCCGCGCTCTGGCCGTTCTCGACGATGGGCTGGCCGGACGCCGACGCCGCCGACCTCAAGTATTGGTATCCGACCAGCGTGATGGTCACGGGCTACGACATCATCTTCTTCTGGGTCGCCCGCATGATCTTCTCCGGCATGGAGCACATGAAGCGGGAGCCGTTCAAAACCGTCCTGATCCACGGCCTCGTGCGCGACGACAAGGGCCGCAAGATGTCCAAATCGCTCGGCAACGGCATCGACCCGCTGGAGATGGCGGAGAAGTACGGCGCGGATGCGCTGCGCTTCAACCTCATCACCGGCAACAGCCCCGGCAACGATATGCGCTTCTACGTGGAGAAGTGCGAGGCGATGCGCAATTTCGCGAATAAGATCTGGAACGCGAGCCGCTTCGTGATGATGAACCTCACCATCGACCGGGTGGAGCTGCCGGAAAAGCTGGAGCTGGAGGACAAGTGGATCCTCTCCAAGCTCAACACGCTCATCCGCGAGGCGACCGACAATATGGACGCCTTTGAGCTGGGCGTGGCGTCGGCGAAGATCTACGACTTCATTTGGGACAACTACTGCGACTGGTATATCGAGCTGACGAAGGCGCGGCTGAACGGCGGCGACGAGGCGGCGAAGAGGAACGCGCAGAACGTCCTTTGCTACGTGCTCATCGAAACGCTCAAGCTGCTGCACCCCTTCATGCCGTTTATCACGGAGGAGATCTGGCAGGCGCTGCCGCACGGTGCGCGCGACGAGGGGATCGGCTTCCTGATGCACGCAAAGTGGCCGGAGTGGAACGACGCGTTCCGCTTCCCGGCGGAGGAGGCGGCGATGGGCAGCGTGATCGAGGCGATCACCGCGATCCGCGCGCGCCGCAGCGAAATGAACGTCGCGCCGTCGAAAAAGGTGCATTACACGATCGCCACGGCGCAGGGCGACACGTTCCGCTCGGGCGTTCCGTTCTTCATGCGCCTTGCCTCCGCGAGCGAGGTGACCGTCGCGGGCGCGGACGCCGCTCCCGCCGCGGGCATGGTCGAGGTCGTGACCCACGCCGCGCGCGTGTTCATGCCGCTGGCGGAGCTGGTCGATTTTGAAAAGGAGCTGGCGCGCATCGCCAAGGAAAAGGCGAATGCCGAGAAGCAGCTCGCCGGGATCGAGGGCAAGCTGAAAAACGAGAATTTTGTTTCCCGGGCGCCCGAGGCGGTGGTCAACGCCGAGCGGGAGAAGGCGGAGAAGCTTCGCGCGCTGCTGGAAAAGCTTGACGCGAGCGCCGCGGCGATGCGCTCGTAACGAAGAGAGG
>CACZCL010000141.1 GCA_902779695.1 Oscillospiraceae bacterium | reverse complement strand
GAATGAGAGCAACCCGCTCCAACCGTTTGATTGGAGCGGGTTTTTGCCGTGCGTGGAGGCGGGGGCGGCGCGACGCGTTACAGCCCGAGCGGCTGCGTCAAAAGCCAGAGCGGCGCGCCGTCGTGCCGGCTTTTGGAAAGCTCGTCCACGAGAAGCTGCGGCTCCCAGACCGCGAGGGAATTGTCGCGGCTGTTCGGGTCGGCGACGAGGATGCCGCCCGTGAGCGTGACGCCGTGAAGCAGGATGAAATGCCCCCTGCCGGTGAAGTGCCCCGGGCCCATCAGCGCCACGATGATCCCGCCGTCGGAGAGCGTGGTATAGAGCGAGTCGGCGTCGAGCGCGCCCAGCGAGGCGCAGGCGAGGCCGTAGTGCTCGGCGACGCCCTGCACGATCGAGAGGTAGGAGCCGCTGCGCGGGGCGCAGTAGCCCGCGCCCGCCGCCCATTTCGCGACGCTTTCGGGCGTGGCGTCCGCGCCGCACAGCGAGGCGGCGGCCATGGCAAGCGCGGTGGGGCCGCAGCCGTAGCCGCCGATCGGGTCGTTGCCGAACAGCTTGCGCGCCCACGCCTCGTCGCCTTGATTGTAATAGGTGATCCGCACGTTCCCGCCGGTGAGGAACTCCTGCTCCCCCTCGGCGACGAACTCGGTGATCGTGGGGTCGGCAAAAACGAGCCGGTCGCGGAGGATGGGCGCGCTTGCTTCCTGCGCGGCGAGCGCCTGCTCTTCGAGCAGCCGCTGCCGTTCGCGCTCCTGTTCTTCAAGCAGCCGCTGCCGCTCCAGTTCCTGTTGGCGGCGCAGCTCGCGCTCAGCCCTTTGCCGGGCGATATAGTCGTTCGCCCGCGCAAGCAGGCTTTCGTACGCTTCGCGCGCCGGCGCCGTGACGCTTTCATACAGGGCGGGGTCCTCAAAACGGGCGGCGGACAGCTCGGCGACGCCGATGCACAGCACCGCCAGCAGGAGCAGCGCCGTGAAATTCCTGATCGGGTGCTTTTTGGGCGTCCGCGCCATAAGTCGATCCACCTCCCGCCCTTCCGCCGCGGGGCGCGCCCGCCGCCGGGACGGAGCGCGCGGGCTTTGCCCCAGTATAACAAATCGCGCAAATTTTGTAAAGTGGAGGCTTTGCCATGCCCACGGTGCGTCTGGAGAATGTGGCGAAAATCTATAAGAACAGCAGGCGCGGCGTTTCCGCGACGCTGGAGGTCGACCTGACGATCCGGCAGGGGGAGTTCGTGTTCATCAACGGCGGACGCGGCGCCGGAAAGACGACGCTGGCGCAGCTGATCACGGGCGAGCTGGAGCCGGACCGCGGCGCGGTGTGGCTGGGCGGCGCCGATCTGACGCATTTGCCGCAGAGCGAAAGCGCGCATCTGCGCGACTGCATCGGCGCCGTGTCGGAGGATTCCGGGCTGAATCCGTCGGAAACCCTGTTCAAAAACCTTGCATCTGGGAATCATTTGGAGTATCTTAGGGATAGGCTTTTCCACGGCGCCAGGATCGAGAAGGCGCTGGCGCTGGTGGGACTGAGCGGCAGCGGGCATCGTTTCGCCCGCGAGCTGACAAGCTCCGAGTGCCGGCGCGCCGAGCTGGCGCGCGCGATCTGGCGCAGCCCGTCGATCCTTGTGCTGGACGGCCTGACGGCGCATACGGACGACGATACGGTGTGGGATATGCTCCATTTGCTCACCGCGCTCAACGAGCGCGGGACGACGGTCATCCTGACGACGGACGGCAGCTACGGCAGCATCCTGAACAAGCGCGTCATCGCGCTGCGCGAGGGAAAGGTCGAGAGCGACTCGCCGAGGGGCTGAGCGATGGGCGGAAGAAGAAAAACGAGGGTAGGTGCGGTTATGGCGGAAGCGAAAAAAGAGCAGGACAGCAATGTGATTTTTGCGTTGGATATCGGCACCCGCAGCATCATCGGCGTGGTCGGCGCCGTCGAGGGGCGGCGCTTTCACGTCCTCGCCATCGAAAAGCAGGATCACGGCCAGCGCGCGATGCTCGACGGCCAGATCGAAAACATCGAGCAGGTCGCCGACGTGGCGCGGGAGGTGATTGCCCGGCTTGAGAAGCGGACGAAGGTCCGGCTTGCGCGCGTGTGCGTCGCCGCGGCGGGGCGCGCGCTCAAATCGGAGGCGGCGAGCTTTACGCTGGAGCTGCCCGGCACGCAGGCGATCACGGAGGAGATCATCAACCAGCTGGAGGCGGGCGCCGTCTCCGAGGCGGAGCACGCGCTGCGCGAGCAGTCCGGCACGCAGAACGACCAATACTACATGGTCGGCTATACCGTTTCCACCTATAAGATCGACGGCTATCCGATGTCGAGCATCCGCGACCACAGCGGCCGCGTGCTGGAGGCGGACGTCGTCGTGACCTTCCTGCCGCGCGAGGTCGTGGAGAGCCTGTACGCCGTGGTGGGGAAGCTGGGGCTGGAGGTCGCGAGCCTGACGCTCGAACCGATCGCGTCGCTCAACGCCGCCATTCCGAACGACATCCGCCTTTTGAACCTCGTGCTCGTCGACATCGGCGCGGGCACCTCGGATATCGCGATCTGCCGGGACGGCAGCGTCGTGGGCTACACGATGGCGACCGTCGCGGGCGACGAGATCACGGAGCTGCTGATGCGCGCCCTGCTGGTGGACTTCCAGCAGGCGGAGAAGCTCAAGATGGCGCTGAGCGAGAAGGGCAAGATCAATTATACCGACATCCTCGGCATCGCGCACGAGACGACGCCCGAGGAGCTGCGCGAGATGATCGCCCCCGCGGTCACGTCGCTTGCGCAGGAGATCGCACGGCGCATCCTCGACCTGAACGGCAAGATGCCCTCCGCAGTGTTCCTTGCCGGCGGCGGCAGCAAGCTCATCGGCTTGCGGGAGCGCGTGGCGGAGGAGCTGAAGATCGAGCCGTCACGCGTGGCGATCGCCGGCAACCATTTTGAAAAAAGCTCCTATTCGGAGGAATACGACCTCAACGACCCCGAGCTGGCGACGCCGCTCGGCATCGCGGTTTCGGCGGGGCTTGGGCTGATCAACGACAGCTATGTGATCCTGCTCAACGGCGAGCCGGCGAAGCTGTTCCGCAGCGGCGTGCTCGTCATGCGGGACATCCTGATGATGAACGGATACCGCTACGCCGACCTGATCGGGCGCACCGGCGCGAACCTTTCCTTCCTGCTCAACGGCGAGCGGCAGTTCTATCGCGGCTCGCTGGCGACACCGCCAGTGATCCTGCTCAACGACGAGCCCGCGGAGCTGACCGATATCGTCCACGCCGGCGACCGGATCTCCTTTCCGCCGGCCCGCGCCGGCGCGGACGTCGTCAAGACCGTCGGAGATTTCGTCGGCTCGCGTTACGACGGCACCGCGACGATCAACGGGGCGATCGCGCCGCTCGATCAGCCGATCCAGACCGGCGACGAGGTGTGGATCGACGATCTGGAGGGCGCGGCGCGCGCCCGCGCCGCCGAGGAGGCGGGCGAGGATGCGCCCGCGCAGCCGGAGCCGGAGCCCGCGCCGGAGCCGGGGCCGCCGCTGAGCATCACGCTCAACGACACGCCCATCGCGCTGCCCGGCAAGGCGAGCGGCGATTCCTATTACCTGATGGACATGGTGGAGCTTTCCGGCCTCGATTTCGACCATCTGAAAAAGCCGGTGGAACTGATCATCAACGGCGAGCCGGCGCAGTTCAGCCAGATGCTGCATGACAACGACGTTGTCGAGATCCGGTGAGCAAAATGAAGTTCAAGGATATTTTCCGGGTTTTCAAGCGAAAACCGAAACAGACGGAGGCGCCGTACGCGGCGCCCGATCCGAACGCTTGGCCGGAGCCGGATCCGAACGGCGCGGGTACGCCGGCGCAGGGCGGCTGGGGCGCCGAGGGCGCCGCGTATGACGGCGACCAGACGAGCTGGGGCGCCGCGGATACCGTGGGCGACGGCAGCGGCGCGGCGGGCTGGCCGACGCCGCCGGAGGACGCCGCGTACGGCGGCGGAGGGCAGGCGTGGAACAGCGACGGCACGCCCTATGACGGCGCCGCGGCAGGTTGGCCGACGCCGCCGGAGGACGCCGC
>CACZCL010000140.1 GCA_902779695.1 Oscillospiraceae bacterium | reverse complement strand
ATCAGAAATTTTAATTGCAGCCGCTGTGCTTCGCACATCGGCGCGTCAGCTTTGCATCAGTTCGGCTTGCCAAATCAAAGATTTGGAGCCTCACGGATCCTACGAAATGCAACGCGCCTTGCGGCGCTATAGAAAGTAGAATCCTTCTGCTTTTTCATGCATTTCCGTGTCAGGACGCTGCGTCATTGCGCGGCGAAAGCGAAAAGCTCTCCGCGCAGCCGGCGCGCTGCAAAATCACCGCCAGCTCCGCGCGCGTCACGGCGTCGCGCGGGTCGAGCGTCTCCGCGCTTTTGCCGGTGATGAGCTGCTCGCGCGCCGCCCAGTCCATCGCGTCCCGCGCCCAGACGGAGACCTCGCCTGCGTCCGCATAGGCCGCGATCCCCGCCGCCGCGGCGTCTTCCTCCGCCGCGCCCGCGCGGTAGAGCATCACCGCGAGCTGCTCGCGCGTCAGCACGGCGTCAGCGCGGAACGCGCCGTCCATTCCGACGACGATCCCCCGTTCCCGCGCCCAAAGGGCGGAGCGTTCATAGCTCGCGCCGGTCTCCACATCCGCGAACCTTTCGGCGTCAGCGCCCGGCTCCGGCTTGCCCGCGGCTCGCCACAGCGCCTCCACGGCGACGGCGCGCGTCGCGGCGTCATGCGGGCGGAAATATCCGCCGTCAAGCGTGTCGATCAGGCCGTGCCTCAGGCAGAACGCCGTGCCCTCATGATGCCACGGCAGCTCCGGCATCGGGCTTTCCTCGCCCTCCGCGAGATACCGCCACGGGAGGTAGATGCGGCTGACCGCCTGTATCCACGCCTGCCCGTTCGCTCGCTTCAGATCCAGCGCGTTGATCTGCACATCGCGCGTGCGCTGACGCTTGCCGGTGTCGGGGCCCATGATGCTGCTGGCGGCGCTGACGACGTAATAGCCGCCGTCCGCCTTGCCGAGATACAGCATTTGATGGCCGGGGAAATTGAGAATCGTTCCGAGCGGCATTTCGTCCAGCACCGCAAGCTTTTCCTCCACGGTCAGATATGCCGCATCCAGCTTCGCCACGGAGAGCAGCCACTGCCAGTTGCCGTTGCGCGGCAAATCAAGCCCGAAGCAGAGAAAAATACTGCGATTCAGGCTGGAGCAGTCCTCGTTGAGAAGGCCCCCGCCCCAGCCGTAGGCGTCTCCGAGCGAGGCAAGCGCCATGTCCGCAAGGTTTTTTCCGGTGAGCGGGAGGTAGTCCTCGCTGACCCGCTCGCGCGCGTTGATCAGCGCAGGGACCTTTGCGTAGCCGCCGTTCCCGTCGCGTACCGGCAGATACACGGCGTAATTGTGCAGCGGCAGCCGATTGATGACCAGCGCGCCCGCGTCCTGCGCTTCCATGCGCTCCAGCACCGTTCCCATCGTGATCAGGCGCCCGGAGGTCTCCGGCGCGGTTTTGCTGTAGTCCGTATACATCTTGTCGCCGCAGAACACCAGCCGCTTGTCCGCGGGAATGTCCCATGCGGACAGCCACTCTTCCCTGTCCTTGCAGATGGCGACGTCCTCCGCGCGCACCCAGCCGGAGCAGCAGGAGGTATAGACCTGATAGAACCTGCCGTCCGCGGAGGTTGTGAACACCGCCACCGGCTCATTCACGCGGATACTGGCGAGCGCCTGATAATCAAAATCGAAATCCACGGGATCGTCAAGGATCTGACCGTCATAGGGGAAGGTCAAAAGCGCCGTCCGCTCCACCGCAATGCCGTAGCGCAGCTTCATATCCTTCGCCGCGTTCTGGTCGACGCAGTTGGCGATGATGGCGTCAAAGTCCGACTGCTCAAGCTTTTTGCCGGTTTCGTCGTAGGTCCATCCAAGGTAGTATTCTGCGTCCGCCGCCGCGCCTTTCGGAAGTAATCCGCTGCGGGAAACGCCGTCGAAGGTCTCCGGCAGATTTCTGAGATCATGCATATTCGCTCCCTCGGTCGCAAGCGCCAAAGCGTTAAGCCTTGCGATCTCATCGGCTGTCGCCAGCAGCGCGTCCGGATCGTCCATCCCCGCCGTCCAGAAAGCGGGTGACGTCATCTCCTCCGTCACGCCGGGCAGATACCCGACGCCCTCCGCGGCGGCGCGCGCGGACAGCGGCGCGCAGAGCGGGACGGCGAGGCACAGCGTGAGAAGGAGCGAAAGAGCTTTTTCGGTATGGCGGCTGATTTTCATGCGGCGTTTCTCCTTTCGGATCGTCACAGCGTTCCGCTGCTTTTTTCTGCGGGTCTCCCATAAAAGGCTTGAAAAGCATATTATCGCGCGCGAGAGCGCGGCGTGACAGATCCGATGAAAGGCTTCGGTCGGATCACAGCCTTAGTATAGAGCAAAAACGCACTGCTTTGCAAGGCTGGAAGATTTGTTTTTTGAACGGAAAAGCACGGCTCCTTTCAAGAAGCCGTGCTTTTCGACCGCGGAGGGGACGATGCGCCCGCCGACATCGCGGGATGAAGTCAAGCGTCCGCCGCGGATTTTTGCGGGGGAATGAACGGTGCGCCTCCCGCAATAAGTCTGGACGCTGCGCGCGGACGGTGCTATAATGGCGGCGGTACGCCGGAGATCGCGGGCAGGAACGGCGCGCGCTCCCGCGTAGCGGCATGAATTATGGTGATCGGAGGGATGGGACGTGACGGTTTCGCAGATCATGGAAAAGATGATCGCCTTTTCGGAGGGCAATCTTCACGATATCGACCATTTCGTCCGCGTTTGGACGTACGCAAGGACGATCGGATAATTGGAAGGGCTGGACGGGCAGACGCAGTACGTTCTGGAGATCGCCGCGATCACACACGATATCGCCTGCCCGCTTTGCCGCGAGAAGTACGGAGATACCAACGGAAAGCATCAGGAGGCGGAGGGCGTTCCGCTGGTCGAAGCGTTTTTGAATGGCACGGGATTGCACGCGGCCCAGATCGAACGGGTCAAGTACCTCGTCGGGCATCATCATACGTTTTCCGGCATTGACGGGCTCGACTATCAGATCCTTGTGGAAGCGGATTTTATCGCCAATGCCTCGGAAAACGGGTATGAGGCGAGCCGCATCGAAGCATTTCTGGACCGGATCGTCAAAACGAACGCGGGAAAGCGGCTGATCCAGAACATCTTTCGCCTGTGACGGACGCAAGCCGCGGACGCGCCGGCATTCCTCCCGCTTTCCGCGGCTGCCCTTTCCGAATCCGCGCAGCCGCGGGGCTTATTTTTTGATCGCTCTGCCCGCTGCGATCAAGGCGCAGGCGCCCACGACGCCGACAATGATGTTGCCGATCAGCCCGGACCCGTGAATGCCGATGAGACCGAGCAGGATCCCGCCGACAAACCCGCCGACGATGCCGATGATGATATTGCCGATGATGGAAAATTTGCTGTTCATCAGCTGCCCGGCAAGCCAGCCCGCTATGCCGCCGATGATGATGCTCACAAGGATATTCATATAGATGGCTCCTTCCCTTGCCGCGAAATCTACCTCCGTACTGTAACGGATTTGTCACGCGGTGTCAAGAGCCTTATTTCGCAAAGACGGTGAGGTCGAGCTGGGAAACGCCCGCGTCGTCCGCATCCGCGGTGAAGTACATGGACAGCGTGCCCTCGTAAGCGATGTCGGGCACCTCGACATGCCACTCGCAGTAGTCGCCGTCATCCGACATCGGCTCGCCAAGCAGCGCCTTGACCTCGCTGCGCGGCATACCGAAGGACACGCCCCAAACGGACACGCCCTGATCCTTCGGCTCGTCCGCGTAGGTCGTCAGGGTGATCTCCTCCGCCTCGGCCTCGGCGAGCTTGATGGCGGCGTCGCCGCCGTTGTAGTAGGCGGGGATGAGCAGATAATCCTCGTTTTCGTCCAGATAGAGGTTTGCCGAGAAGAAGTCCCCGGCGCCCAGCTCGATCTCGCTGCGCCCCTCGTCGGCGGGGACGCCGGCGGCCTCCAGCGCCTTGAGGTTGTAGGGCATCGGCACCGCGGTGCCGTTGACCACGACGGCGACGCTGCCCGCGTTGACCGTCAGCGTGCCGTCCACGGCGCTCTGGGGCTGCGCCGCCGCACTCGCCGCGGGAGCGGCGGGGGCGGATGCGGCGGGGGCGGATGCCACGGGAGCCGGCGCGCTTGCCGCGGGAGCGGCGGGAGCG
>CACZCL010000139.1 GCA_902779695.1 Oscillospiraceae bacterium | reverse complement strand
TGCCGCCCCTCCTCGTCCTGCTCCGCGTCGCCGGGCGCGCGGCCGAAGGCGACGTTCCAATACTGGCTGGACGCGATGGGCATTCCGCTGATGGAAAAATACTTGTTCAGCGCGTCCATCGTCGCGGTCGTGCCCGCGCGGCGCGCCACGGCGACCGCCGCGCCGACCTTCATCGTCTTGTCGAAGGGCGTGGAGTAGAACAGCCGGTCGAGGAAGGTCTCCAGCGTGCCGCTCGGCGAGGCGTAGTACACCGGCGTCGCGACCACGAGGCCGTCCGCCGCCTCAAATTTGGGCGCCGCCTCGTTCACCGCGTCGTCGAACACGCACTTCCCCGTTTCGGAACATCGGTTGCACGCGATGCAGCCGCGGATCGCCTGCTGCCCGATCTGCATCGTCTCGGACTCGATCCCCTCCCGCGCGAACGAATGCTCCATCTCGCGCAGGGCGATCGCGGTGTTGCCGCCCTTGTGCGGGCTGGCGTTGATCATCAGGACCTTCATCAGCGCACCCCCGTGACCTTATAATCCTGCGCCTCGACCGCCGCGCGCAGCGCAGAAGCGTCCACGCTGCCGTCCGTTTCGACGACGGCGGTGTTCGCCGTGTGGCTCGCCGTGGCGGACACGACGCCCGCCACCGCCTCCAGCGCCTTTTTGACGCGCGCTTCGCAATGCTCGCACATCATGCCTTCAACGTCCAGAGTGATTTGGTTTGCCATAGTGGGTTCCTCCTTCATAGAATCATCAAGCTCCGCCTGTGGATCAACGGTTTCAGCGCCGCGCGCGCCCCGGCGCGGCTTGTCGCGCGACGCGTCGCGCAGGTCGAACCAGTTCAGCCGCAGCGCGTTGCTCACGACGAAGAAGCTCGACAGGCTCATCGCCGCCGCGCCGAGCATCGGGTTGAGCGTCAGCCCCCATCGCACGAGGGCGCCCGCGGCCACCGGAATGCAGATCACGTTATAGAAAAACGCCCAGAACAGGTTCTCGTGGATGTTGCGCAGCGTCGCGCGGCTCAGGCGCACCGCCGCCGGCACGTCGGAAAGGCGGCTTTTCATCAGCACCACGTCCGCCGCGTCGATGGCGACGTCCGTGCCCGCGCCGATCGCGACGCCGACGTCCGCGCGCGTCAGGGCGGGCGCGTCGTTGATGCCGTCGCCGACCATCGCGACCTTTCCCTGCCGCTGCAGGTCGCGGATCACCGCCTCCTTGCCGTCGGGCAGCACGCCGGAGACCACCTCGTCCACCCCCGCCTGCGCGCCGATGGCGCGGGCAGTGCGCTCATTGTCGCCTGTTAACATAATTACTCTTATTCCCATATTCTGTAACTCGCGGATCGCCTGCGGACTGTCCTCCTTGAGCACGTCCGCCACGCCGATCACGCCGAGCAGGCTGTCGCCGCGGACGAAAAGCAGCGGCGTGGCGCCCTGCTCCGCCAGCGCCTCCGCCTGCGCGCAAAGCGTCTGCGGCACGGCGGCCTGTCCCGCGATATAGTCCATGCTGCCGCCCAGAAGGCGCGCGCCGTCCAGCCGCGCCGTCAGCCCGTTGCCCGGGAGCGCCGTGAAATCCGTAACCGCCGGCGGCGCGAGCTCCCGCGACGCCGCTTCGCGCAGCACCGCCTTTGCCAGCGGGTGCTCGCTGCGCGCCTCCAGCGCCGCCGCCAGCGTCAGCAGCTCCGTCTCGCTCACGCCCTCCGCCGGCAGGAGCCGCGTCACCGTCGGCTCGCCGCGGGTGATGGTGCCGGTCTTGTCCAGCGCGACGAGGTCGACCTTGCCCGCCTCCTCCAGCGAGGCGGCGGTCTTGAACAGCACGCCGTTTTTCGCGCCGAGTCCGTTGCCGACCATGATCGCCACCGGCGTTGCAAGGCCCAGCGCGCAGGGGCACGAGATCACCAGCACGGAGATCCCCCGCGCCAGCGCATACCCCACGCTCCGCCCCGTCAGCAGCCAAATCGCGAACGTAACGGCGGCGACGCCGATGACCGCGGGCACGAACACGCCCGACACGCGGTCGGCGGTCTTGGCGATGGGCGCCTTGGTCGCCGCGGCGTCGCTGACCATCCGGATGATCTGCGAGAGCGTCGTATCCTCGCCGACGCGGGATGCCCTGCACCGAAGGAATCCGGACTGGTTGATCGTCGCGGCGGAGACCGTGTCTCCCGCCGCCTTGTCCACGGGAAGGCTCTCCCCGGTCAGCGCCGCCTCGTTGACGGCGCTCTCCCCCTCGACGACGACGCCGTCCACGGGGATGCTCTCGCCCGGGCGGACGACGAACAGGTCGCCGGCGCGCACCTGCTCGACGGGGACCTCGGCCTCCGCGCCGTCCTTCACCAGCACGGCGGTCTTCGGGGCGAGCTTCATCAGGCTTTTGAGCGCGTCCGTCGTTTTCCCCTTCGAGCGCGCCTCCAGCAGCTTGCCGACCGTGATGAGCGTCAGGATCATCGCGGCGGACTCAAAGTAAAAGCCGTCCATATACGCACGCACCGCCGCGTCGTTTTGGTCGACGACCGCGCGCGTCATGGCGAACAGCACGCCGACGCTCCACGCGAACGACACGCCGGAGCCCATCGCCACCAGCGTATCCATATTCGGCGCGCCGTGCAGCGCGCTCTTCACGCCGCTGACAAAGAACCTTTTGTTGACGAGCATGACCGCCGCCGCGAGCAGCAGCTGCGCAAGCCCCATGGCGATGTGGTTGCCGTCGAAGAACGCGGGCAGGGGCCAGCCCCACATCATATGCCCCATCGAGCCGTACATCAGCGGCGCAAGCAGGCACAGCGAGACGACCAGCCGCCGCAGCAGCGCCGGGGTCTCGCGGTCGGCGAGCGCGTCCCCGTCCGCCGCTTTCACCGCGGCGCCGCTTTTCGGGGCGGCGCCGTAGCCCGCCTCCTCCACCGCGCGGACGATCTCCTCCGGCGACGCCGTGCCCTCAACGCCCATCGAATTCGTCAGCAGGCTCACCGCGCAGCCCGTCACGCCCGGCACGCGGGACACCGCCTTTTCCACGCGCGCCTGGCAGGCGGCGCAGCTCATCCCCGTGACGCTGTATTGCTCCATACATACCTCCCGCGCCGCGCCAAAGGCGCCGCGCCCGAATCTCCGATTTCGCCGCGTATCAGAAACGCGCTCACTTCATCAGCTTTTGGACGAGGCCCACCAGCTCTTCGACCGTTTCCTCGTTTCCCGCCCGGATGTCGCGCACGACGCAGCCGCCGATGTGCCGCGCCAGCACCTCGCGGTTGAACGCGTTGAGCGCGGCGGCAGCCGCCGCGGACTGCGTCAGGATATCGGCGCAGTAGGCGTCCCGCTCGACCATGCCGCGCAGGCCGCGAATCTGCCCCTCGATGCGGCTGAGGCGGTTGATGAGCTTTTTCTTCTCCTCCGCGGAGCGCGCGGTCGTCTTTTCGCAGCCGCAGCAGTTCTTGTCGCAGTCCATCGCTTGCCTCGCTTTCCATATCCCCGCGCCCGCTCCGGCGCGCTTGCCCCTATGATACCCCATCGGGGTATTTTTATACTATACCCCGTCCGGGTATTTGTCAAGAGGCGGAGCGCAAAAAGACGAGCGGCTGCAAAACCGCCCGTTAAAGCGTGTGCTCCGCAAAAAAAGCAGAAGCGGCGCCGCCGCTTCTGCTTTTTATGCTAAAGCTTTATGTAAACCATTTCGTCTCGGCGCGGCGCTGGAAATCGCGCTCCAGCATCCCCTTGTGCGACAAAAACGCCTCGTCGTCGAAGTATTTCGCGTCGACCGGGCACTCGCGGACGCAGGCGTGGCACTTAATGCACACCCCCGTCACGTTCGTCACGTCCTGCGGGTCGATGGACCCCATCGGACATAGCGCCGCGCAGACGCCGCAGCCGATACATGCCTCCGTGGTCTTCGGCTTCGCCTTAAGGAAGGCCTTCGGCTCCCCGTCCAAGCCGCGCGGCGTGTAATAGGGCGCGGCGGCGTCACCCGGAACGGTGGGCGGCGCGGGCGGCTCGTTCGCCTTGGCGACGCGCGTCGCCACCGCGGCGCCGAGCTTTGCCAGCTCCGCGAAATCGTCTGCGTCGGGGCGCTCCGCCGCCAGCGTATCGGAAAACACATGACGGCAGGCAAACGCGCCCGCGCCGACGACGTGGAACCCATCCCCGT
>CACZCL010000138.1 GCA_902779695.1 Oscillospiraceae bacterium | reverse complement strand
CGCGTTTCCGCTTATCGGCGCGGCGATCGGGCTTTCGTGGTGGGGCTGGACGGCGCTGTGCGGCGCGCTGGCGCTTCCGCAGCCGCTGCGCGGGGCGGGCTTATGCGCGCTGCCGGCGCTGGTGACCGGCGGCATCCATCTCGACGGCTACGCCGATACCGCCGACGCGCTTGCGAGCCACGCCGCGCCGAAGCGAAGGCAGGAGATCCTGCGCGATCCGCACTGCGGCGCGTTCGCGGTCATCCGCCTGTGCGTGTATTTTCTCTCTTACTTTGCGCTTTGCTGCGCGTTTGAGGCGACCGACGGGGCGCTGCGGTGCATGGGATTTGGGTTCGTGCTCTCGCGGGCGCTTTCCGGCGCGGCGCTGACCGCGCTGCCGGTGGCGGAACAGTCCAGCCTTGCGCGGACGTTTGCCTCGGCGGCGGACCGGCGGCGCACGGCGGCGTTTCTTTCGGCGGTGAGCGGCGTCTGCCTCGTCGGGATCTATCGCTATGGCGGGCGGCTTGCCTTTTTCGGAGCCGTCGGCGTTTCGCTTGCGGCGACGCTGCGCTATGCCCATACGGCGAAGCGGAATTTTGGCGGCGTGAGCGGCGATCTGGCGGGATGGTTCCTTGTCAAGGAGGAGTTTTGGCTGCTGGCGGCGCTGATTGCCGCGCAGTACGGGGAGAGGGCGCTATGATTTTTTTGTTTGGACCGCTGTGGAGCGGGAAGCGCGCCGTCGCGATGGAACTGCTGCGCTGCGACGAGGCGGCGCTTGCGGCGCGCTGCGTCTGCGACGCGCAGGAGCTGGCACGCGAAAATGCAGACTTAGAGGAATTGACGGACAGACTGTCCACTTTTGACGCGGTCATCGCGACGGAGGTCGGGGGCGGCGTCGTGCCGCTCGACCGGGCGGAGCGCGAGGCGCGGGAGCGCGCCGGACGGCTGAGCTGCCTGCTCGCCGCGCGCGCGGATACGGTCGTGCGCGTGTTTTGCGGGATCCCGATCGTCTTAAAGGGAGAGCTGCCATGAACGTCTATCTGCTGCGCCACGGGCGCACGATCTGCAATGAACAGCGCCGCTATCAGGGGCGGTTGGACGTTCCCCTCTCGCCGGAGGGGGAGGCGGCGCTGCGGCCGGCGCTCTTTTCGGCGGAGCTGGTGTATGTTTCGCCCCTGCACCGCGCGCGGCAGACGGCGCGCATCCTGTTTCCCGCCGCGCGGCAGGCGGTCGTGCCGGAATTCGCGGAAATGGACTTCGGCGCTTTTGACGCTCGCACGGCGGACGAAATGGCGGACGACGCGGCGTATCGCGCCTGGGTGAACGGCGGCTGCGAGGGATGCTGCCCCGGCGGCGAGGACCGCGCGTCCTTCTGCGCGCGCGTCTGCGCGGCGTTTGAGACCCTGGTGGACGGCGCGGCGGCGCGCGGGGAGGCGCGGTTGGTCGTCGTTGCCCACGGCGGCACGCTGCGCGCCGTCATGGAGCGTTTTGCCTTGCCGGAGCGCGGATATTTCGACTGGAACGCGCCCTGCGGCGGCGGCTTTGCGCTTGCTTGGGAGGAGTCGCTTTGGCGCGAGGGACAGCGGCTCCGCCTGTCGGGGGAGCTCTCATGCTGATTCTGTGCGCGATGCTGGGCGGCTTTGTGCTCGACCGTATCTTCGGCGATCCGGCGTGGCTGCCGCATCCGGTGGTGGCGATGGGACGCTACGTCGCGCGGTTCGAGCGCGCGGTGCGTCCGCGCCTGCCGCGCACGCCGCGCGGCGAGCTGTGGGGCGGCGCGCTGCTGGCGGCGTCGCTGCCGCTGCTGACGCTTGCGCTCACGCTGGGCGCGTGCCTGCTGGCGCGGCGGCTCCATTGGGGCGCGGAGCTTGCGCTGCAAACCTTCTGGTGCGCACAGGCGCTCGCCTCGCGCGGCCTTGCGGCGGAGAGCGGAAAAGTCTATCAAAAAATAGAGTCAGACGATTTGCCGGGCGCGCGGGAAGCGGTGGCGCGCATCGTGGGGCGCGACACGCAAAGGTTGGACGCCGAGGGCGTCGTCAAGGCTGCGGTCGAGACCGTGGCGGAAAACTTTTCCGACGGGGTCGCCGCGCCGCTGCTCTATATGGCGATTGGCGGAGCGCCACTGGCGATGGTATATAAGTCTATCAATACGATGGACAGCATGGTGGGCTACCGGAACGAGACCTACCGCTGTTTCGGCAGATGTGCCGCGCGGCTGGATGACGCGGCGAACTATCTGCCCTCGCGCATCGCGGCGCTGTTCTGGATCGCGGCGGCGGCGCTGACAGGGTACGACGCGCGCGCGGCGTTCCGCGTGTGGCGGCGCGACGCGAACAAGCACCTGAGCCCCAACGCGGGGCAGACGGAGGCGGCGTGCGCCGGCGCGCTCGGCGTACAGCTCGGGGGCGACGCGTGGTATTTCGGCAGGCGCTGCGAGAAGGCGACGCTCGGCGACGCGCTGCGGCGGTGCGAGGCGGAGGATATCCTGCGCGCGGATCGGATGCTGTATTGCGCGGGGACGCTGCTGTGCCTCGCCTGCGCTGTGGCGCGATTTCTGGTGATAAGGAGCTTTTGATGGAACCGATGCACGGCGGCGACTGGGCGGCCTATGAAAGAGAATACGGCGCCGCGCCGCTGGACTTTTCGGCAAACGTCAGCCCGCTCGGCGTGCCGGAGGGCGTTCGCGCGGCGCTTCTTGACGCGGCGGGGCGGAGCGACCGCTATCCCGACCCGCGCTGCGCGGCGCTGTGCGCCGCAATCGCGGACGCCGAGGGCGTTTCGTCCGCGCAGGTGCTCTGCGGCTGCGGCGCGTCGGAGCTGATCTGGCGCGCGGTGCGCGCGGCAAGGCCGAGGCGCGCGCTCGTCACAGCGCCCTGCTTCGGCGAATACGAGGCGGCGCTGGCGGCGGAGGGCTGCGAGATCGCGCGAACGGCGCTCGACGACGCGTTCCGCCTGCGCGAAGCGGTCTTGACGGAGCTGGGCGGGGACGTTGACTTGCTATTTTTATGTCAACCGAACAACCCGAGCGGCGTGACGATCGACCCGGCGCTGCTGCGGCGCGTTTTGGCGCGTTGCCGGGAGACGGGGACGCGCGTGGTGCTGGACGAGTGCTTTGTCGATTTTCTGGACGAGCCGGCGCGGTACACGATGAAAAACGCCCTGGGCGAGTTTCCGGGGCTGATCGTCCTGAAGGCGTTCACGAAGCTCTACGGCATGGCGGGCGTCCGCCTCGGCTACGCGCTGTGCGCGGACACGGCGTTTCTGGAGGCGGCGCGCCGCGCCGGCCCGCCGTGGACGGTCTCGACGGCGGCGCAGGCGGCTGGGCTCGCGGCGCTGCGGGAGCGGGAATACGCAGCGCGCGTGCGCTCGCTCGTTTCGCGGGAGCGGCCGCGGCTGTACGCCGCGCTGTGCGCGCTCGGCCTGCGCGTCGTGCGGGGGGAGGCGAATTTCCTGCTGTTCCGAAGCGCAAAGCCGCTTGCCGGACCGCTGCGGCGGCGCGGGCTGCTGCTGCGCGGCTGCGGGGACTTCGCGGGGCTGGACGATACCTGGTACCGCGCCGCCGTGCGGACGCGGGAAGAGAACGAGCGCCTGATCGGTGCGCTGCGGGAGGTGCTTTCGGAATGAGCGGAGCGAGGCGCGTCATGGTGCAGGGCACGATGTCGGGCGCGGGCAAGAGCCTGCTGTGCACGGCGCTGTGCCGTATTTTCCGGCAGGACGGCCTGCGCGTCGCGCCGTTCAAGAGCCAGAACATGGCGCTCAACAGCGGCGTGACGCGCGACGGGCTGGAGATGGGGCGCGCGCAGATCGCGCAGGCGGAGGCGGCGGGCGTCGAGCCGGACGTGCGCATGAACCCGATCCTGCTCAAGCCCTCCAGCGACACGGGCAGCCAGGTTATCGTGAACGGCGCCGCGCGCGGGAACATGACCGCGGCGGCGTATTTTGCCTACAAAAAGGAGCTTGTGCCCGAGATCCTCGCGGCGTACGAAAGCCTTGCCGCGGAGTACGACGTCGTCGTGATCGAGGGCGCGGGCAGCCCCGCCGAGATCAATCTGCGGCAGAACGACATTGTGAACATGGGGCTTGCGGAGCTGGTGGACGCGCCGGTGCTGCTGGCGGGCGACATCGACCGCGGCGGCGTGTTCGCGCAGCTGTACGGCACGCTGGCGCTGCTGGACGC
>CACZCL010000137.1 GCA_902779695.1 Oscillospiraceae bacterium | reverse complement strand
CGCCGCGGGCGCGCTCTCCGCCGCGGCGGGCGCCTCCGTTGCAGGGGCCGCCGCGCCGCCCGCGAGGGCGTCATACTCCTCCTTCGTCTCCGCGCCCGCGCCGATCGGCTCGCCGACCGGCACGGTGTCCCCCTCCTGCGCCGTGATGTGCAGAAAGCCGTCGGCGGTGCAGAGGAACTCGATCGTGTTCTTCTCGTTTTCAAATTCCATGACGACGTCGCCCTTCTTCACGGCGTCGCCCTCCCGTGCCGTCCAGCCCGCGATGGTGCCCTCCACCATCGTAAGGCCCGCGCGGGGCATGACCAATGTCGTTACCATACGCGCACCTCAGTTTCTCGCAAGCTGCGCGCGAACCGCCGCCGCGATGCGCCCCGCGTCGGGAACGGTCGTCTTTTCCAGCGTGATGTTGTAGGGCATCGGCACGTCCAGCGCGGCGACGCGGCCCACCGGGCCGTCCAGCTCGTCGTACAGCTCCTCCTGCAGCATCGCCGCCAGCTCCGCGCCGATCCCGCCGGTGCGGGTGCTCTCCTCGACGACGACGGCGTGATGCGTTTTGCGCAGGGAGCGGAACACGGTCTCCTTGTCGAAGGGGGCGAGTGTGCGCGGGTCGATGACCTCGACGCCGATCCCCTCCTTCTCCAGCGTTTCCGCCGCCTCCAGCGCGCGGCGCACCATCAGCCCAACGGCGATGACCGTAACGTCCTTCCCCTCGCGCTTGACGTCCGCGACGCCGATGGGAATGGTATAGTCTCCTTCGGGCACCTCGCCCCTGGTCTGGTATAGCTGCTTATGCTCGCAGAAGAGCACCGGGTCGTCCGAGCGGATCGCGCTTTTGAGCAGCCCCTTGGCGTCGTAGGGCGTTGAGGGCGAGATGATCGTAAGCCCCGGCGCGTGCATGAACAGGCTCTCCACGCAGTTGGAGTGCTCCGCGCCCGCGCCGTTCGACGCGCCCATCGCGCAGCGGATGACGAGCGGGGTCCGGAAGTCCGGCCCGTGCATATAGCGCCACTTGGACACACAGTGGAACAGCTCCGTGAACGCGACCATCGTAAAGTCGGCGTACATCAGCTCCGCCACGGGGCGCAGCCCCGTCACGGACGCGCCCAGCGCCGTGCCGACGATAGCGGTCTCCGAAATGGGGGTGTTGCGCACGCGCTTGGCGCCGAATTCCTCCAGCATACCGCGCGTAAGGCCGAAGATATTGCCGAACTCCGCGACGTCCTCGCCGAAAATGACGATCTTTTCGTCACGGCGCATCTCCTCGCGCAGCGCGTCGCCGACAGCCTGCAGATATGTCGTTTGCATCGTCCCGCTCCCCCTTTCAGTCCACATAGAGACCCTGCAGGATCTCCTCCGGCTTCGGCTCGGGGCTCGCCTCGGCAAAGGCGACCGCCTCGTCGATCTCGGCGGCGATGGACGCGCGGATCGCCGAAAGCTCCTCCTCGGTCGCAACGCCGTCCGCCACAAGGCTGCGGCCGAAATTCGCCACGCAGTCCTTCTCCCGCGTCCACTTCTCCGTGACCGCCGCGTCGCGGTACTTCATCTGGTCGCCCTCAAAATGCCCGCGCCAGCGGTAGGTGCGGCACTCCAGCACCGCGGGGCCGTTGCCCGCGCGGATGCCGGCGACCAGCTCCTTCGCCGCCTCGTAGACCGCCAGCACGTCGGTCCCGTCCACCGCGCGGGAGGGCATCCCGTAGCCCGCCGCGCGGTCCGCCGCCGGATGCTCGACGCGGCTGGACCAGCTGGCGTAGGTCGAAATGGCAAACTGGTTGTTGTTGCACACGAACAGCACCGGCAGCTGCCAGACGGCGGCGAGGTTCATCGCCTCGTAGACCGGGCCGCGGTTTGCCGTCCCGTCGCCGAAGAAGGTGTAGACCACGTTGTCCGTGCCCGCCATCTGGATCGACAGCGCCGCGCCGTCCGCAACGCCCGCGTCGCAGCCGAGGGTGCCGGAAAACCCGATCATGCCCTTCGACTTGTCCGCGAGGTGCAGCACGCCGCCGCGTCCGCGGGCGTTGCCGGTCTCCTTGCCCATGACCTCGGCGAACATGGTCTTGAGCGGCATACCGAGGATCGCCGCCGCGCCGATGGGCCGGTGCGTGATCTTGAAATAGTCGCCTTCCTTCCTCGTGGCGAAAACGCCCGCGTAGGGCGCCTCCTCGCCGACGCCGCTGTGGATGTGGCCGGGCACCTTGCCCAGCGCGTAGATCTCGATTTGCCGCTCCTCAAACAGGCGCACCGTCAACAGGTCGCGGTAAAGCCCGGTGAGGAACTCCTTCGACTCGCTCATTCGCGTCTCCTCTCTTTACTTTTTTCACGGGGATCGGATAAAAAGTGCGCGGTCTCGATATTCGGGACCGCGCACAGCTTCACGCAGATCGCAGGGATCAGGGAATTGCTATTTACTTCGTGAAGGCGTCGATCAGCTCCTGGGTCAGAGCCGGAGCAAACTCGCTGTAGCAAGCCTGGGCAGCCTGCTTGAACTCAGCGGCGGCCTCGGGGGTGAGCTCGGTGACGGTGACGCCGGCAGCCTTCCACTTGGCAAGGACTTCCTGGTCGCCCTGACGCTCAAGCTGGCGCTGCTGCTGCGCGGCCTTCTGGCCCGCCTCGTCGACGATCTTCTGCAGCTCGGGGCTGAGGGAGTTGTACAGCTCGCCGTTCATCGTGAAGAAGATGCAGTCATACACGCCGGTCCAGTAGGTGACGTACTTGTTGACGTCGGAGATGGAGCCGCCGTCAGCGGTGGGCAGGGGGTTCTCCTGGCCGTCATAGGTGCCGGTCTGCAGGCCGGTGTAAACCTCGGACCAGTTCGCCGTGGTGACGCTGGCGCCCCACAGGTCATACTCGCGCTTGAGCAGGTCGGAACCGGCAACGCGGATCTTCAGGCCCTGCATATCGCTCATCTTCTCGATGGCGTGCTTGTTGTTGGTGGGATGACGGAAGCCGTTCTCCGCGATGCCGAGGAGGTGGAGGCCCATGTCCTCAACGACCTTGCCGACAGCCTTGCCGGCGTCGCCGTCCAGCTTCTTGTCGACGTCCTCAAAGGAGTCGAACAGGAAGGGAAGGGAAACGACGTTCAGGCGCTTATCAAAGCTGGAATAGATGATGTTGGAGTGCGCGGAGAGGTCGATGGTGCCGTCGATGACGCCCTGGATGCCCTCGGTCTGGTTGCCGGAGGTCAGCTGGTCGGCGGCATAGACCTCAACGGTCACGGCGCCGCCGGTGGCGTCGCTGACCATCTTGCCGAACTGGCGGCCCATGTCTGCCCAGCAGGTGTTGTCCGTCGCGGAGCAGGCGAACTTCCAGGTCATCTTCTCAAAGGTGGTGCCGGATGCGGCGGGGGCGCTGGAGCTGCTGGAGGCAGCGGGGGCGCTGGAGCTGCTGGAGGCGGCGGGGGCGCTGCTGGAAGCAGCGGGAGCGCTGGTGTTGCCGCCGCACGCGGCCAGAGCCATTACCATGACCAGAGCAAGCGCGAGTGCAAGAAACTTTTTCATTGTTTTTCCTCCTTAAAAATTTGGGTTGCCATTTATCTCATGCCGCTTTCGCGGCAGTAAGATCACTTGATGAACACCGTGGAGAACCAGGGCACGTAAGTCACGATCAGCAACGCGATGACGCACGCGACGATCATCGGCCACACCGCCTTGGAGATCGTTTCGATCGTGACCCTTGTCTTGTCCTTCAGCCCCTCCAGCTTCGCCGCGAGGCCGATGGCGACAAACAGGTTCACGCCGACGGGCGGGGTGACCTGGCCGATGGCGAGGTTCACGGTGGAGAGCACGCCGAAATGCACCAGGTTGATGCCAAGCTGCTCCGCCACGGGGTACATGATGGGAATGAAAATGTACATCGCGGAGTTCGCGTCGACGAAGCAGCCCGCGATCAGGAAGATCACGTTCACGATGATCAGGAACACGACCTTGTTGCCGGCGACCTGCAGCAGCAGCGCCTGCGCGGCCTTGGAAATGCCGTGCACGGTGCAGACGTAGCTGAACAGCGACGCCGCGCCGATGATGAGCATGATCGAGCCCGTGGTCTTGCAGGAGTCGACGAGCAGCTCATACATATCCTTGAGCTTGACCTCGCGGTAGATGAAAAAGCCCACGATCAAACCGTACACGACGGAAACCGCCGCCGCCTCGGTCGGGGTAAAGAAGCCGGAGTAGATGCC
>CACZCL010000136.1 GCA_902779695.1 Oscillospiraceae bacterium | reverse complement strand
GCATGCAGACCATGCGCACCCTGGCCCGGAACATGGCGTTTTTGATGAAGTCGATCGCGCTGGGGAAGGAGCGGTACGGCCTGCCCGCAAAGGAAGACCGCGTGTGGACGCATTTCATCCGGTGAACGAAAAACACCGTGAGGGCGGCAAGCCCTCACGGTGTTTTTGCGCTCTGACTTTATCCCGCGGCGCGCACGACCTCGATCCGTTCGATCCCATAGTACCGAAACGCCTCGACCGCCGACGCGTCGACTGCCTCGCCGCACACGAGGATCGGCACGGCGGGCGGGCAGCTGACGCAGGGAGAGGCGAGGACGCGCCCGATCGCACGCTCCACTGGCAGCGTTTCCGCGGGGGCGAGCATCGCGGCGCGCGGGGAAAGCAGGACGGAAGGTTTCCATAAAACGGGAGGGGCTGCCGTGACCGGCGCGCGCGGAGGAAGCGAATGCAGTGCGTCATAAAGGACAGAGAAGGAATCCTCCGGCAGTGATGAAGTAAACATAAAAACAACATAGTCCGGATCGGCGAACTCGCAGACGACGCCGCGCCGCGCCAGCAGCGCTGCGATCTCCGTGCCCGTATAGCCGCGGCGCTTGGCGGCGAGCGTGAGCTTCAGCGGCTCATCCCCGACGCAGTCCCACCCGTCGCTTTGCAGCGCCGCGCGGAGGCGGGCGACTTGCTCGGAAGTAGACGTAATATCATTTACATAATCACTTTTCGACCGCCCATTCACCGCGTCGAGCGATTGCAGGATCAGATAGGACGGGCTGGTGCTCGCAAAGAGCGACATGGCGCGGTTTGCGCCCTCGCAAAGCGAAGGCGGAGCGGATTTGGCAATATGAAGATACGCCCCGCCGGTCAGCGCCCCCAGCGTTTTGTGCGCGCTGTCGCAGCACAGATCCGCGCCGAGGTCCAGCGGATGCAGGGAGGTTGACATAAATTTCAAATACGCGCCGTGCGCGTTGTCGACGAGCAGCAGCGCGTCGTGGCGGTGGCAGACCTCCGCCAGCGCGGCGACGTCCGCGCGGCCGCCAAGATAGTCGGGAGATGTTATGTAAACCGCACAGGGCGGGACCTCGCACGAGCAGAGATGGCGCTCCAGCGCGGACGCGTCAATGGGGCAGGAGAGGACGCCGCCCGCGTCAGGGTAGAGCCATTCCACGGGAATGTCCAGCAGCGCGACGGCGGAGAGAAACGCCTTGTGCGCGTTGCGTCCGGCGAGCACGAGCGGCGCTTTGCCGTTCGCGCGCGTGTGCATCCGCGCGAGGCAGAGCATCGCGCGGATGCAAAGCGAGGAGCCCTCGGTGGAATAGACCGTTTTGGCGCTGCCGAAAAGCGCGGCGGCGTTCGCTTCGCTTTCGGCGATGATCCCCGCCGGAGCGTACAGCACGTCCGCGCCCGGCACCTCGGTGATGTCCAGCGCCTCCGCGCCAAGCGGGCCGCGCCCCTTGTGCCCCGGCATATGGAGGCGCAGAGGCGCGCGCTCGGCGTAGGAGCGGACAAAGTCACAGATCGGCGTTTCCATGCCGCAATCCCTCCGCCTGCCGCGCGACCGCCAGAAAAATGGCGCATTCCATGCGCTTTTTGAACAGCGTGCAGCCGGTTTCGTACACGCCGGTCACGGAGCCGGCGGCGTGATAGGCGTTCGCGGCGCAGCCGCCGGAGCACCAGAGCCGCGCCCAGCACGAGCGGCACTCGGGCTTGGCGTAGACGTTGCAGGCGGCGAATTCGCCCTGTGTCCGCGTGTTGGTGACGCCCTGCCAAATATCGCCGAGCTTGAAGCGCTCCTCGCCCACGAACTGGTGACAGGGGTAGAGGTCGCCCCAGGGGGTCACGGCAAGGTACTCGGTGCCGGAGCCGCAGCCGGAGATGCGCTTGTAGATGCACGGTCCGCCCGTGAGGTCGAGCATATAGTGATAGAACGTAAAGGGCTTTCCCTCGCGCTCGCGCCGGAGCATCAGCTCCGCGAGCTTTTCGTACTGCCCCAGAACGATGGGGAGGTCCTCGTCGGTCAGCGCGTTCGGATCGTCCGGCGCGGCGACCACCGGCTCCATGCTCAGCTCGGTGAAGCCGAGGTCGAGCATGGTTTGGATATCGTTCAGGAAATCCGGATTCGCATGGGTGAAGGTGCCGCGCATGTAGTAGTTTTTTCCGCCGCGCGCCGCCACGAGCTTTTGAAACTTCGGCACGACGCGCTCCCAGCTCCCGTTGCCCGCGTAGTCCACGCGCCATTTGTCGTGGATCTCCCGCCGCCCGTCGAGGCTCAGCACGACGTTGTGCATCTCGCGGTTGCAGAAGTCGATCACGTCGTCGTCGATCAAAAGCCCGTTGGTCGTGAGCGTGAAGCGGAAGTTCTTGCCGCTCTCCCGCTCCCGCGCGCGGGCGTAGCGCACCAGCTCCTTGACGGTCTCCCAGTTCATCAGCGGCTCGCCGCCGAAGAAATCGACCTCCAGGTTGCGGCGCGTGCCGGAATGCTCGATCAGAAAATCGAGCGCCCGTTTGCCGACGTCGAGGCTCATCACGGCGCGTTCGCCGTGGTATTTTCCCTGGCTTGCGAAGCAGTAGGCGCAGTTGAGGTTGCAGGTGTGCGCGACGTGCAGGCACAGCGCCTTGACGACGCCGGCGCCGCGCGCCTTGAGCGCGCCCGCCATCGGCGCGAATTCATCGGGCGCGAAGAGCTTGCCCGCCGCCCGGAGCGCTTCGATCTGGTCGCAGACCTCCTCCAGCTCCGCGTCCGGCACGCCGGGGTGCGCTTCGCGCGCGGCGGCGAGAACGGCGGCGCGGTCGCGCTCCTCGTACAGCCCGATCATGTCGTAGGCGAGCTCGTCCACCGCGTGGACGGAGCCGGAGCAGACGTCGAGCACGATATGGTAGCCGTTTGTTTTGTAGCGATGTATCATAAGGCGTCTCCCTGCAACAAAAAAGCCGCCGAACGGCGGCGTTTTTGCTGCGTTTGTTTCAGCGGTTGCTGTTCTCGCACTGCTGGTTCGCGATGCCGCAGCTCGTCTTGCAGGCGGACTGGCAGGAGGTCTGGCATTCGCCGCAGCCGCCGTTTTTGGCGCTCGCGCACAGGTCGCGCGTTTCGAGAGTGACGATGTGCTTCGTTTCCATAGTCTGTTCCTCCAAAAGAAAATTGCCGTCGGCGCGTCCGTTTTGACGGGAAACAGACGGAACACGCCATACACCATGATAGCGTATTATACTATGGATCGTCGGGCAAGTCAAGGCTTCGCGCGATTTTTCTGTCGCGGACGGGCAGCGGCGCATAGGCTGTGGCGAGGTGTTTTTCATGAAGGATTCCGTGCATATTTTCCTCGGCGCAAACAGCGGCGAGGGCTTTTCTTCCCTGTATGGGCAGCTTTTGGCGGGCCGCTTCGACGATCTGCTTATCCTCAAGGGCGGGCCGGGATGCGGGAAGTCTTCTTTCATGCGCGCGGTGGCGCAGGCGCTGTCCGACAGCGGGACGGAAACGATTTATGTAAACTGCTCCGGCGACCCGGACTCCCTCGACGGCGTGCTGTTTCCGCGCCTGCGGGCGGGCGTCGTCGACGGCACCGCGCCGCATGTGAGTGAAACGCAAGTGCATTTTCCGCGAGAAACGTCGATTTTACGCGGGCTTGCGGAACGCGAAAAAGTATGTGGGCTCAAAAGGCTGTTGACGGTACAAGCACCTGCGCGTGAAACGAAAGTAAAATTTTAGGGGACAAGCTTTAAGCGGTATCTATCTGATAAAAAGTGTAAGCTTTTTGTCAGATAATAGTATCAAACATGGCGGACCGGTAGACCGTCAGCAGCATGCGCAGCTCCTCTTCGTCGATCAGAAACGGGGAGATGCCTCGCCGGTCATATCCTCCTGTTGCTTTCCTTTATTTCCACCCTTCCAGAAAGGCCAGGATCTCTTTCATGCTGTCCGCGCGGGCCTGATTGCAGGCGTCCTGATCCCGATATTCCGCCAGCAGGATATTCCGCATGGATTTGAGATACTTTGGACTCCGGGACAGGTCCCCGCCCAGCAGGTGGCTGCCGTGTTCGTAGACTGTCGCCTGCACACGATACGGATAGCCGCAGTCCTGAAGGATCCTCCGCATTCTCGGCACAGCATCGTCCGACGGCCAGCAGTCGTCGTATCCGGGGCATTGCAGCAGGATGTCCGCGTGCATATTCTCCACCTTGATCCGGGCTTTCTCGCTGGGGACATTC
>CACZCL010000135.1 GCA_902779695.1 Oscillospiraceae bacterium | reverse complement strand
AGAGCTTGGCTACATGAAGCTGCCGAAAAACACGGTGGTGGATCTCAACCGCATCAAATCCCTCCCCCTTGACCAGCAGGTGATCGTCACGACCGGCTCGCAGGGGGAGGAGATGAGCGCGCTGTACCGCATGGCGTTCTCCCAGCACAAGCAGATCGAGGTCGGCCCCGGCGACAAGGTCATCATCTCCGCCTCCGCCATCCCCGGCAACGAGAACACGGTCTTTCGCGTCATCAACGAGCTGTTCCGCAAGGGCGTGGACGTGGTCTACGACCGCGCCGATATGCTCCACGTTTCGGGCCACGCCTGTCAGGAGGAGCTGAAGATCATCCACGCGCTGGTCAAGCCCAAATACTTCATCCCCGTCCACGGCGAGCAGCGGATGCTTCAGCTGCACAAGGACCTCGCGATGCGGATGGGTATGGACCGCAACCACATCGCCATCTGCGAAAACGGCGACTGCGTCGAGATCGGGGCGCGGTCGATGAAGGTCGTGCCCGGCGCGGTGGAGGCGGACGCCGTCTTCGTGGACGGCAGCGGCGTGGGCGACGTGGGCGCGGTGGTCCTGCGCGACCGCAAGCACCTTGCCGAGGACGGCATGGTGGTGGTCGTGCTGCCGGTGTCCGCGCTCAACGGCGAAATGCTGGCGGAGCCGGAGATCATCACGCGCGGCTTCATCTACGTCAAGGAGTCCGAGGAGCTGATCCAGGCGCTCAAGAACATCGCCATGAGCGCGGCGGAGGGCGTACGCGGCCGCCGCAGCCGCGACAGCGGCGAGCTGCGCGGCGCGATCAAGAGCGCCGTGAGCAACTACCTCTTCAAGACGACCAAGCGCAACCCAATGGTCATCCCCGTCATCACGCGGCTTTGAGCGTTTGTCGGCATGATTTCGCATTGACCGATCTGATCGCGGAAAAATTTTAAGTCTGCCGCAAATCGTTTTTTCGGCAGGATCGTAAAGGGAACGCCGGCTCCGCCGGCGTTCCCTTTTATCGACCGGCGGGGCGTAAGTCTACATAAAATCATTTTTTTGCGCCACGAAAACAAGTAGACTCGCGGGAAGTCAGCTTCTCCGCGAGTCTACATAATATCGTTTGTTGTGCTTCCGTCAGCCGCCGAAGCGCTCCTTCAGGGCAAGATGCGCGGCGTACAGCTCGTTCTTGCTGTAGGTGTTGTTGTCGTCGGCAAGCAGCAGACGGATCGCCTCCTTCGCGGTGCAGTCGTTTTTCACCATGCAGTCCGCCAGCAGCGCCTCCGGCGAGGCGACGTGCTCCACCTCGCGCAGCAGGTACGCCTCCGCCACCTCGACGATCATCGCGTATTCGCCCTTTTCGTAGTTTCCCTTGGCGAGAAGCTGCTCCCGCACCTCGGCGGGCGAGCCGCGGAAGGTCGCCTCGTGCAGCTTCGTCATGTCGTTGCACAGGCACAGCCGCACATCCGCCCCCTCGCCGAGCAGGAACTCGACGGCGCCCATGATCCGCTTGGGGGATTCGTAAAACGCGTACGTCCGCGTTTCGCCCCGGCGCATCATGGCGAGCACGCGGCGGCGGTCGGCATTCTCGCGCGGGAAAAAGCCGAAAAAGAAGAAGTTGGACAGGTCGAAGCCGGAGATTGAAAGCGCGGTCACCGCCGCGCAGGCGCCCGGCACGCCCACAACGCGCACGCCGTTTTCCACGGCGGCGCGGATCAGCTCGTTGCCGGGGTCGGAGATGCAAGGCGTGCCCGCGTCGGTGATGATGGCGACGCTCCTGCCCGCGAGCAGCTGCGCGACGAACCATTTCGCCTTGCCGTGCTCGTTGAATTTGTGGTTGGCGGACAGGTCGTTGCGGATGCCGAGCTTGTTGAGCAGCACCACGCTGCGGCGCGTATCCTCCGCCGCGATCAGATCCACCGTTTCGAGTATTTCCCGCCCGCGCTCGCTCATGTCGCGCGAATTGCCGATCGGCGTCGCGACGACGTAGAGCGTGCCGGGCCCGTCCCGCTGTTCCATGGCGTCCTCCCGTAATGTGATTCCTGCGCCCAGTATACCGCAGAAAACCGTGCTTTTCAACATTTCCCTTTGCATTTTGCCGCACAGGATGTATAATGATGCGGACAACCATAAGCAAGGAGATTCTTATGAAAAAATTTCTGTCGCGGCTCACCGCCGCCGCCTGCGTTCTCGCGCTCTGCCTGACCCCGGTCAGCGCGCTTTCGGTCGAGGACGCGCTCGCCCTGCTGGAGGAGGAATACGTCGGCGCGATCCCTCCCGCCGCCTATGAGGCGCAGACGCTGGACGAGCTGTTTGCCGCCGTCGGCGATCCGTATACCTATTATTTAAGCGCCGAGGACTACAAGCGGTTCACCGAGACCGTGGAGAGCGAAACGACCGTCACCGGCATCGGCGCCGCCGTCCAGTTCACCGAGGAGGGCATCCTGCTCAACTCCATTCTCGAAGGCAGCGGCGCCATGGAGGCGGGGCTCAGGCGCGGAGACTGCATCATCGCCATCGACGGCGCCGGCTGCGTGCCCGCGGTGGAATCGCAGCGCGAACTGATCATCGGCGAGGAGGGCACCCACGTCACGCTGACCGTCCGGCACGCGGACGGCTCGGTGCAGGACTATGACATCGTGCGCCGCACGGTCACGGTCCACAACACCGTCGTCAAGCAGGAGGGCGACGTCTGCGTCATCGACTGCGACAGCTTCGGCAGCAAAACGGCGGAGTACATCTTCGACGGCATCGAGACGTATGACGAGACGACGAAGCTTTGGCTCATCGACCTGCGCAGCAACGTGGGCGGCATCGCCAACGCGGCGGTCAGCGCGCTCGGCGCGTTCACCGGCTTCGGCCCCAAGCTGTACTATCTGGAAAAAGGCGGCGATTCCTTCGCCTCGTACTATCTGACCGACGCGTCGAGCGAGAAGCCGGTCATCGTGCTGGTCGACGACTTCTCCGCGAGCGCGTCCGAGATTCTCGCCGGCGGCGTGCGCGGCCTCGGCGCCGGCATCGTGATCGGCTCGCGCACCTACGGCAAGGGCACGGCGCAGATCGTGCTGGACAAGTCGACCCGGCCCGACCTGTTCGACGAGGACGCCCTCAAGGTCACCGTCTACCGCTTTTACTGCGCCGACGGCAACACCAGCGACAAGATCGGCGTGATCCCGACGCTGCTTATCGACTACGAATACGCCGACGCCGCCGCGCGCCTTCTGCGCACGGAGGCGCCCGCGGAGGGCGGGGACTATCTGACGTTCCTGCTCAACGGCATTCCCTTTTTCGTCTCCACCGCTCCGTCGGAGGACGAAGAGCGGAGCGCCGCGCTGGGCGAGCTGCTCGCCGCCCTTCCCCCGGACGTCATGCTGATCCACGACAAGGACGGCGAGGCCGGCGCCGTCACCCCCGCCGAGGCGCTTGCGCTGTATGGCGGCGGCGCTGCCGCGCGCGGCTTCAGCGACGTGGCGGACAGCCCCTACGCGACGGCGATCGACACGCTTGCCGCCTATCGCATCCTCGGCGGCGACGGCGCGGGGCATTTTTCCCCGCAAAGGCTCCTGACGCGCGCCGAGCTGTGCGAGATGCTTGCCAAGGCGCTCAACGTCACGAGCAAGCAGACGGGCGTCTTCTCCGACGTTCCGGCGGAGAGCTGGTACAACGGCAGCGTCAGCGCGATGTCCTCGCTCGAATTCGTCAACGGCGTCGGCGACGGGCTCTTCGCGCCGGACGCTCCGCTGACGCAGGAGCAGTTTATTGCCGTTATGGGTCGGCTTGCCTCCTTCCTCAATCTGGACGCGCGCGAGTATACCGACAATCTCAAGGACGATCTCGCCCAGTTTGAGGAGCTCGCGCCCTTCGCTCCGTGGGCGCGGGGCGGCGCGGCGCTGCTGACCGATTTCCCGCAAAGCCGCGAGAGCGCTCCCATGCTCTACGCCGGTCTCGACGAGATCGACCCCTCCGCCCCCGTGACCCGCGAGCAGGCGGCGGCGACGCTGTGCGGTATCCTCAAATCCCTCGGCATCCTCGTTTATTGATCCACAGCGGAACTTTTTCGCGGCGCATCCGTCTGATGAAGCAGATGCGCCGCGTTTTTATGGAAAAGGAGGCAGATAAGAGAAAAAAACGTCTTGTATTCGCCGTTCTCGCCCTTGCCCTGACCCTTTCCCTCGCCGGCTGCAACGCGTCCGCGCGGCAGGAGCAGCCTGCCGCGCCCGCCGCCCCCGCGCAGGAGTCCGCCCCGGCGGCCCCCGCGGCGCCGGAAGCGCAAAGCGCCCCCGCGCGGGAGGAGGCGCCCG
>CACZCL010000134.1 GCA_902779695.1 Oscillospiraceae bacterium | reverse complement strand
GACAACGAGAACAAGTGGGGCAAATACCTCGAAAGCGTGCCCATCATCGGCGGGCGCGACGTGATCCCCGCCGCCGTGCGCAACGAGGCGATCACGCAGATCCTTGTCGCCCTTCCCTCCGCCACGCCGCAGCAGCGCAGCGAGATCCTCAACATCTGCAACGCGACGGGCGTGCGCACGCGCACGCTGCCGGGGGTATACCAGCTCGTCAACGGCGAGGCGACGCTTGCCAACGTCAAGGACGTGCAGGTCGAGGATCTGCTCGGGCGCGAGCCGGTCCGGCTCAACACGGAGATGCTCGACGCGTTCCTCGGCGGCAAGACCGTGCTCGTGACGGGCGGCGGCGGTTCGATCGGCAGCGAGCTGTGCCGGCAGATCGCGCGCCGCGCCCCGAAGACGCTGATCGTGCTCGACATCTATGAAAACAACGCCTACGACATCCAGCAGGAGCTGCGGCGCGCCTACGGCGAGACGCTCGATCTGCGCGTGGAGATCGCCAGCGTGCGCGACAAGGAGCGCGTCTACGACCTGTTCCGGCAGTACCGGCCGGACGTGGTGTTCCACGCCGCGGCACACAAGCACGTTCCGCTGATGGAGAACTGCCCCGCCGAGGCGATCAAGAACAACGTCTTCGGTACATACCACGTTGTGCGCGCGGCCGAGAAATTCGGCGTCAAAAAATTCGTGATGATCTCCACGGACAAGGCGGTCAATCCCACCAACGTCATGGGCGCGACGAAGCGCTTTTGCGAAATGGTGCTTCAGAGCCGGGTGAACAGCCCGACCGAGTTCTGCGCCGTGCGCTTCGGCAACGTGCTCGGCTCCAACGGCTCGGTGGTGCCGCTGTTCAAGCGGCAGATCGAGGAGGGCGGCCCCGTCACAATCACGGACAAGCGGATCATCCGCTACTTTATGACGATCCCGGAGGCGGCGCAGCTGGTGCTGGAAGCCGGCGCGATGGCGCGCCAGAGCCAGATCTTTGTGCTCGACATGGGCGAGCCGGTCAGGATCCTCGACCTCGCGGAGAAGCTGATCCGCCTCTCGGGGCTGGAGCCGTATGCCGACATCGAGATCCGGGAGGTCGGCCTGCGCCCGGGCGAAAAGCTCTACGAGGAGCTGCTGATGAAGAGCGAGACGCTGCTCAAGACCGAGAACAGCAAGATCTTCGTCGAGCAGCAGCAGGAGATCGACCCGAAGAAGATCATGGAGGATCTGGAATTTCTCGACCGCGCCGTCACCGAGGATATACCGGACGAGGAGCTGATCGGCATTCTGCGCGGCATGATCCCGACCTATCACGCGCCGGAGGAGGTCAACCGGAAGGCGATCGACGCGCTGGAGCGCGCGGAGGAGCCGGCGGGCGAGCCGGCGCCGGCGTGACGCGCGCTTGACACTGCGGCGGGAATGCGGTAAAATGACCGCTGCGCGGTCTTTTCGTGGGCTCGCGGCGAATCACGAAGGAAGGCGGATAGTTTCGCATGAAAAAGCTTGCTCTCGGCAGCCGGACGGCGGACTGGCTTTCGGTCCCGCTGTGCGCGGCGCTGACGGTTTTGGGCATTCTGCTCTTTTACAGCGTCGGATACCGCTACGCGGCGATCGCCGGCGGCGTGTGCTTTCTGATCCTCCTGGCGGTGTGCGACCTGGAGCAGCTGCGCAACCTGCCGACGGTGCTTTTCGCCGGCTACGCGGCGTTCTCGATGGCGACGCTGCTGTGGGCGATGTCCGGCAAGTTCTTTTTGCAGCAATTCTATAAGATATTCCTCGCCCTGTTCTTTTTCCTGCTGATCGCGACGCATAAAAAGCTGGGGCGGCGCGGCGTGCGGCGGGTGCTCGGCGTCTGCGCCGGCATCTGCGCGATCTGCGCGTTTCTCAGCGTCGCCGGCACCGGCGAAGAGGCGCTGCGCAAGACGCTGCTCCGCCTGCTGCACGCGCCGAGCGACGCGATGGTTTTCAGCGGCGTGCGACTTTCCGGCGTTCTGGCGAACGCCAACATCGAGGCGACGCTTTCCACCATGGGCGTGATCTTCTCCGTCGCGCTGCTCTGCGGCTCGGCGAAGCTGTGGCAGCGCGCCCTGTGGGCGGCGTCGCTGGCGCTGAACGCGATGGCGCTGCTGCTGGGCTTCAGCATGGGCGCGATCGCCTGCTTCGGCGTGTCGCTTGTTATTTATCTGCTCGCCGCTTCGGGCGGGCGCGGCGCGGTGCTGCTCCGACTGCTGGAAGGCGGCGTGCCGGCGATGGCGCTCGCCTTTCCGATGTACCGCGCCCTGACGGGCGGGACGGGCGCCGTGCTGCCGCTGCTGCTCGCGGACGTGGCGGTCACGGCGGCGCTGGAGCTGCTGCTTGCCGGACGCGCGGCGGCGCTGCTGGAGAAGCGGCAAAAGCTCGCCCTTGCGGCGCTCCTCGGCGCGATCGTGCTCGTAGCGGCGTATCTGGCGCTGGGGATGCGGCTCTACGGGCCCTATACCTTCGGCGGGCGGCTGCAGCGCGGCGCGAGACCGGGCGCCGGCGAGCACACCATGACCGTACAGGCGGACGGCGCGGTTGACGTGCGCGTTGTGTCCAAGAGCATGGAGCAGATCATGGCGCAATCCGGCGGCACGGAGATCTATTCCGGCACGGCGGACGGCGCGGTGTTCACGGTGCCGGACGACAGCTACGCCTGCGACCTCTACTTCACGGCGGAGAAGGGCGTGACGCTCTCGCGCGCGGCGATCGACGGCAAGGAGATCGCGCTGCGCTACAAGCTGTTCCCGCCGTTCGTGGCGAGCCGCATCCAGACCGGCATGTCCACCGGCTCGTCGACGATCCTGCGTCTGATCCTCGCGCGCGACGGGCTGCGCCTGTGGCGGCTCAGCCCCGTGATCGGCAACGGCGTCGGCGCGTTTGAGACGGGCATCTCCCGCGTGCAGGACTTCAAGTTCGACACGCGCTACGTTCACAACCACTACGTTCAGATCCTGCTGGAGGACGGCGTGATCGGCCTCGCGCTGTATGTCGCGGCGCTCGTTTCGCTGGCGGCGGCGCTGTGGAAGAAGCGGCGCCCGGCGCGGGAGGGCGCGCTGCGCTGGGTGCATCCCGCGCTGTGCGCGCAGCTTGCCATGAGTATGCTGCAAGCGCTGTGGGACGTGTCGCTCTCGATCACGCTGCCGCTGTGCCAGATGTACGTGGTCTACGGCCTGATCGTCAACCTCTACGCCGACCCGCTCCCGCGGCGCGCGCGCGCGGCGGAGCCGCCGCCGGAGGAGCTGACCGCCGCGGAGGACGGCGGCGCGGCGATCGTGCGCGCGCCGTCGCGGGCGCCGCAGCGCGCGATTTTGATGATGCTGCCGGTCATTTTCCTGCTCAGCGTCTGCGGAAACGTCTACGCCGCGGCGCTGCTCAAGCAGACGTTCCACTCCTACGAGGAGGCGTACGTCACGATGGAAAAGGCGATCGCGCTGGACCTGTACGAGAAGAACGACGTCATGCTCACCTACGTCGTCACCTCGATGGGCGACACGAGCATGGACAACCACCCCGGACAGGCGAGCGTTTACGCCGACGAGCTCTCGCGCGTGCAGTCCAACAGCATCCCGGCGTATCTGGTGGACTATTATCTGAGCGTCGGGCAGTACCCGCGCGCGGTGGAGGAGGCGAACCTCAGCGCGGTGTACTCCGTGTCCGACCATGAGGAGTGGAACAAGATCACCAGGAGCCTGAAGGGCGCCTTCTTCGACACCGGCGCGGACTCGCCGCTGCTCGCGCCCGGCGGCGGCGCGCTGCTGGACGGCATGCTGGAGTACGCCGCGCGCAAGGACGCCTACAGCGCCAAGACGGTGCGCCGGCTCAAGCTGGACGACACGGCGAAGGCGTTTTTCGCGAAGCTTTCGGAGCTGGAGGCGTGCCGCGGCGACGCCGCCGCGCTGCGCGCCGCGCTGGGCGCTTGACAAAACGGCGAAGCTGCAATTATTATGTAAATCGCGTGCGCGCGGGCTGCAAAAGCCCGCGCTTGCGCGTATTCAGGGCGTTTGCGGCGTTTCGTAACAATGTGACGGCATTATTACAGCTTTGTTACAAATGCCGAAAACCACTTTACAAGCCTTGACCCTTGTGTTAGTATGACGCTGCAAATCACCGTGGGCGAAGTGTCGATCCGGCTTAGTTACGGGACCGGCTAGCCACGGTAAGTGGGCCGGAGGGGCACACGAACCGAAACTGATTATGAAAAAGTTACTCGCGTTGGTTCTGGCTCTGGTCATGACCCTCGGTCTTGCCACTGTCGGCGCCAACGCCGCGACTACCGCGTACAAGGATGCGGACAAGATCAACTACAAAGAAGCAGTTGACGTCATGTCCGCCATCGGCATCCTCGCGGGCGACGAGACTGGTTTCCGTCCCACGGACAACCTGAAGCGCTCCGAGGGCGCCAAGATCATCGCCTACATGCTGCTCGGCAACAAGAACGCCGACGGCCTGTCCGGCTCGGGCGCCAAGTTCTCCGACGTTCCGGCGAACCACTGGGCGGCTGGTTACATTGAGTATCTGGCGGCCGAGGGCGTCATCGGCGGCGTGGGCGACGGCAAGTTCAACCCGGACGGCACCCTGACGACCGTTCAGTTCGCCAAGATGCTGCTCACCGCGCTGGGCTATGACGC
>CACZCL010000133.1 GCA_902779695.1 Oscillospiraceae bacterium | reverse complement strand
GATTCGGTAGCTAAGCCGCTGATTATAGGTGCCTGTGGTGATCGCCGTCGCGCTCGTCACGTCATACGGGATCTTATCGTGGAAATAAAACTCCTGAAGTGGCACATTCGATGTGTTCGCCACCGTGAACGTGTACGCCATGCGGTTTCCCGCGAGGACTTCCTTGATGCCCGTCTTCGTCAGCACGACGCCCAGCTCCGAGGGCTTGTCGTAGGCGGCAAGCTTGATGATCTGCCCCGCATACTCCAGCGTCACGTCAAACACCTGGCTCGATACCTGCCAATACGCAGGGCTGGATACCTCGCGCACCTGATACCTGCCGAACGGCAAGGGCTTGGAGGCGGCGATGCCGCGCGCGTCCGTCGTGATGTGCGCCACCACGGCGAGGTTGCGCGGGTTGATGATCTCATAGGTCGCGCCTTGCAGCGGCGTGCCCGCTTCCTGACCGGTGACGCTGTTCGCCTCGGCAGCGTACTTCGTCACCATGATCTGGGCGGTGATTGGCGTGTTTTCCCATTCGACGAGCGCAAAGCCGCCTGATTTCACGGTCACATCACGGAGCTTCGTGTCCACAACGTAGCCCTGACACTCCAACTCGCGCAGACGGTAGCGGCCCGCATCCAGCTCAATGCGGGCAAAACCGCGGTCGTTCGTCGAAAGCTCACCGACTACATTTCCCTTGTCGTCATAGACAAGGAATTTGGCTCCGTAAATCCCTTCGCCGCTATTCGCGTCGATCTTGTGCAGCTCGATACCGCTGATTGCCTTATCGGTCAGCTCCAGAGTGGTCGTTTCGCCGTCCTTGACGGTGAAGTAATGCGGCGCGGGATCGACCTTGTACCCGTCCGGGGCCTCTACCTCGACCGCGTAGAAGTCGCCCTCGCCCAGCTCTACCACCACGCGCCCGTCAGCGCCGGTCGTGACCGTGGTAACGAGCCCCTGGTTCATCTGCCGGATTTCATACTTGGCGCCGGAAAGCCTTGTCCGCTTGTTCGCGGCGTCGGTTTTGACGAGTTCGAGCTTGCCGAGCGTCTTGTTGTAGAAATCGAGCTGATTGCCAGAGCCGTCGCCGCTGTTCACGACCGTCGCGCCGCCCGTGGCGCTGCCTGTCGCGCCCACGATCACGGTTTGCGCCGTGCCGCCCGCCTGCACCGTGATGGTCTGGACGGTGGGATTGAGCGCGTAGCCCTTGATCGTGCGGATCTCCTTCGCCTTGATGACCGAGCCGACCGGCGCGGAGATCACGATCTGCCCCGCGGAATTGGTGGTGTACTCGCCGCTGCCGCCGCCGATGGGCACGCCGTTGCCGTCCGTCAGCAGGAAAGTAACGCCCGCGAGCGGCGTCTTTTTCGCGTCGTCCGCGTATTTCTGGATGATGATTTTTTGCCACGGTACGTTGAAAAACCGCAGCGTCTGGGTATCGCCGGGGCGCACCACGACCGTCTGCGTGCGTGTCGCCTCGTCGATGGAGTAGCCCGCCGCACTGGCGATCTCGGTCGCCACCACCGTACCGCAGATGCCCGTTACAAGGATCTTGCCCTCAGCGTCCGTATAATACTGCCCGTTGTTGGACAGCTTGCCGCCCGCTTGATCGACATAGCGGCCGTCCGCGTAACGCAGCTCAAAGAGCGCGCCTTCGATGGGCGTCTTTTTGTCTATGGAACTCTGCTTCAGGATGAGCAGATTGCCTTTTTTCAGATTGACGAAATCAGCCTGCACCGTGACGCCGGGCTTGACGCGCACGCTCTGCGCCACATCGTCGAGGACGTAGCTGTCGTCGGCACACTTCGTCTCCTTGATAACAAGCGTCGTACCGGGATCGAGGTTCTCGACCAGCGCGCAGCCGGAGGCGTCCGTCACATATTTGCCGTTGTTATCGCCGATGA
This sequence comes from Oscillospiraceae bacterium, assembly GCA_902779695.1. Classification (GTDB taxonomy): domain Bacteria; phylum Bacillota; class Clostridia; order Oscillospirales; family Oscillospiraceae; genus Hominicoprocola. The sequence continues at coordinate 2,459 of CACZCL010000133.1, read as the reverse complement.
GCGCGCCCGTGGAGTCCGTCACCAGAAACTCACAGCCGCGCAGCGCCTTGCCCTCGCCGTCCGTCTTGCGGATCAAAACCGCGCCCTTGGGCGTGTTGCCGAAAAACAGCTCGACGATGTCCTGCTCATTACCGGAGATGAACGCCGTCTGCGGCGGCGTGTCGATGACGTGCTGCCCATCGCTGGATAATTCCGAAACGATGTATGTCCCCTTTTTCAGCCCCGTGACGGTCGCGGCGCCGTTCGGCCCCGTCTGGACGGTCTTGATGACCGTGCCGCCCGTGCCGGAGGTTTCGGTCATATACTTGATCTCGAACCAGCACGAGGAAAGCGCCGCCTTCGTCACGGAATCGAACTTCCAGATGACGAGGGCGCTTAGCGGCGTGTCCTCCACGGTGATCGTCTTGGAATCGCCCGCCGCGAGGTAAAATTCCTGCGGCTCCGCGTTCAGCGCGAAGCCCGTGGGCGGCTCGACCTCGGTGATTTTGAACCACCCGCTTTTCTGATGGGTAAGCGTGAAGGTGCCGTCCGCCCCCGTGTAGAAATAGCCGAGGTCGTTCAGCTCGCCGGTGCTTGTGGCATCCGAGGCGTATTCCACATGGAACTTTGCCGAGGGCAGCAGGTCGCCGGTCACGCTCGAAACCTTCCGCACCGTGATGTTCGGCTTGCGGTGGTCGTAGAAGTACGCCGTGCGGTCACGGTCGCGGTAAAGCGTGACGAGCTGGCTCGGCGCGTCCTTCAGCCAATCGTTCGGGACGGATTTCTCGGTGATCTCATAGACGCCGGGCAGCAGATTGCGAAGCTCCGCGCGCCCATCCGCGCTTGTCCTGATTTCGTCTACGCTGTGTCCGTCCGCCGCGCGCACCTCGAAAACGCAGTTTGCGACGGGTTCGTCCTCCTTGCCCGCCGTGAACTTGTAGACGTAGAGGTTGGGACGGTAATGGTTCTCCAGCACGATCTCGCTCGTTTTGCCTGGGAACATTTCGATGTGGTATTCCTTGGTGTCGAGCAGCAGGTCGTTTCTCGTGGATGTTTCGACGAGCGAGTAGACGCCCGGCTCCAGATCCGTCCAAAGGATCTCGCCCGTGCTCGACGTCGCTTTGTCAAGGTATCGGCTGCCATCCTCGATCTTCGCCAGACGGTAGCTTGCTTCCGCGACGGGCTTGCCCTTGCTGTCCAGCTTGAGAAGGTGGAATTGGGGCAGGCGGCTGTTGGTAAAGGTGAATTGCGCCTTGTCGTTCGGGTACAGCTGGATGATGCGCTGCGCGTCGTCGATGACGTAGCCCGCGCAGGATTTCTCCGTCACGACATACGCTGTGCCCTCGGGCGCGCAGGGAAGGTTTTCAAGACTGATCGTGCCGTCGTCCTGCGTCCGCAGTTCAACGGGGCCGTAGCTGCCGTCCACCGCCTTGATCTCAAAGACCGCGTTGTCAATCGGTTTGGCAAGGTCGCTCGAATCCACCTTGATGAGCCGGTTGATCGAGGGCTTGCGGTCATTGAAAAACACAAGGTCGCGGATGCCGTCGCCGGCGCGCAGCTCGATCTGCTGCGGTGTGCGGTCAAGCACGAAGCCGGGGTTGCCCGTATCGACTTCCTGCACCAGATATGTTCCCGGCTGCGCGTTGAGCAAACGGATCTCGCCCTGGAAATCCGTCGTAAATCTGCCGAGCGACGTGCCATCGCGCCAAATTTCAAAGGTGACGTCCGGCATGAGCGCCAGCTTTTCCTTGGAGCGGTCATATTTTCGGACTCTGAGACCGGGGCGCTCCTTGTTTACGAAGCGCACCTCGGAGGTTTCGCCGGAAATGACGGTCGCGGTCTTGACCGCTTCATCGTCGAGAGTCCAGCCCTCGATGCCCGCGGTCTCGCGCACCTCGTAACCGCCCGGTTTGAGCTGCGTAAAAGTGCATACTCCGCCAGGGCCGGTCTTTGCGGTCTGCGTTGCGCCGGTCTCCAGATTCTTGATCTGGATCGTGACGCCGACGAGATTTTCGCCGGTATTGCTCGTTTTGTGGACGCGCAAGTTCCCGTAAGGCTCATCCCAAAACGTCAAGACGCCCGGATTGAGCGCGGTCACGGTGACGTGCTGCGTTCGTTCCTCCGCCAAAAGATGATACGCGGGCGGCGTCAGCTCCGTCACGGTATAATTGCCGTAAATATGAATGGGGACCGAGATCACGCCGCCCTCCGTTGAGAAGCTGCCGTAGGAGCTGCCATCGGGGTAAAGGATTTCAAAGACAGCGCCGTCCAAAAGCGTATTTGTTCCAATCTCGCGCTTGTAGATCGTAAGCGTGCTGTCGTCGGGCGGCGGGGGATTGCCCGAAAAGCTGCTGATCGCGTTTGCCGTAAGCGGTACGTCGGGATATAGCGATAGGTAAGCCTCTGATATGATCTCGGGCTTTTCCCCCGCTTCACACCGTGCATGCGGCTTTCACCGCACACGGCGTTCCATCGGTTAC
>CACZCL010000132.1 GCA_902779695.1 Oscillospiraceae bacterium | reverse complement strand
GAGGGCACCAGCGACTACTCCACCTATATCACCAACGCCCAGAACCAGGGCTGCGACGTGTTCTTCTCCCCGGTTTCGACCGAGGCGGCGGCGCAGATCATCGCCAAGGCGGACGCCCAGAATCTGGGTATGCCCATTCTGGCGGGCGACACCTGGGACTCCAACGTCATCCTTGAGGCGGCGAAGGGCTCCAGCCTGAAGATCTGCGTGACGACCTTCTATCAGGAGGGCGCGGACGCCAACTTCGACGCGGGCATCAAGAAGTGGATCAACGAGGATTCCACCGCCAAGGCGAACAACGGCGGCAACGACGAGCTCGCCGCCGTCACGGCGATGGGCTACGACGCCTATTTCGTCGCGCTTGAGGCGCTCAAGGCGGCCGGCTCCACCAAGCCCGCCGACGTGCTCAAGGCGCTGCCCAGCCTCAACTACACCGGCGTGACCGGCGCGATCGCCTTCGATGAGATCGGCGACGCCAAGCGCGACAGCGCGTTCGTCAAGGAGTGCAACACCACCACCGGCGCGTGGGACTTCGTGACCGTCGCGACCGTCCAGTAACCGGAACCGAACCCGACGGACCGGCGGGAGCGCTCGCTCCCGCCGGTTCCCTTGAAGGAAAGCAAAATTGGGAAGGGGGAAAACCCTCGTGAGCTTGTGGAATACCGTGCTGCCGTATATCCTCTCGGGGATCTCGGTGGGCGGACAGTATGCCCTCATCGCCGTCGGCTATACGATGGTGTACGGCATCCTGCGCCTGATCAACTTCGCCCACGGCGACGTGTTCATGGTCGCGGGACTGATGATGGTCTATTTTGCGGCGGCAATGCCGCTTTACGCGGCGATCCCGCTGATGATCGCCCTGACGGTGCTGCTCGGCTTTACGATCGAGCGCGTGGCGTACAAGCCGCTGCGCACGGCGCCGCGCATGTCCGTGATGATCTCCGCCATCGGCGTGAGCTACCTGCTGCAAAACCTCGCGCTGTACATCACGGGCGGACTGAACAAGAATTATCCGCAGATCCCGTGGATCTCCGATAAGGTCACCGTGCTTGGCGCGACGACGACGCGCGTGACGGTCATCACGCCGTTTTTGACCGTCGCGCTCGTGTTCGCGCTGGTGTACCTCATTAACCACACGAAGGTCGGCATGGCGATGCGCGCCGTGTCCAAGGATTTCGAGACCGCGCAGTTGATGGGCATTCGCATCAACAACGTCATTTCGGTGACCTTCGTGATCGGCACCTTCCTCGCCGCGATCGGCTCGCTGCTGTTCTTCTCGAACTATCCCGGCATCGTCCCGACCTCGGGCGCCATGCCGGGCCTCAAGGCGTTTGTCGCGGCGGTGTTCGGCGGCATCGGCTCGATCCCCGGCGCGGTGGTCGGCGCGTTCATCATCGGCATTTCCGAAAGCCTGATCAAAGGGCTCGACACCATCCTGATCACGCACGGCGCCATTGCCGAGCAGATGGACTTTTCCACCTTCTCCGACGCGGTGACCTTCGTGCTGCTGATTGTCATTCTGGTCTTCAAGCCGACGGGCCTGTTCGGCGAGAAGGCGACGGACAAGGTGTAAGGGAAGGAGGGCGAACCATGTTAGACAAAAAGGAAGCCAACCGGAAAAACCTCGTTTCCCTTGTCGCGGTGCTCGCGTTCCTCGCGGTGGTGCTGCTCCTCGACCAGATCATCGCGCCGACGAGCAAGCTCTATATGCTGCTGACCGTGCTGCAAAAGGGCTCGGTCTACGCGCTCGCCGCCGTGTCCATGAACCTCCTCAACGGCTTTACGGGGCTTTTCTCACTCGGCCACGCGGGCTTCATGCTCATCGGCGCGTACACCTACGCGATCTTCTCCATCCCCTCCGACGCGCGCGACACCGTGTACCAGTATTTTGACGCCGCGGTGCGCGTCTCGCTGCCGGAGGTGCTGGGCAATGCCATCGGCGCCTTCGGCACGGCGCTGGGCGTGCTGCTTGCCGTGCTGCTGGCGGGGCTGGTCGCGGCGGTGTTCGCGTATCTGATCGGCCTGCCCGTGCTGCGCCTCAAGAGCGATTACCTCGCCATTGCGACGCTGGGCTTCGCCGAGATCATCCGCGCCATTTTCCAGTGGAAGAAGCTCGGCCCCGTGACCAACGGGTCGAACCTGCTGAAGAACTTCGCGCGCTGCTCGACCTTCAAGCTCTCGCTCGGCGGCGCGACCGTGAGCCTTTCGACCTTCGTGCCGGTGCTGATCGCGACGGTGTGCATCGCGCTGATCGTGCTGCTGGTCAACTCGACCTACGGCCGCGCGTTCAAGGCGATCCGCGACGACGAGGTGGCGGCGGAGGCAATGGGCATCAACCTCGCCCGGCACAAGATGCTCGCGTTCTGCACGAGCTGCTTCTTCGCCGGCGTTTCCGGCGCCACGATGGCGATGGTGCTCTCCATCGCGCAGGCGAACAACTTCAAGTCCGCCATGACCTACGAGATCCTGCTGATGGTCGTGCTCGGCGGCATCGGCTCGATCTCCGGCTCCGTGATCGGCGCGCTGCTGTTCATCTCGGCGTCCGAGTGGTGGCTGCGCGGCCTGGATTCGGGCAGCTTCCTCGGCATCACCGCGCCCACGGTGTTCCGCAACGGCTTCCGCCTCGTCGTGTTCTCGATCATCATCATGATCGTGGTGCTGTTCTTCCGCAAGGGCATCATGGGCGACCGCGAGCTGCCCGAGGCGCTCGCCGGCCTCCGGCGCAAAAGGGCGAAGAAAGCGGAGGAGGTGACGGGCCGTGAGTGAGAAAAAGAACGTCCTGCGGCTTGACAACGTCACGATGCAGTTCGGCGGCGTCGTCGCGGTGGACGATCTTTCGATGGAGGTCAACGAGGGCGAGATCGTCGCGCTCATCGGCCCCAACGGCGCGGGCAAGACCACCGCGTTCAACGCGATCACCGGCGTTTACGAGCCGACCAACGGCATGGTATCCTTCCTGGGGAAGCCCATCGTGCGCAACCACCCGCAGGGCAAGATGAAAAAGCAGTACAAGGGCTCCGACGCGGAGAAGTTCGCGAACGAGCCGGTGCTGAACCCGACGCCGGACCGCATCACGGCGCTGGGTATGGCACGCACGTTCCAGAACATCCGCCTGTGGAAGACGCAGACCGTGTTCGACAACGTGCTGATCGCGAAGCATATGCGCCGCACCAGCGGCTTCCTCTCCGCCACCTTCCGCGCAAACCGGGCGGAGGAGGAGGCGCAGCGCGCCGAGGTGCGCGAGCTGCTGCGCATCGTGGAGCTGGAGGACGTGAGCGACGAGCTGGCGACCAGCCTGCCCTACGGCAAGCAGCGCCGGCTGGAGATCGCCCGGGCGCTTGCCACCAAGCCGCAGCTTCTGATGCTCGACGAGCCGGCGGCGGGCATGAACCCGCAGGAGACCGACGAGCTGACGGCGTTCATCGGGCGCATCCGCAGCGAATTCGGCATGACGATCCTGCTCATCGAGCATCACATGGACCTCGTCATGGACATCTCCGACCGCATTTACGTCATCGACTTCGGCAAGCTTATCGCCAGCGGCACGCCGGAGGAGATCCAGAACAATCAGCGCGTCATCGACGCGTATCTGGGGGTGGACGACGATGCTTAAAATCGAAAACCTTCAGGTTGCCTACGGCGGCATTCAGGCGCTGCGCGGCATTGATATGGAGGTGCCGGACGGCAAGATTGTCACGCTCATCGGCGCGAACGGCGCGGGCAAATCCACGACGCTGCGCACGATCTCGGGGCTTGTGAAGGCGAAGGCGGGCTCCGTCACCTACGACGGGCAGGAGCTTTTGGGCAAGCCCATCAACGCCGTGCTGGAGGCGGGGATCGCGCAGGTGCCGGAGGGGCGGCGCGTGTTCGCGAACCTGACGGTGCTGGAAAACCTGATGGCGGGCGCGTATCTCCGCAAGGATAAGGAGGGTATCCAGAAGGATATCCAGTGGGTCTACGAGCTGTTCCCGCGCCTGCAGGAGCGCTCGTGGCAGCTGGCGGGCACGCTCTCCGGCGGCGAGCAGCAGATGCTGGCGGTGGGTCGCGGCCTGATGTCGCGCCCGAAGGTGCTGATGATGGACGAACCGTCGCTGGGCCTCGCGCCGCTGGTGGTGCAGGGCATCTTCGACATCATCCGGGAGATCAACAAGCAGGGCGTGACGATCCTGCTCATCGAGCAGAACGCCAATATGGCGCTCAAGACCGCCGACCTTGCCTACGTCCTTGAGACGGGCCGCATCACGATGAGCGGCACCGGAGCGGAGCTTCTGGCGGACGAGACCGTCAAGGAAGCGTATCTCGGCAAAAAGCGGAAGTAACGAAAAAAGCGGCGGCGATGCCTCGCATCGCCGCCGCTTTTTTCGTCTTGGGAGCGTTTTATACTAAAATTTAATAAAACTATTTAATATTACAAACAGATGAGGTATACTGTGTCTGGGTGATGAAAATGTCGTCGAGGATACTAAAATTTAATAAAACTATTTAATATTACAAACAGATGAGGTATACTGTGTCTGGGTGATGAAAATGTCGTCGAGGTATAAATTTAGTTTAGAAGAAATCGAGAAAATAGCGCGCGTAAGGAAAGAAAATAAAGACAAACGAGCAGAGGCCAGACTGAAGGCTTTGGAGCTGCGCGCAAAAGGAATGAGCTCCGAGGAAGTGGCAAAAGAATCCGGATTTCACCCGGCGTATATCACTACGTTGGTCAGAAAATATCGGGAAGGCGGACTGGACGCGATCTCCGGGAACCACTACAGAGGAAATCGCCGCAACATGAGCGTGGAAAAGGAAGCCGAAATACTGGCTCCATTCAAAGAACGCGCAGAGCGAGGAGAGCTCGTTGAGATCAGCGAAATAGAAGCGGCATATCAGCAGCAAGTGGATCATCCGATAGGAAACAGCCAGATCTATTTTGTGTTGCATCGTCATGGCTGGAGGAAGGTAATGCCGCGAAGCAAGCACCCGAAGAAGGCAAGTGACGAGGTCATTGCGACCTCAAAAAAATTAACAGGCGGATCAGGGAATTGACGGAAGTTTTCCACAACGAGAAGAAAGTCCGTTTATTCTTTCAGGATGAAGCGGGCTTTGGACGCATCAACAAGCCGAAATACTGCTGGTGTCAAAAAGGTTTTCGACCGTCTGTGCCATGCCATCATATCAGGGAGTACCGCTATGCTTACGGCGCGGTAGAACCCCTGACCGGCGATTCCTGCTTTCTGATCATGCCGTATTGCAATACGGAGTGCATGAACATCTTTCTGGAAGAACTATCGAAGCAGTATCCCGATGATTATATTCTCTTGTGCTGCGATGGAGCCGCCTGGCACAAAGCCGGATCGCTTTGCGTACCCGAAAAAATAGAGCTGTTCTTCATTCCGCCATACACGCCAGAGATGAATCCTATCGAACAGATATGGAAAGAGCTTCGCAAGATAGGATTCCGAAACGAGGTATTCGCAACGCTGGATAAGGTGGTTGACCGACTCTGCGACACCATCTGTACGCTGTCCGCCGAGATCATTCACAGCATCACGGCTCGCTCTTGGATTTTTAAAGCGTTTAGTTAAATATCAGTAT
>CACZCL010000131.1 GCA_902779695.1 Oscillospiraceae bacterium | reverse complement strand
AGTCCAGCAACCTGCCGATGATGGAGATCACGCTGCGCAAGGGCACCGCCGCCGCGCACTACGTCCTCGGCGGCCCGCAGGGCAACGATAACAACGCCTTCTCCCTCGGCACGGCGACCACCGAGATCTACGTCATGCACGGCGAGACCGCGGCGACCGCGATGTACGCCCGCCGGTTGGTCAAGGAGCAGAAGGCCGGCAACGACCTCCAGCCCACCATCGACAAGATGAACAAGCTCATCCAGGAGTACAGCGACAAGTCCCGCCCGAAGTACTGCGCGAAGCTGGGCCTGTGCGACGAAATCGTGGACATGAACGATATGCGTCCGTACATCCAGGCGTTCGTCAACGCCTGCTACCAGAACCCGGCGAGCATCTGCCCGTTCCATCAGATGCTGCTGCCGCGCATCATCCGCGACTTCGACAACCTCTATTCTTCAAAGTAAAGCGGGAAACCGCTTTACTTTGAGAAGGCTTCACTCCGCTCGTCGCACGCCCTTGCGGGCACATGTTCGCTCCGCGCAAAGAATTTTTTCTGACGCACGTGTCGTCGGAAAAAATGATTAAAATTCTTTCGCGCCGTGCGCGGCGCGAAACTCTGCGAGGCTTTTATTTATGAGCATTTACACCATGGGCATCGACGTCGGTTCCACCGCGTCGAAATGCGTGATCCTCAAGGACGGCGCGGAGATCGTCGGCAAATCCCTCGTCGCCGTCGGCACCGGAACCTCCGGCCCCCAGCGCGCGATCGAGGGCGTGCTTGCCGACGCGCAGATGACGCGCGAGCAGATGGACTTCGTCCTCGCCACCGGCTACGGCAGAAACTCGCTCGACGGCCTTGCCGATATGCAGATGAGCGAGCTTTCCTGCCACGCGCGGGGCGCCGCGTTCCTCTTCCCGCAGGTGCGCACGGTCATCGACATCGGCGGGCAGGACGTCAAGGTCATCGAGATCGAGGACGGCCAGATGCGCAATTTCGTGATGAACGACAAATGCGCCGCCGGCACGGGGCGCTTCCTTGACGTGATGGCGCGCGTGCTGGAGGTCAACACCCGCGACCTCGGCGATCTCGGCGACCGCTCGACCCGCGAGATCGGTATCAGCTCGACCTGCACGGTGTTCGCCGAGAGCGAGGTCATCTCCCAGCTCGCGATGGGCACCGACAAGTGCGACATCATCGCCGGTATCCACCGCTCCGTCGCCTCGCGCGTGGTGGGGCTCTGCCACCGCGTCGGCGTGCGGGATCAGGTGGTGATGACCGGCGGCGTGGCGCAGAACCACGGCATCGTGCGCGCGCTGCAGGATCAGCTTCAGCACGACATCTATACCAGCCCGCTCACCCAGTACAACGGCGCGCTCGGCGCCGCCCTGTTCGCCTTCCAGAAGGCGTCAAAGTAAACCAAATCATCCGACAGAGGAGGAGATATCACTATGGCAAAAGAAGTAAGCCCCGGCGTGCTGGCGCTGCGCAAGGTCGTGGACGACGTCTATGCGGACGCCCGCGAGGCCAAGAAGCAGGGTAAGCTCGTCGGCTGGTCCAGCTCCAAGTTCCCCTGCGAGCTGGCGGAGGCGTTCGACCTGAACGTCATGTATCCCGAGAACCAGGCGGCCGGCATCGCCGCCCAGCGCGACGGCGAGATCATGTGCCAGGCCGCCGAGGATCTGGGCTTCGACAACGATATCTGCGGCTACGCCCGCATCTCCCTTGCCTACGCGGCGGGCAAGCGCGCCGCGCGCAAGGTCGATCTGGAGACCGGCGAGTTCGTCATCGACCCCAACAGCGGCAAGCCCCTCAAGGACGAGAACGGCAACGTCGTCATCGACGAGGCGACCGGCAAGCCCAAGAAGGACCCCAAGACCATGAAGCCCTTCATCGTCCTCGACGATATCCACGAGATCGAGGCGCTGCCCGAGGGCAGGGAGAAGGAGCTGCGTCTCAACGCGATCCAGCCCTACAAGCAGATGCGCATTCCGCAGCCTGATTTCGTGCTGTGCTGCAACAACATCTGCAACTGCATGACCAAGTGGTACGAGAACATCGCGCGCATGTGCAACATTCCGCTCATCATGATCGACGTGCCGTACAACAACACCGTCGAGGTCAACGACGACTATGTGAAGTACATCCGCTCCCAGTTCGACAACGCGATCAAGGATCTGGAGAAGCTCACCGGCAAGAAGTTCGACGAGAAGAAGTTCGACGACGCATGTAAGCACGCGAACCGCACCGCGCAGAATTGGCTGAAGGTCTGCGATTACCTCCAGTACAAGCCCGCGCCCATGAGCGGCTTCGACCTGTTCAACCACATGGCGGACGTCGTCACCGCCCGCGGCAAGAGCGCCGCCGCCGACGCGTTCGAGCTGCTCTCCCAGGACCTTGAGAAGAACATCAAGGAAGGCACCTCCACGCTGCCGTTCCCGGAGCAGTACCGCGTCATGTTCGAGGGCATCCCCTGCTGGCCGAAGCTCCCGAACCTGTTCAAGCCGCTCAAGGCGAACGGCGTGAACGTCACCGCCGTCGTCTATGCCCCCGCCTTCGGCTTCGTCTACAACAACTACGACGAGATGGTCAAGGCGTACTGCAAGGCGCCGAACAGCGTCTGCATCGAGCAGGGCGTCGATTGGCGCGAGGGCATCTGCCGCGACAACAAGGTCGATGGCGTGCTCGTCCACTACAACCGCTCCTGCAAGCCGTGGTCCGGCTATATGGCGGAGATGCAGCGCCGCTTCACGCGCGACCTCGGCGTCCCCTGCGCCGGCTTCGACGGCGACCAGGCGGATCCGCGCAACTTCAACGAGGCGCAGTATGAGACACGCGTGCAGGGTCTGGTCGAGGCCATGCAGGCAAACAAAAAGTGAGGGAGGGCGGAAACGATGAGTATTGAAACGATGGTTCAGGAGTTTGCCGCCGTCGCCGCAAGCCCCAAGGCACAGCTGAAAAAGTACAAGGACGCCGGCTTCAAGTGCATCGGCGTTATGCCCTACTACGCGCCGGAGGAGCTCGTCGAGGCGGCGGGCATGGTGCCGCTCGGCATGTGGGGCAGCAACAAGAAGACGATCGCCAAGGCGAAGGAGTATTGCGCGACGTTCTATTGCACGATCGCCCAGCTCGATCTGGAGATGCTGCTCGACGGCACCTGCGACCTGCTCGACGGCGTCATCACGCCCGCCATCTGCGACACGCTGCGCCCGATGACGCAGAACATCCGCGTCGCGATGGAGGGAAAGCTCCCGACGATCTTCCTCGCGCACCCGCAGTTCCGCCGTCCGGACTTCGGCATGGAGTTCTGCCGCGCGCAGTACACCCATGTCAAGACCGAGCTGGAGAAGATCCGCGGCAGCAAGATCACCGACGACGAGCTCAGCGCCGCCATCAAGGTCTACAACCGCTCCCGCGCCGCGCGCCGCGCGTTCGTAAAGCTCGCCAACGAGCATTGCGACGTGATCGACCCGATCATGCGCAGCGCGGTGCTCAAGTCCGCGTTCTTCATGCGCAAGGCGGAGCATACCGAGAAGCTGGAGGCGCTCAACGCCGAGCTTGCAAAGCTGCCCGCCGCCAAGTGGAACGGCGTCAAGATCGTCACGAGCGGCATCGTCGTCGATTCCCCGGCGCTTTTGAAGGTGCTCAAGGACAACAAGGTCGCCATCGCGGCGGACGACGTCGCCCACGAGTCCCGCGGCATCCGCGTGGACGCGGACGAGACCGGCGACCCGATGACGGCGCTGTGCAAGCAGTTCGCCGATCAGGATTACGACGTGCTGCTCTACGACGAGGCGAGCGAGCAGAACCGCCGCGGCGAGTTCGTGGCGAAGCTGGTCGAGGAGTCCGGCGCGCAGGGCCTGGTGCTGTTCATGCAGCAGTTCTGCGACCCCGAGGAGATGGAGTACCCCTATCTCAAGAAGGCGCTGGACGCGCACAAGATCCCGTTCATCAAGCTGGGCGTGGATCAGCAGATGCGCGACTTCGGCCAGGCGGCTACCGCCATCCAGGCGTTTGTCGACGTGCTGGCGATGCAATGACATTGCATCGCGGCTCCAAATAAACTCTAGGAAAGGGGAAAGTCAATGGCAGTAGCGGAATACAGTAAGCTGTTCGTCGTTCTGATGGGCATCGGCACGGTCTTTTTCGGCCTGATCTGCATTATCTTCCTGACCATGATCATGGGAAAAGTCATGGTCAGTATGCAGCCCAAGCAGCAGCCGACGAAGGCGGGCGACACCATGGCGGAGGTCAAGAAGGTCGCCGAGGCGCACCCGCAGACCTCCGACGCCGTTTCGCAGGACGTCCTTGCGGTCATCATGGCGGTGCTTTCGGAGGAACAGGGCACCTCGTCGCGGGGCTGGAACATCACGAGCATCAAAAAATCTATATAAAATAAGGAGAAAATCACTATGGTTAAGCAGTACAAGGTCACCGTCAACGGCGTAAGCTACGACGTCACGGTTGAGTCCGCCGGCGGCGGCCGCGGCAGCAGCTATGCGCCCGCCTATCACCCCGCCCCCGCGGCTGCGCCCAGCG
>CACZCL010000130.1 GCA_902779695.1 Oscillospiraceae bacterium | reverse complement strand
TAATCCGAGCAGCGTCCTACGATCACGCAGGACTCCGCCGAAGCCAGGTTCCGGATGGTGTCGAACTGCGCCAGAAAGATCTTCTGGTTGATGGGCATATCCACATAGGGTGATGAGGAATAGCCGAGGGAATAGGTATCCATCACAAGAGAATAGAGAAAGCTGTTCGTCGGCTTCTCGTCGTTATTCTCAAAAAGCTCCCGGCAGAGGCCGCTCTCCTTCGCCGCCCGGTCCAGAAGCTCTTTGTCATAGCACTTGACGCCGAGCCTTTCCGCGAGCATCTGGCCGATTTTACGCCCGCCGCTGCCAGTCTGCCGACCAATGGTCACTATCAGTTTATCTGCCATAATGCACACCTCCTGAGACGATAATTTCATACACTATTATTTTAATCGTTCAGCCCTGCTTTGTAAATGTCTCCAGAAGTCCCAAAAAATAATCCGGGAGGGGGGCGGTGAATTCCATGTACTCTCCGGTGCGCGGATGAACGAACCCAAGAACCATGGCATGCAGCGTCTGGCCCTCCAGGTGATACGGGTCCTTCGCAGGTCCGTAGACCTGGTCTCCCAGCACGGGATGGCCGATGGAGGCCATGTGGACGCGGATCTGGTGCGTCCGCCCCGTTTCCAGCTGACATTCAATGTATGTACATTTCCGGAAGCGCTGCAGGACCCGGTAATGCGTGACGGCGCGCCGTCCTCCGGAAGCAGAAGCTGCCACTGCTCCAGCAGCGTCCGCCGGTAGGAGCGCAGCCGGCTGAAGAGATTGTTCCGCCCCTCGCTGAAATCGTAGACCGCCGGCGACGCTTCCAGGCTCGCCGCGTCGTCGAACGCGCCCTCGATGAGAAACACGGGGCGCGCTGCGCTGCGTGTCATGCCGCTCTCCAGCGCCGCGACGCGCGGCTCGTAGACCGCCGTGACGACGGTGTCGAAGCGCAGGTCTTTCAGCTCCGTCCGATCCCAGCGGGCAAACTGCCCCTCCCGCGCGGGAATGGCGGGAAACACGGACGAGTCTAAGCTTGCCCCGTAGTCGAAGCGCTCCGTCCGGACGGTCTGCCCGTCCGCCACAAAGCGCAGCGTGAAGCTCTGAAACGCGCGCGGCACGCCGTCCTCCGCCAGAAGCTGCGCATAGGTGACCGGCTCTGCCCTGCCCCGCTCGCTCACGCGGTTGATGCCCGGCAGGACGTCGCTGACGAACAGGTTGCCGGACACGACGCCCGTGTCGGCGCCCAAGATGGAGCCGGCGTAGCGCGCGCCGTCCGCCGCCTGCACCAGCGCGCGGCAGTCCTCCACGCGCAGGTGCGAGCGCTCCGTCCGTCCGGAGCCGACGATGCCCCCGACATACTGCGCGCCGGAAAGGGCGCACTTCGCCCAGCACTTGCGCACAACGGCGTCCCCATAGCCGGCAATGCCGCCGACGCAGTCTCCGTCCTCGCTCTCCGCCGCGCCGTACGCCTCGCAGCCGCTGATGACGCCAAGCGTCGCGCTGCCGCAAACGGAGCCGACGTTGTCGCGCTTCCCGGTGACGGCGCCGGTGTTGACGCAGTCCTGCAAAACGCACTTGAGCTCATAGCGCCGGTGGAACGCCGAGGAGACCGATTCCGCGTCGTTCTCCGGGTCCAGCTCATTGTAGACCATCATCGCGCCGGCAATGCCGCCCGCGTCGATGTCGCCGGCAATCTCGCCGGAGTTGCTGCAAAGCAGGATCTTGCCGTTCACAGCCTCCTCGATGTCCTCGTCCGAGGTGTCCTCCACCACCGAGGAAGCGCTCACCCCCTCGGCGTCCTCCACCACGTCGAGCAGCGTGTTCATCAGGGCGGTGAAGCGGCGGTTGATCTGGCGCACGTCCTCCAGCACCGTGTCGGAGGAGGCGCTCACGTCCCGGTTGAGAAGCTCCAGCTGGTCGGAAACGCCCCGCATCGCATCGTAGAGCGCGTCCGCCTCGGCGTCCGTCTCGTCGCCGAGGGTCTTGAACTGCAGGCGGTCCTGACTGCGCAGATAGCCCACCAGGCTCTTCATATCGCCGAGCGCGGCGGTCAGTTCGGAAAGCGCGCCGCGGAAGCCGGACGCCGCCGCGTCCATCTCGTCGAGCGCCTTCTGCTCGCTCTTCGCCGCGTCGCGCAGCGCATTGTACATACGCTCCGCGTCGGACGAGGCGTCTTGCAGCGCGCCCATCGCGGCGGCAAAATGGTACGCAGCCCCATGTCCGCCGTCCGTGCCCGGCCGCCCGTCGGCGAGGATCGAAAAGCCGTTTTCGATCTGCTCCATGCCGGCGGTGAGCTTCTCCGGCGACAGCTTCGTGATCGCCGCAAGGTGGTTCATGCTGCTCCGCGCGCCGTCCAGTCCGGTTTCAAGATCCGTCACCCCCTGCCGCAAGCCCTCGCTCCCGAGGGCGGCATACAGGTCCTCGATCTCCTGCCGAAGCTCTTCCGGCGTCGTCGCGCCGCCGCTCTCCGACGCTTTTGACGCCAGCTCCGAGAGCGCGCGGAACGCGGCGGACACCTCGCTCATACCCTGCGCCGCCGTCCCCAGCCCGTTCCAGATGCCGGCAAGGTCGTCGGAGGACTGCTTGCGCCACTCGCTCCGGCTCATCGTTTCGTCTTCGGGGCCGACCGCCTCGTCCACCTGGGCGAGTCCGCCGCGGATCTCCCGCACGCCCGCGTCCAGAATGAGGGCGGAGGCACGCAGCTCGCCCGCCGCGCGGCTCAGGTCGTCAAACAGCCCCTTGTCGGAAACGTCCGGGATCGTGAACGCCGAAATGGCGCGCTCCAGACGGTCCGCCGCGGCGGTGAAGGCGTCGGACGCCTCGACCAGTCCGTCGGACACCTGATAGAGCTGCTCGATCGCCGTATCCGCGACGTCGCTGCCGCGGTTGATTTCCGTGATCGTCTCGTCATAGCGGTCCGAAAGGCGCCCGGTGAGCGTCTGCGCCCGATCCGTCGCCTCGTCCACGCCCCGCCCGATCTCGGTAAGGCGCGCGGAAACGCTGTCCGAGGCGTTTTCGGCGTCGGACACCGTCTTGTCGACCGCGCGGCTGAGCGCGTCCAGCTCGTTTCGCACCTGCTCCAGCGAGCTTTCCTTCAAATCGAGCTTTACATACGGCTCCGCCATGCCGGCAATGCCGCCGACCTCTCTGCGCCCGTAAACGGCGCCCTCGTTCGTGCAGGTGGCGATGTGCCCGCTGCTGCGGCCCGCGACGCCGCCGACGTTGTAGCCGATGTGCTGATAGCCGACGCTCCCCTGGTTCCGGCAGCCGACCAGCGTCCCGTCCGAAAAGCCCGCGATGCCGCCGCTGTCGACGGTGACGTTGTAGATATCGGGGCTTGCGAGACCGGCGATCCCCGTCGCGAGGTTCAGATCGAGCCGGTCGAACGAGAGCGTCGGGTCGATCGTGTTTGTGTTCACATAGGCGCGGTTCGTGCAAAGCGACACGGTGCCGTGGTTCACGCCCGCGACGCCGCCGGTCATGTTCTTGCCGAACACGCCGCCGTTCACGCTGCACCGACGGATAACGCCGGTCGCCGCGTTTTCGCCCGCGACGCCGCCGACGCGCTTTTCCCCCTCGACCGTGCCGACGAACGCGCAGCCGAGGATCGTCCCCCGGTTCACGCCCGCGATGCCGCCGACGGCGTCCCCGTCTCCCGACGGGGAAACGACGCCCTCGACGGTCAGATCGCGCACAACGCCGGTCGCCGCCACGGCGCCGAACAGCCCCGCCGGCGAAACGCCGTCCGTAATGCTCAGCCCCGAGATGGTGTGCCCGTTGCCGTCAAAAACGCCGCCGAAGCTGGCGATGGGCGCAAACTCGATGCCGCCGAGCGCAACGTCGCGCTGCAGCACGACGGTTTTCCCCTCCGACCACGCGTCGTAGGCGCACCGCGCCGCAAGCTCGCGCAGTCCGTTCGCGTTGCGGATATAGATCGTGTCGCTCTCCGCCGCGGCGCGGGCGGGCGCGCAGAGCTGCGCGAGAAGGGCGCACAAAAGCGCGAGGCACAGCGCGCGCCGCAGCCGCCGATCATTCATGTCCGTCCGCCTCCTCCACATTGCCCGAAAGCAGCTCCAGCCGCGCCGTCCCGTCCACGGTGGCGTGCAGGATGCCCGTCACCGTGCCCGAGATCTCGCCGCGCACCATGCCGTCGACCACGATGCGCCCGTGCGACTCGTGGCGGCGCAGCGCGTTCGGCACGGAGAACGAGGTCTTTTCGATCACCCGCCCGCCCAGCAGCAGGATCTGCGGCAGGGCGAACATGACGAGGATGATGGAGATGATCGTGCCGCGTCCGAGGCTCTGCCCGATGCCGACGATGGTGCCCTCCGAGCTGATCCGCCCGAGGATAAAACCCGCGGAGGCGAGGATGCTGCCGGAGGTCAGAATGGTCGGGAACGCGAAATTCATCGTCTCGATGATGGCTTCCTTATGCTCCATCTCGTGCTGAAGCTCCATATAGCGGCTGGCGATGACGATGGCGTAGTCGATGTTCGCGCCCATCTGAATGGAGGAGACGATCAGATAGGCGATGAAAAACAGATCCACGTGCGTAAACACGGGCACCGAGAAGTTGATCCAGATACTGCCCTGAATGACCACGATCAGCAGGATCGGCATACCGACGGACTTGAACGTGAACAGCAGCACCACCAGGACAATCAGG
>CACZCL010000129.1 GCA_902779695.1 Oscillospiraceae bacterium | reverse complement strand
CCCGCGGCTCCCGCCGCACCTGCCGCGCCCGCCGCGCCCGCGGCTCCCGCGGCGAGCAGTGATATCACGCTGGACGTGATCATCTGCCAGTATGGCCCCAACACGAACGACTGGTTCCTCGGCACCGGCATGAACGGCACAAACTTTGTCGACAAGTTTGAAAAGGAGAACCCGGGCGTCAAGCTCAATCTGGAGGTCGTTTCCTGGAACGACGTGTATACCGTGGTCGACACGCGCATCGCGAACAACAACGCGCCCGACATCCTCAACATCGACGTGTTCGCGAACTACGCCAACGACGGCCTTCTGATGCCCGTGAAGGACTATTGCCCCGACGATCTCTACGCGGACTTCTTCCCGCAGTTCATCGAGCAGTCCGTGATCGACGGCACGGTCTGGGCGGTGCCCGATCTGGCGTCTGCCCGCGCGCTGTTCTATAACGTCGATATGCTCAAGGAGGTCGGCGTCGAGGTCCCGACGACCTGGGCGGAGCTGGAGGACGTTTCTCAGGCGATCCTTGACTACTACAACGGCGACGTTTATCCCTGGGGCATCGACATGACCACCGACGAGGGCCAGGCGGCGTTTGCCTACTACACCTGGGGCAACGGCGGCGGCTTCGTCGACAAGGACGGCAACTGGGCGGTCAACTCCGCGGAGAACGTCGAGGCGGTCGAGTACGCCGTCAATCTTGTGAAGAAGGGCTTCACCAACCCCAACCCCGCGACGCAGACCCGCTATGACCTGCAGGATATGTTTGCCGCGGGCAAGATGGCAATGGTCATCGCGCCGAACCAGCTCCCGACCTACGTTTCCGACAAGGGCGGCAGCATCAACATGGCGACCGCGGGCCTGCCCGCCAACGAGGGCAAGACATCTTCCTCCGTGGGCGTGATGGACCGCGTGATGGCGTTCAAGGACACCTCCGCCCCCGATCAGGCGGCGCGCAACGAGGCGATCGGCAAGTTCCTCAAGTTCTTCTATGATCCCGAGAACTACGTCGGCTGGGTCAGCATGGAGGGCTTCCTGCCTGCCGTCAACAGCGCGGTCGAGGCGCTCGTCGCCTCCGATCCCAGCTTCGCGGCGTGGCTCGACGTGCTCGGCTCCTGCCAGTTCTACCCCGCCGCCAAGGCCGAGTGGGATCAGGTCAAGCAGGGCGTGATCGCCGTTGAGCAGAAGGCGCTGACCGGCGCCGACGTCGAGACCGAGCTTGACGCGCTGCAGGCGCAGCTCGGCGGCTGACGCGCGGACGGCGCAAGAACGTATCCGGGCGGGCCCGGCCTTTGCCGAGCCCGCCCGTTCTCCTCGATCCCGCAAGTCCGAACCGAAGGGAGGGAACCGCCCTGACTTCCAATCTGGACCGCCGAAAATGGGAGCCGTACCTCTGGCTGCTTCCCAGCATCGTTTTGATCGCGGTTTTTGTCATCTACCCCATTTTGATCGTATTTCGCCTCTCGTTCAGCGAAATCTCGAAGTCCGGCGTGGTGGGGGGCTTTGTCGGTATGCGCAACTATATTGACGCGGTGCGGCTGCCCGCGTTCAAAACGGTCATGCGCAACACCTTCTGGTGGGTGGTTTCGGTCGTCGGAATCTCGACGCTCCTCGGCGTCGTTTTCGCGCTGATGCTGGACAGGAAATTCCACGGACGGAAGCTCGTGCGCGCGATCCTCGTGTTCCCGTGGGCGACGTCGCTCGTGATCCAGGCGTCGGTGTGGAACTATATCATCAAGTTTGAATACGGCAATCTCAACAACGTGCTGCTGAACCTCGGCATCATCCGGCAGGCGGTCAACTGGCGCTCCAGCTATCAGATCGAATTCATCTGGGAGTGCGGCGTCGGCATTTTCGTCACCATTCCCTTTGTCACCTTCTGCGTGCTTTCGGGTTTACAATCCATCGACGCCTCGCTCTATGAGGCGGCGAGAGTGGACGGCGCGGGCTTCTGGTCCTCGCTGTTCCGCATCACGCTGCCGCTGGTGCGCCCGTCGCTGACCGTCAGCACCGTTTTGAATATCATCTATGTGTTCAACTCGTTCCCCATCGTCTATACGATGACCAAGGGCGCGCCCGCCAACCAGACGGACACGATGATCACCTACCTCTATATGCTCAGCTTTTACGAGCGGCAGAAGGGGCCGGCGACCGCGCTGTCCGTGATCGGCTTTTTGATCCTGTGCCTGTGCGCGGGGCTGTATATGGCGAGCGTCATGCGGAAGGAGGAGGCGCCATGAGCCGGAACCGCGGCGCGCTTGCCGTGCTGCTGATCGCGCTTGCGCTGGCGGGCATCCTGTTTTTGCTGCCGCTGTACAGCTTCGACGCGACCGTGTATACCAAAAAGTCCGCCAACACCTTCCCGGGCGACGAGAAGTACCGCGCGGCGCTTGCGGAAACGGAGGCGGAGGCGGAAAAATACCGCGCCGCCGGGTTTGACGCCGAGATCCGGGAGGAGCAGACCCTGCGCACGAACTCCAAGGGCGAGACCACGTCGCTGATCGCCTTCACGATCAACCGGAGCTTCGTCAAAAATCTCTGGTCCTTCCTCGGCGGCGGTCTTGCGTCGTCTCACGTGGCGCGGCTGCTTGCCGCGTGCCTGGCGCTTGCGGCGCTCTGCTCCCTCGCGGGCGCGCTACCCTCGCCGGACGCGCCGAGGCGGACGCTGAACGCCCGCTCCGCGGCGCTTCGCTCCGCGGGCTGCGTTTTCGCGCTGCTTGCCGTGCTGCTGGTGCCGGCGCTCGTGATGACGAACACCGTCGTGTTCTCGCGGCGGGTCGGGCTGTACTCCGCCGACCTGCTCACGGAGGGCAAGGACGCGTTTTACGCCGCGATGGACGCCTTTTTGTTCGACGGCGCGGCGGGGGACGGCATCGGCACCGCGCTCAAGGGCTTGCAGTTTTCCGCGTCCGGTATGCTGTGGCTGCTGCTGCCCTGCGCGTTTTTGATGTTCGTCTCGGCGGTGCAGCTTCGGTACGGCGCGGTGCGGCACACGCTGCTGCGCGCGCTGCTGTACTTCTCCGTCACGGCGCTGTGCCTGGCGGTGCTCTATCCGTACTATGTGATGCTTGTCACCGCTTTCCGCTCCAACGCGGAGACAACGGATATGTACTTCCTGCACCTGTTTCCGACCGAGTGGGTGTGGAGCAACCTCGGCGACATCGTCCGCCGCGGCGTGCCGCGGTATCTGCTCAACTCGCTGCTCGTGGCGGGCGGCGCGACGCTGGTGGCGATGCTTTGCGGCATCCCCGCCGCCTATGCGCTGGCGCGGATGCGCTTCCGGGGCAAGAGCGCGTTCCTCGGCTTCGTCGTGATGAGCCAGATGTTCTCACCCGTGGTGCTGCTCATCGGCATCGCGCAGATGATGAGCACGCTGCGCCTGAACGACTCGGTCGTGGGGCTTATGCTCATCAACGCGGCGTTCAACCAGGCGTTCGCGATCTGGCTGCTGCGCGGCACGTTCGTGTCCATCTCGCCGGAGATGGAGCAGGCGGCGCTGATCGACGGCTGCAACACGACGCAGTCGCTGGTACGGGTGCTGCTGCCGATGGCGGCGCCCGGCATCGTGACGGCGCTGATCTTCGTGTTCATCAACGCGTGGAACGAGTATACGATCGCGACCGTGCTGATCCAGACGGCGACCAACAAGCCGATCACAGTCGGCATCACGCAGTTCTCCTCGTTCAACATGATCGAATGGCAATATCTGTTCGCGGCGTCGCTGCTCGCGACGATCCCGGTCGTCATCCTGTTTTTGTGCATCGAAAAATATCTGGTCTCGGGGCTTACCTCGGGCGGCGTCAAGGGCTGAGCGGCGCGCGAACCGCGCCGCGCTCTTCTCGGAGCCGTTATCCGAAGCGCCGGATAACGGCTTCTTTTGCCTCGGCGGACGGCGCGCGGAAGGGAGTTAGGAATGGAAAACGAATTTGCGGCGATCCTGCGCCGGCTCGGCGAGCACCGCCCGGCGTATCTGGAGCGGACGGCTGAGGGGCGGCGCTATCGCCGCGCCTTCCTGCCCGGCGAACGCCTGATCCTGCTGGGGGCGGGGCACGTCGCGCAGGCGCTCGCGCCGCTTGCGGCGCGGTTGGACTTCGAGGTGACGGTCGCGGACGACCGAAGCGCGTTCGCCAACCGCGAGAAATTTCCGGATGCGGCGGAGATCGTGTGCGACGCGTTTCCCGCGGCGATCCGCGCGCTGGGCGTTCGCGGCGGCGACGCCGTCTGCGTGCTGACGCGGGGGCACCGATGGGACGCCGAGTGTCTGCGCGCGCTTTTGCCGGGGGAGGAGCCGGGGTATCTCGGCATGATCGGCTCGCATCGCCGCGTTGCGATGCTGCTGCAAATGCTGGAGGAGGAAGGCTTTCCGCCGGAGAGGCTGCGGCGCATCCACGCGCCGATCGGGCTGCCGATCAAGGCGCTGACGCCGGCGGAGATCGCCGTATCCATCGCCGCGGAGTTGATCCTGTCACGGCGCTCCCGGGCGCGGGACGAGGCGTGCCTGGAGCAGACGAACGCCGACCTGTCGATGCTTCGCTTTGCGGCGGATACCTCCGCGCCGCGCGCGATGCTCCTGGTGCTGGCGACGAGCGGCTCCACGCCCGTCAAGCCGGGCGCGATGATGGTGACGGCGCGCGACGGGCGCGCGTTCGGCACGGTCGGCGGCGGCTGCGG
>CACZCL010000128.1 GCA_902779695.1 Oscillospiraceae bacterium | reverse complement strand
CGTGTCCGCCTTGAATCTGCTGATGGACGCGCAACGGGAGGCGGAGGAAATGTATCTCAGCGCCGGCGGCGCGGACGAGGAAGAATCCGCCACTTGACAATCCCGCGCCGCGGTGATAGACTTTCCCAGTCAAATGCGACGACGGAGAAGAAGCCGCGAATGCCGCGCAGAGAGGGGCGCAATCTGGTGCGAGCGCCCTGCGGAGCTACCGGCGGTACCACTCCCGAGCGGCCCGCGAGGAGCGGGACGGGCCCTCCCGTTACAGAGGACACGAGCGACGGCGCACGCCGTAAGCAGGGTGGAACCGTGGAATGTTTGTCAACATCCCACCCCTGACACTTCATCAGGGGTGGGATTTCTTTATTTCCGCCCCAAAAAACGAAAAGGAGAACAAGCATCATGGCGGAAGAAAACTTCGAATTCAGTTGGGAGAACCCCGAATACCGAAAGACCTACTGGCACACCTGCTCGCACGTGCTGGCGCAGGCGGTCAAGCGCCTGTATCCCGAGGTGAAGCTCGCCATCGGGCCGAGCATCGACATGGGCTTTTACTACGACATGGACTCGCCGTTCGCGTTCACGCCCGAGATCATGGACAAGATCGAGGACGAGATGCGCAAAATCTGCAAGGAAAAGCTCAAGCTGGAGCGCTTTGAGCTGCCGCGCCCCGAGGCGATCAAGTTCATGGAGGACAGGGAGGAGCCGTATAAGGTCGAGCTGATCAACGACCTGCCCGCGGACGCCGTCATCAGCTTCTACAGGCAGGGCGAGTTCACCGACCTCTGCGCGGGTCCCCACATCGACTCCACGGGGCGCATCAAGGGCAACGCGCTCAAGCTGACCGCCTGCAACGCCTCCTACTGGCGCGGCGACGCGAAGCGCCAGAGCCTCCAGCGCATCTACGGCGTCGCGTTCCCGAAGAAGGAGCAGCTCGACGAGTACCTGCAAAAGCTGGAGGAGGCGAAGCTGCGCGACCACCGCAAGCTGGGCCGCGAGCTGGGGCTCTTTATGACCGACGAGCTGGTGGGGCGCGGAATGCCGATGTTCCTGCCCAAGGGCTACACCGTCTGGCGCCTGCTGGAGAACTATATCCGCGACAAGGAGCTCAAGCTCGGCTACCAGCACGTGCTGACGCCCTGCGTCGGCACGGTGGAGCTGTACAAGACCTCCGGCCACTGGGACCACTACCAGCAGAACATGTTCCCGGCGATGGAGGTC
Organism: Oscillospiraceae bacterium; assembly: GCA_902779695.1. Lineage (GTDB taxonomy): Bacteria > Bacillota > Clostridia > Oscillospirales > Oscillospiraceae > Hominicoprocola. Next base: position 3,508 of record CACZCL010000128.1, on the reverse strand, counting down.
GAGGACGAGATGTACGTCCTGCGCCCGATGAACTGCCCGCACCACATGCGCATCTACGCCAACCAGCCGCACTCCTACCGCAATCTGCCGCTGCGCATCGGCGAGATCGCGCACGACTTCCGCTATGAGGCGTCCGGCACGCTCAAGGGCATCGAGCGCGGGCGGCACTTCTGCCAGAACGACGCGCATCTGTTCTGCACGCCCGAGCAGATCAAGGACGAGGTCTCCAGGGTCTGCGACCTGATCTTCGACACCTATAAGGATTTCGGCATCACCGACTACCGCTGCGTCCTGAGCCTGCGCGACCCCGCGGACAAGCAGAAGTACCACGACGACGACGCGATGTGGAACACCGCCGAGAGCGCGCTGCGCGAGGTGCTGGTCGAGCTTGGCATCGACTTCACGGAGGAGATCGGCGAGGCTGCGTTCTACGGCCCCAAGCTGGACGTCAACGTGCAGCCCGCCGTCGGCGCGGAGTATACGCTCTCCACCTGCCAGCTCGACTTCTGCCTGCCGGCGAAGTTCCAGCTCACCTATATCGACAAGGACGGCGCGGAGCGCACGCCCGTCGTGATCCACCGCGCGATCCTCGGCTCGCTCGACCGCTTCATGGCGTATCTGATCGAGGAGACCATGGGCGCGTTCCCGACCTGGCTCGCGCCGGTGCAGGCGAAGTTCCTGCCCGTGACCGACCGCGCGAACGACTACTGCTTCGCCCTCGCCGGGCAGCTGGAGGAGCAGGGCTTCCGCGTCGAGGTGGACGAGCGCAACGAGAAGATCGGCAAGAAGATCCGCGAGGCGCAGCTGGAAAAGGTGCCGTATATGCTCATTGTCGGCGACCGCGACATCGAGGCGAAGACCGTTTCCCCGCGCCACCGCGCGGACGGCGACCTCGGCGCGATGAGCGTGGAGGCGTTCACGAAGCTTCTGCGCGAGGACGTGGCAGGCAGAACCAAAAAATAATTCATCCTATCTGACAAATATTTTGATAATTCTTTGTCAAAAAGGGCGAATTTGCTAAAATGACTTGCGCGGAGGGCGCAAGTACGATAGAATAAGTTTACCTGTTGATAGGGTGAAACTATTGTGTGAAAAGGAGATTGTGAAATGAAAAAGATTGCAGCGCTCGTTCTTGCCGCGGTCATGGTATTCGCAATGGTCGCCTGCGGCGGCAAGGGCGGAAACCTGACGTTCACCACCGGCGGCGATCAGGGTACCTACTACGGCTTCGGCACGGTCCTCGCGGGCAAGGTCAGCGACAAGAGCAAGACCAATGTCACGGCGATCACCTCCGGCGGCTCCAAGGCGAACATCGAGGCCCTGCAGGCGGGCGACGCCCAGCTCGGCTTCGTCCAGTCCGACGTCGGCGCCTACGGCTATGAGGGCACGCGCCTGTTCGCGGATTCCGGCAAGGTGGACATCTTCTCCACCGTCGCCGCGCTCTACATGGAGCAGGTCCAGATCGTCACGCTCAACCCCAACATCAAGAGCGTTGCCGACCTCGCGGGTAAGAACGTCTCCATCGGCGCCGCCGGCTCCGGCGTTTACTTCAACGCGGTCGACGTGCTCGGCGCCTACGGCATCGACGCCGACACCGGCATCAACCCGACCTACCAGTCCTTCGGCGACAGCGTCGAGGCCCTGCAGGACGGCAAGATCGACGCGGCGTTCGTCGTCGCCGGCGCGCCCACCACGGCGATCACCTCCCTCGCCGCGACCCGCCAGGTCTATCTCGTCAGTCTGGACGATGCGCACATTGACCAGCTGATCGCCTCCTCCCCGTACTACAGCAAGAACGTCATCGCCAAGGACGCTTACAATCTGCCCGAGGACGCCACCACGGTGGCGGTCGCGGCGGTCGTCATCGCCCGCAACGATGTGTCGAACGACGACGTCTACAACTTCATTTCCACCATCTATAACATCATCCCCGAGATCACCGCGGCGCACGCCAAGGGCGCCGAGCTTGACCTCAACTTCGCCGCCTCCTACGGCTCCGTGCCGTATCACCCCGGCGCTGCGAAGTATTTCGCCGAGAAGGGCATCACCGTCCCGACGAAGTGAAAAGCTGAACAGGAACTTAACGCTTTTTGACGCAGTGTTCGGCTGCGGCGGGCTCGCCTCGCCGCAGCCGTTCCCAAAAAGGGAAGCGAATCCCGCAAGCAGGAAGGAATTAGCCTATGAGTAACGATCCCGAAAAGAAAGTACCGGACGAGATCGCTGAGACCGCCGCGCCTGTTGTCGACGTCGACGTCGGCACCGCCGCCGATGTCGAGGCGATCATGAAGAAGTATGACAACGAGTCCAATACCCGCCTTTGGGAGGGCGTTCCCAAGACGGTCGTTCGCTGGATCTCGGTGATTTTCTCGCTTTACTGCATTTATGTGACGCTGTTCAGCACGGCGCTGCCCGAGGTGCGCCTGACGATGTTCCTCGGCATGATCCTGATTCTCGGCTATCTGCACTATCCCATTCGCAAGGGCGAACAAAAGCCCAATTATCTCCCGTGGTACGATATCCTGATTATGATTCTGGGCGCCGCGCCGTTCTTCTATTTCGCGGCGAACGCCAAGCCGATCATCGAGAAGGCGACGACGGTGACGAAAGACCCGTTCATGTGCGTCATCGCCATTCTCTCGGTCCTTGCGCTGATGGAGCTGTGCCGGCGCTGCGTCGGCATCCCGATCCTGTGCGTCGTGGGCGTGCTGCTGGTGTACACCTTTGCCAACGTCCGCTTCGGCAAGGTCATTTACGACCTGTTCTATACGACGACGGGCGTGATGAACACGCCGATCAACGTCTGCGCGAAGTACATCGTCGTGTTCATCATCTTCGGCGCGTTCCTGGAGCGCACGGGCATCTCCGCGTTCTTCATCGACCTTGCCAACAGCCTCTGCGGCTCCAGCGCGGGCGGCCCGGCGAAGGTCGCGGTCATCTCCTCCGCGCTGTGCGGCATGGTGTCCGGCTCCTCCGTGGGCAACACCGTCACCACCGGCTCGGTCACGATCCCGATGATGAAGAAATGCGGCTATAAGCCCGAGTTTGCCGGCGCGGTCGAGGCGGCGGCGTCGACGGGCGGCCAGATCATGCCGCCGATCATGGGCGCCGCGGCGTTCCTGATGGCGGAGTACATGGGCGTGCCCTACGGCACGGTCGCGCTCAAGGCGATCCTGCCCGCGGTGCTCTACTTCGCCGGCATCTACATCGCCGTCCATCTGGAGGCGCGCAAGCTCAAGCTCAAGGGCATTCCCCGCGAGGAGCTGCCCAAGATGCGCGCGCTGCTGCCCAAGATCTACCTGCTGCTGCCGCTGATCGTTCTCGTCGTGCTGGTGGCGACGAACCGCTACACGATGCAGTTCGCCGCGACGCTCGCGATCTTCATCTGCATCGGCGTGGGCCTTGTCAACAAGGACGACCGCCTGACTCTCACGCGGATCATCGACGCGCTGGAGGCTGGCGGCAAGGGCGTCATCACCGTCGCCGTCGCCTGCGCGATGGCGGGCCTCGT
>CACZCL010000127.1 GCA_902779695.1 Oscillospiraceae bacterium | reverse complement strand
GAGCGAGCGGCGGACGCGGGGACGCCCGGACAGCAGGCAATGCCGCCGACGCGCCCGGAGGGCGGCGACTTTGACGAGGACGAGCGCCCGGCGAACGCGGGGACGCCCGGACAGCAGGCAATGCCGCCGACGCGCCCGGAGGACGGCGACTTTGACGAGGACGAGCGCCCGGAGAACGCGGTAACGCCCGAACAGCAGGCAACGCCGCCGACACGGCAGTTCTGACAAAACAAGCGGCGCGGCGCCGGATTCGGCGCCGCGCCGCGTTTTCAACTCGCAAGCGCGCGACAGGTCTCGGCAGCGCGGCGCGCTACCGATTGAAGAAGTTGGATACCCGTGCCAGCGGCTCCACGATGTCCGCGAGATCGTTGATCGCCTTGTTGAGCGTGACGAAGTCCACGGAATTGAATTTTTCCATCGCCTCGCCGACGGCGTCGGCGTTGTCCGCGACCAGCTTGTTTGCCGTTTCCGCGGCGGAGCTTGCGGCGGTGAGCGCGGCGTCGGCGGTCTCGACGAGCGAGTCGACGCCGGAGAGCGTTTCCTCCGCGTGCGAAAGGGCGCGCAGCGCGGGCGGCACGACGGCGAGCGACACGGCGCAGACCAACGCGAGCAGCGCCGCGAGCAGTCCGACGCCGACGCGCGCGCAGCGCAGAAGCGACCGGTTCTCCTTGTCCATGACGGCAGCCTCCTTTTGCTTTTTTCTTATCGTACCATGAAAATCATGGTTTGTAAACGCCGAAAACGTGCAGGAAACGCACGAGCGCGTAGTCATAGCCGGCAAGCGGGCGGTCGTCCGCGTCCTCGCTGTGCGCGGCGAGGAGCAGGGTCTCGCGGGAGGGCGGGTCCCCGACGGCGACGACGACCGGGCTGTGCGCCCAGCGCAAGCCGTCGAACGAGAGCTGGACGATATCGCCGGGGCGCAGCTCGGCAAGCGATACGGAGCGCGCGGCGGGCCCGACGGCGCTTCGAGCGCGCGTGAGATAGTTGTAAAGGTAAGGAACACCCGTCCAGGCAGGCGCCTTGCGGTTCGCGTCGATATAATACCAGCCGTAGGTCGGCGCGTAGTCCATGACGAGCGAACCGGCGTAAAGGCATTGGCTGGCGAAGTTCGTGCAGTCGCCGCCGAGCAGCTCGTAATCGTAATACCGCGGGTTGCGCCCGTAGGCCCAGGCGTGGGCGTAGCGGACCGCCGCGGCGCGGTCGTAAGGGACAAGTCGCATGACGCGCCTCCTTCCGCCGCCATTCTATGCGCGCCGCGGGACCGCGTGAACAAAAAATATTCCCGAAGCCTCCGTCCGGAGGCCTCGGGAATACTATCCGAGGCGTTTGAACAAATCAGTTCAGGGCGTCCTTGAACGCCTTGCCGGCCTTGAACGCGGGAGCCTTGGAAGCCTTGATCTTGACGGGCTTCTTGGTCTGCGGGTTGATGCCGGTACGCGCGGCGCGCGCCTTGACCTCGAAAGTGCCGAAGCCGACGAGCTGGACCTTGTCGCCGCCCTTCAGCGCGCCCTCAACGGACTCGACGAAAGCGGCGAGCGCCTTCTCGCTGTCCTTCTTGGTGAGGCCGCTCTTCTCAGACATTGCGGCCACGAGTTCTGTCTTGTTCATGGTTTGATCCTCCTGTATGATATGGTTTGATATCGCCGAGATACAACGGAATTATGGCGAATTTTGCGGGCGTTGTCAAGAGCTATTCCGTATTTTTTTTCGATTCCGGAGCTTTTCCCGGAAAAGAGCGGAAAAATCGGCGCTTTTCACAAGCCGAAAGGCTGGCTTTGCCCGGCAAAACGCCGCCTTGACGGGAGCGGTGAAAACCTTTATAGTGATAGTGACCAGAAAAGGGAAGGGAGCGATTCGATATGCTTTCGTACGACCCGATGCGCTACGCTTACCCCTCGCGCCGGAACGTGGTCTACGCGCGCCGGGCGATGGCGTGCACCGCCGTGCCGCTGGGCGCGGAGCTGGGGCTTGACGTGATGCGCCGCGGCGGGAACGCCGTGGACGCCGCCGTCGCGATGGCGGCGGCAATGCCGCTGCTGGAGCCGACAGGCAACGGCCTCGGCAGCGACTGCTTCGCGCTGGTTTGGATCGAGCGCGAGAAACGGCTTTACGGTCTCAACGCCAGCGGCGTCGCGCCGATGGCGCTCTCGGCGCAGGCGCTTCGCGCGCGGGGGCTGTCCGCCATGCCGCGGGAGGGCTGGCTTCCGACGATGGTGCCCGGCGCGCCGGCGGGCTGGGCGGAGCTGCGCCGCCGGTTCGGCACGAAGCCGCTTTCGGAGCTGTTTGCCCCCGCGGTCGCCTACGCGCGCGACGGCTGTCCCGTGCCGGTGAACGTGGCGCTGCAATGGGCGGCGGACGCGCCGCGCATCCGGCGGGCGATGGAGGAAAACGCCGCGCCGCACGAGTACTGGTGGAAAAGCTTCACAAAGCCGGACGGCTCGCCGTACCGGGCGGGCGACCTGTTCCGCTGGGAGGCGTACGCCGACACGCTGGAGGAGCTGGCGGCGACGGACTGCGAGAGCTATTACCGCGGCGCGCTGATGGAGCGGATCGTTTCCTTCAGCCGCAAAACGGGCGGCTTTTTCAGCGAGGAGGATTTCGCGGGCTATCACCCCGAATGGGTGGAGCCGATCACGGCGGACTATCGCGGCTACACGGTCAGCGAGATCCCGCCGAACGGCCACGGCATCGCGGTGCTTCTGGCGCTGAATATCCTACGGGGCATGTCGCTGCCCGGCGAGCGCGAGAGCGCAGAGACCTATCACAAGCTGCTGGAGGCGATCAAGCTGGCGCTGACGGACGCGAAAGCCCACGTCGCCGACCCGCGGTACATGAAAACGAAGGTCACCGATCTTTTGAGCGAGGAATACGCCGCCCGGCGCCGCGCGCTGATCGGCGAACGGGCGCTTCTGCCCGAGCCGGGAGACCCCTCCTGCGGCGGCACGATCTATCTTTGCACCGCCGACCCGTTCGGCAATATGGTCTCCTTCATCCAGAGCAATTATACGATCTTCGGCGCGGGCGTCGCCGTGCCGGGAACGGGTATCTCGCTGCAGAACCGCGGCGCGAACTTCTCCCTTGATCCGGCGAGCGACAACTGCCTCGCGGGCGGGAAAAAGTCTTATCACACCATCATTCCCGGCTTTTTGACCAAGGGAGGCGAAGCGGTCGGTCCCTTCGGCGTGATGGGGGCGTTCATGCAGCCGCAGGGCCACGTGCAGGTGGTCGTCAACACGGTGGATTACCACATGAACCCGCAGGAGTGCCTTGACGCGCCGCGGATGCAGTGGACGGGCGGACGGCACATCCAGCTGGAGCGCGGCGTGCCGGCGCACGTTGCGTCGGAGCTGGAGAGCATGGGCCACGAGGTCGAGATCGTGAACCGGGAGACCAAAATGGGACGCGGCCAGATCATCTGGCGGGCGGACAACGGGCTGCTGATCGGCGGCACGGAGCCGCGCTGCGACGGAGCGGCGGCGGCATGGTGACGCAAAGGGAAAACCAAAATGACAAACGCCGCCCCGCGCCGAAAGGCGCGGGGCGGCGTTTGTGACAAGGTTCATTCCGACAGGAAGCGGAGAAACGCTTCGTTGGAAAGGCCCGCGAAGCAGCGGGACACGTCGAAGCCGGAGAGCGCGCGGGCGTACTGCTCCGCCTCCGGGCGCAGGCCGGTCAGCCGCGCGGCGAGCGTTTCCGGCTCGTCGAGGCTGAAAAAGTCGCCGCGGAAGACAAGGCCCTCGATGACGCCGCGGCGGATCGTGAAATACGCCTCCACCGTGCCGCAGCCCTCGAAGCGCCGCTTTTTGCGCATCGTGCACTCCGGCGACGCGCCGTAGTTCCAGTCGTAGGTCGCGTAGCGCGAGGCGCGCAGCGCCTCGATCGCGGCGCGGTCGTCCGGCGTAAGCGCATAGGGCTCGCCGGGCGTTTCGGCAAGGACGTTGTCCAGCAGCGCCTGCCGGAACGCGGCAAGCGTGCAGTCCGGCGGCAGATAGGGGCGCAGATTCGTCACGCGGCTGCGGACGGACTTAGCCGCCTTGGAGCGGAACTTCTCCTCGTCGACGCGCAGCACCTCGGACACGACGCCGAGGTCGGAGTCGAACAGGAGGGTGCCGTGGTGCATGACGCGCCCCTGCTTGAGGTATTGCGAGTTGCCGGAAAACTTTTTGCCGTCCACCGTGATGTCGTTGCGCCCATTGACCTGCGCGCGGACGCCGAGAGCTTCCAGCGTGCGCACGACGGGCAGGCAGAACAGGCGAAGGTCGAGCTTTTCGGTGTCGCCCGCGTCCATGACGAACGTGAAGTTGAGGTTGCCGAGGTCGTGGTAGACCGCGCCGCCGCCGGACAGCCGCCGCACCACGCGCACGCCGTGCTCGCGGACGTAGGGCTCGTTGATCTCGGCGAGCGTGTTCTGGTGCTTGCCGACGATGACGGCGTTGTCGTTCTGCCAGAGCATGAAATAAGCGCGCTCGCGGGGCAGCGCGTCGAAAACGTACTGCTCCGCGGCAAGGTTGTAGGCGGGGTCGGTGGTGTCCAGAATAAGATAGGAAAGCTTCATAAAACCCTCTTATACTGAAATTTATTCAAACGATTGAAAATCGTTTGATAGCCGCTTTAGCGGCGTTAAATTTCGCATGAGACGCGGTGACGCGCTTTCAGCGCGCCACCACCATGCGGAGCATGGTAAATTTGATGAAAGCATTTCATCAAATTTTAGTATTATTCGATCTCCTGGCCGGCGATCTGATAGCAGTGGACGATGTGCATACGCATGAACGTGCGCGCCGCCTCCGCGCTGCGCGCGCGTGAACGTGCGCGCCGCCTCCGCGCTGCGCGCGCGGATGCAGTGCACGATCTCCCGGTGGTCCTGGACGGAGTAGCTGACGCTCTCCTTGAAAAACAGGATGTCCGCGATGATGGATTTGTTGATAATGGGCATCAGGCGTTCCATCATGCGGTTGTGGCTCGCCATTGCGATGGCGTTGTGGAAATCCTGCTCCTCCCTGAGAACGCTCTTGCCGTCGGCGGCAAGCTCCTCGATGCGGGCGCGCAGCGCGTCGATCCGGTCGATCTCCTCGTCGGTCGCGCGCAGCGCGGCGTAGTACGCCGCCATCGGCTCGACCATCAGCCGGATCTCAAGCAGGTCACGGATGCTGGCGTCGGGCGCGTTGAACGGGGAAAAGCCGCTTCCTTCCGAAAGCGCCGGATCGGCGGAGAGGACAAAGGTGCCCAGCCCGCGCCGGATCTCGACCAGCCCGCGCGTGCAGAGGATACGGACCGCCTCGCGCAGGGTGACGCGGCTGATGCCGAGCTCCTGCGCGAGCTCCATTTCGTTTGGCAGCTTGTCGCCCGGACGGAAGCGGCGTTCAACGAGGATCATGTCCATGATCTCGTGCGCGGCCTGCTCCGACAGGGAGGCGGAAGAAGATGCCCTTGTCATGGTGCGCCTCCTGATCTCATCGGTTGCAGATGAATTCTAAGACATCTTACGACTTATGTGTAAAAAAGGCAATAAGAAAAAGCGGGAAAAATGAAATCCGTCAAAACAGACAGAAATGGGGCGGCGTTCTGTTAAATTTGCCAAAATTGATGATTCACGCCGAATTGAGATTGACTTTTTTGTGTGGGAAAGATACACTTGAACCAACACATAAGACATTTGCCAACCCCCGCTTTTTCGCGGGATTTCGTTTGGTTGACGTAAAGAGGTAAGATGTCTCAAAGCGGCGGGAAGCGAGGGGACAATGGACGAGATACTGCGCGTCACGCTTGTCGCCAACGCGGGGCTGCTGCTGGAATACGGCGGCACGACGTTGCTGCTTGACGGGATCTACGGGCGCGAGGGGCATCCGTTCAGCAACCTGTCCGACGAGACCTGGCGGCGGATGCTCGCCGCGGAGCATCCCTTTGAGCGCGTTGACTATCTGCTCTTCACCCACGCGCATCCGGACCACCTTTCTCCGGAAATGACGATGGAATTCCTCACGCGGCGCGCCGTGAAGGGCGTGTTCCTGCCGGACACGCGCTCCGTGCGGGAAAGCGGGCTGCCAGACGCCCTCGCGCGCGCGGGAACGCCGGCGGTGCTGCTCTCGGAGGCGACGGATCACGCGGCGTACCGCATCGAGCCGGAGATCGGCGTCCACGCGTTTCACACGCGCCATCTGGACAAGGAGTTCGCGCGCGTGAAGCATTTCTGCTATCTGGTGACGTTCGGCGGCAAGCGCGTGCTGTTCACCGCCGACGTCGATTACGTGCACGAGGAATTTCTCCAGCTCGGCAGCGAGCCTCTGCGCGCCGCGTTCGTCACGCCGCTGTTTTTCAACGTGCTGCGCACCGGAAAGTTTTTCCACGGCGTGCTGAACGCCGAGATGATCTGCGTTTACCACGTTCCGTTCCGGCAGGACGATTCGATGGAGATGCGAGCGCGCCTGCGGCGCGATTTGGCGCTGTGGGACGAGGACCATCCTCCCGCCGCGGTGCTGACGGAGCCGTTCGAGCGGCTGGCGCTTTGAAACGATCGCGCGATCCCAAATGGTTGACATAATTCTATCAAAGGAGGAAAAGGAATGGCGGACTTTGATATCAGAATGGCGGAGGGCCGCATTTCCCGCGTCGTGCCGCTGCGCCTCACGCCGGGCACGGACGTGCTGCTGGGGCTGACGGAGGCATGCAAGCGCGCGAACATCAACAACGGCGTGATTTTGAGCGGCATCGGCTCGCTCGACGGCGTGTGCTACTGCAACCCCGTGGAGCTGCCGACGAAGGCGGGCTACGGTTACGGCGAAACGCTGCATCTCACCGGGCCGATCGAGCTTTTGAGCGCCTCGGGCATCATCTGCCACGACGACGAGGGCAACACGAACCTGCACGTCCACGTTTCGCTCAGCGACCGCCACGGCGGCGGACACGGCGGCCATCTGGTGGAGGGCACGAAGGTGTTGCTGACGGTCGACGTCGTGATCGCGGAGATCGAGGGCATGGTCATGGGCCGCAAGTTCGACGACGAGCTTGAGGTTCCCCTGTTCGCACCGCGTCAGAATTGACGGATACGATAAAGACGGCTTACCTTATTTAATTTTAAGAAAGGCGTGAAAACATTGGCAAAGGCAAAGAAGACAGAGGCATACTCCAAGGAGTTCCTGCTGGATCTGTACCGCACGATGGTACGCATCCGCTCGTTTGAGGAGCATGCGGCGGAGTGCTTCACGAAGGGTATGCTCGCGGGCAATATCCACCTGAGCATCGGGCAGGAGGCGGCTGCCGCGGGCGCGTTCGCCGCGATCGGGCCGCAGGACTTTTTCACCAGCACCCACCGCGGCCACGGCCACGCCATCGCGCGCGGCGGCGACCCCAAGCTGTGCATGGCGGAGCTGTTCGGCAAGAAGACGGGCTACTGCAAGGGCAAGGGCGGCTCGATGCACATTGCCGATATGGCGAAGATGAACCACCTCGGCGCGAACGGCATCGTCGGCGCCGGCCAGTGCATCAGCGCGGGCAGCGCGCTGGCGAGCAAGATTATGGGCGACAACAGCGTGACGGTCGGCTGCTTCGGCGACGGCTCCACCAACGAGGGCTCGTTCCACGAGTCGCTGAACATGGCGGCGGCGTGGAAGCTGCCGATGGTCTGGTTCATTGAGAACAACTGCTACGGCGTGTCCACCGAGATCCACCGCGTCACCAACACCCCCGACATCGCGACCCGCGCGGCGGCGTACAACGTCGAGTACGCGGTCGTCGACGGCACCGACCCCGTGGCGGTGTACGAGGCGATGACCAAGGCGGTCGAGCACGCGCGCAGCGGCAAGGGCCCCTACGTCGTCGAGGCGAAGGTCTACCGCTATCAGGGCCACTACTGCGGCGATCCCGCGGTCTATCGTCCCGCCGAGTACATGGAGAACGCGCTCAAGAACGACGCGATCGAGAAGCTGGGCAAGAAGCTCGCCGCGATGGGCGTGAAGGAGAGCGAGCTTGACAAGATCAAGGCGGACGCGCAGCAGGAGATGGACGAGGCGGTCAAGTTTGCCGACGAGTCGCCGTATCCCGATCCCAGCGAGGTCACCGACGATATGTATACGGCTGATAACGAAAGGTGTGTGGCGAGATGAGCAAGAAGATCACTGTCAGCAAGGCCATTCGCGAGGGCCTGCATGAAGAGATGCTCCGTGACGACAAGATGTTCATCATGGGCGAGGATATGGCGGTCATGGGCAACGTGTTTGCCATCACCACCGGCTTTCTGGACGAGTTCGGCCCCAACCGCGTGATCGACACCCCGATCTCCGAGGAGGGCTTCATGGGCATGGCGGTCGGCGCGGCGATGCGCGGCATGCACCCCTGCGTCGAGCTGATGTACGACGACTTTGTCACCGAGTGCGCCGATCCTCTGTTCAACCAGGCGGCGAAGCTCAAGTATATGTCCGGCGGCCAGTGCTCGATCCCGCTGGTGCTCCGTATGCCGATGGGCTCCGGGCGCCGCAACGCGGGCCAGCACTCCCAGTCCCTTGAGGGCATGGTCTGCCACTTCCCGGGGCTGAAGGTCGTCGCTCCCTGCACCGCCGAGGACGCCAAGGGCCTCATCAAGGCGGCGCTGCGCGATCCCGACCCCGTCGTGGTCATGGAGCACAAGCTGCTCTACGCCCGCAAGGAGGAGATCCCCGAGGGCGAGTACATCACCCCCATCGGCGAGGCGAAGGTCCGCCGCGAGGGCAAGGACCTCACCATCATCAGCTGGAGCCGCGAGGTCAACTTCTCGATGGAGGCCGCCGAAAAGCTTGCCGCCGAGGGCATCGACGTCGAGGTCCTCGACCTGCGCACGCTGGTCCCCGTGGACTGGGACGCGATCCGCAAGTCCGTTTCCAAGACGCACAACGTCGTCATCGTGTCCGAGGAGGTCAAGCGCGGCAGCTATGCCGGCGAGCTTTCCGCCGAGATCGGCGAGGAGCTGTTCGACGAGCTCGACGCGCCCGTGGAGCGCGTTTGCGGCCTGAACATCGTCTCCCCGTTCTCCCCGGTGCTGGAGGACCAGAACTTCCCGCATCCCGACGACATCGCCAAGGCTGTCAAGCGCGTCCTGAATAAGTAAAGGGGGCAGAGGAAAAATGGCACATGAAGTTTTGATGCCCCAGCTGGGACTTACTATGGAGGAAGGCACCGTCTCGTCCTGGATCAAGCACGAGGGCGACGCGGTCAAGGCGGGCGACGTGATCCTTGAGATCACCACCGACAAGCTGACCAACGAGGTCGTGAGCGAATTCGACGGCACGCTTTTGAAGATCGTGGCGCAGGAGGGCGAGGACATCCCCGTCAAGGGCCTGCTGTGCTACATCGGCGAGCCGGGCGAGGCTGTCGGCGGCGCTGCCGCCGCGGCTCCCGCGGCCG
>CACZCL010000126.1 GCA_902779695.1 Oscillospiraceae bacterium | reverse complement strand
CTCGAATACCTCCTGCGCCCGAGCGGGATCATGCGCCGGAGCGTGAACCTCGAGAGCGGCTGGTACCGCGACGCGGTCGGCGCGATGCTCGGCACGCGCACGGACGACGGCACGCTCGTCGCGCTCATCCCCACGGGATTGAACGGCTACAGCTTTCTGGACCGCGCCGCGGGAAAGCGCGTGCGCCTCACGAAGCGCACGGAGCGCCTGATCGCGCGCGAGGCGGTCGCGTTCTACAAGCCCTTCCCGCTCAAGAAAATGAGCATGGGAAGCCTGCTGAAGTACATATTGGAGCAGATCGCGCCCAGAGACGCTGTCCTCATCGCGCTCTCGATGCTTTTGGTCACGCTCGTCGGCATGCTGACGCCGAAGCTCAATCAGCTGCTTTTTTCCGACGTGCTGGACTCCGGCAGCGTGACGGCGCTCATCGGCATGGCGATCTTCATGGTCTGCGCCTCGGTCAGCGCGCTGCTGCTCGGCACGGCGCGCTCGATGATTACCGCGCGCGTCGGCACGAAGCTCAACCTTTCGGTGGAGGCGGCGACGATGATGCGCATTTTGTCCCTGCCGCCGGAGTTTTTTAAGAGCTACAGCGCGGGCGAGCTTTCCAATCGCTCGCAGTACCTCAACACGCTTGCCTCGCAGATGGTGAGCGTGGCGATGTCCACGGGGCTTACGTCCATATTCTCCCTGCTCTACATCACGCAGGTTTTTGTCTACGCGCCCGCGCTGGTCGTTCCCGCGCTGCTTGTGACGCTGCTGACGGTCATCGTGACGACCGTGCAGGTGTTCGCGCGGATGAAGATATCGAAGCGGCAGATGGAGCTGGGAAGCAAGGAGAGCGGCATGAGCTATCAGCTCATTTCCGGCATCCAGAAAATAAGACTATCCGGCGCGGAGAAGCGCGCCTTCGCCCGCTGGGGGAAGCTCTACAGCAAGAGCGCGGAGCTTCAATACAACCCGCCGATGTTTTTGAAGCTCAGCTCGGTGCTGACGCTCGCGATCTCGCTTCTCGGCACGATGGCCATGTACTGCGCGGCGATCCAAAGCGGCGTCTCCGTCGCGGACTACTATGCCTTCAACGCCGCCTACGGTATGGTGAACGGCGCGTTTCTGTCGCTCGCGGGCGTCGCGGCGACCATTGCGCAGATCAGGCCCGTGCTGGAGATGGCGAAGCCCATCATGGAGACCGCGCCGGAGGTCGCCGAGGACAAGCTGGTGCTCACGCGCATTTTGGGCGGCGTCGAGCTGAGCAACGTCACCTTCCGCTACACCGAGGATATGCCGCCGGTGCTGGATGATCTGAGCCTCAAGATACGCCCCGGTCAGTATGTTGCCATCGTCGGCAGGACCGGCTGCGGCAAGTCGACGCTCATGCGCGTCATGCTCGGCTTCGAGACGCCGCAGAAGGGCGCGGTGTACTACGACGGGCGCGACCTCAAAAAAATCGACCTCAAATCCCTGCGCCGCCGCATCGGCGCGGTGATGCAAAACGGCAAAATGTTCACCGGCGACATCTTCTCCAACATCACGATCTCCGCGCCGTGGCTGACGCTCGACGACGCCTGGGAGGCGGCGGAGATCGCAGGGCTCGCGGACGACATCCGCGATATGCCGATGGGGATGAACACGCTCATTTCCGAGGGACAGGGCGGCATCTCCGGCGGGCAGCGCCAAAGATTGCTGATCGCCCGCGCCGTCGCACCCAAGCCGAAAATACTCATGTTCGACGAGGCGACGAGCGCGCTCGATAACCTGACGCAAAAGCAGGTCAGCGAATCGCTCGACAAGATGAAATGCACGCGCATCGTCATCGCGCACCGGCTCTCGACCATCCGCCGCTGCGACCGCATCATCGTGCTGGACAAGGGCAAGATCGTGGAGGACGGAAGCTACGACGAGCTGATCGCCGCCGGCGGCGCGTTCGCGGAGCTGGTGGCGCGCCAGCGCCTCGACGACACGTCGTATGTCGGCATGACGACGGCGTTTTGAAAAAAGTTTTGATTTTTTCAAAATTTTACTGCCACCTTGCAGAATCCTTCGTATCAATTCGTGAAGAGCAGAATGGGAAAGGAACACGACCATGAAAACCGTAAAAAAACCGCTGTCCCTCGTTCTATCGGCGATCCTGGCGCTTACGGCGCTGCGCGTGTCCGCTCTGGCGGCGGGCCCGTTCACCGAGATCGGCACGGACCCGGCAACGTTTCCTGAGTTCTATGACCTGCGGGACGTGGAGGGCGTGAGCTACGTTACGCCGGTCAAGCTGCAGAACCCGTTTGGGACCTGCTGGGGTTTCGCCGCCATCGCGTCGGCGGAGACCAGCATCCTGAGCTCCGGCCTTGCCGCGGAGATGGGCTATACCGTCGACACGCTGGACCTCTCCGAAAAGCATCTCGCCTACTTCGTCAACCAGACGATCGACGACGAGGATGACCCGCAGTGCGGTGAGGGCATGAGCCATTTTTTTGAAGAGGGGGACGATCCCGTTACCGCCGCGCTCGATAGCGGCGGCACGCCCATGTTCGCGACCGGGCTGTTCGCCTCGGGCACGGGTCCCGTGCTCGAGGACGCGAACGAGCAGTTCCTCTACCGCGGAAGGAACGGGACCGTCGATCAAGTTACACGCGAGGACGGGACCGTGCTCGATTACTGCTACAGCGCGGACGACGACTGGTCGATCGACGGTGATCTGCGCTGGACGCAGAACTTCGTCCTGAAGGAATCCTATATCGTCGACGTTTCGCACTACGACGGGGAGGAGACCGAGGACGACTGGCGCGCCACGGTCAACGGCATCAAGGACCTTGTTTACAGCGGGCACGCGGTGGAGGTCGCCTTCTGCGCGGACACCAGTATGCCCGGCCAGGACCCGACGACGCAATACATCAACGACAACTGGGCGCACTACACCTTTGAGGAGGCGCCGGCCAATCACGCCGTCGCGATCATCGGCTGGGACGACCGCTATCCGCGGGAAAACTTCGCGCATAAGACGCAGGGCTGGATCGCGAACGACGACGAGAGCGTGTTCACCCTGGGCGAGATCGACGCCCCGATCCCGGAGCACGACGGCGCCTGGCTGGTGAAAAACAGCTGGGGCTCCGGCGAGGAGGAATTCCCGAACAACGGCGGGGGCGGCTGGGGCCTTCTGCAGGGCCAGGACAAGGGCGTATATAACGAGGAGACCGGGAAATACGAGTACAACGCCATAGAGAACGCCGTGCACACCGGCTATTTCTGGCTCTCCTACGAGGACCACAGCCTGCTGATCCCGGAGGCGCTCGATTTCGATCTCGTCACCGCCCAGGAGGGCTATTACATCGCGGAATACGATTATATGCCGGTCAACTCGATCTGGGTCGAGCAGCACGGCGAAAAGGTCCAGATGGCGAATATCTTCACGGTCGACGCCGACGTTCCCTCCGTCAGCCTGGACTACGTCTCCTGCTTGACGGGGGCAGCCAACGCGAAGGTGACCTATGACGTCTATCTCCTCTCGGACGGCGGCGCCGTGCCCACGGACGGGACGCGCGTCTCCGGGGCGACGGCGGAATACCGATACGGCGGGTTCCATAAGGTCCCGCTGGATACGCCCGTCAAGCTGCGGGGCGGCCAGCGCTTCGCGGTCGTCGTGACGCAGGAGACGGAGGAGGACGGGGAGTCCTGTTATTCCTTCAACATACAGGCGGCTCTCTCCGAATACGGCGCGATAAAATATGAGGCCCCCTCCTACGCGACGGGCATCGTCAATCCGGGCGAGAGCATGTTCCTGCTCAACGGCGAGTGGATCGACCTGACGGATCCGCTCGCGCGCGCGGCGCTGCTCAAGGAGCCTCTGGACCCGAAAAGGCAGGCAGCCGTGCTCGATAACTTCCCGATCAAGGCGTATCTGACGCCGTACGACACGACCGTTCCCGGCTTTACCGACGTGACGCGGGACGCCTGGTACGCGGACGCCGTCGCCTGGGCGGCGCGGCGCGGCGCCGTCAGCGCGGACGCGGAGGGCCGCTTCGATCCGGACGCGGTCTGCACCCGCGCGCAGATGGTGGAGCTCCTCTGGCGCGCCGCCGGCAGGCCGGAGCCGCTCGACCCGGGCGAGCCCTTCGCCGACGTGACCGAGAGCGACAGCTTCCGCAAGGCCGTGCTGTGGGCCGCGGAGCTCGGGATCGCGACGGGCACGGCGCCCGGCCGCTTCGACCCGGACGCCCCGGTGGACCGCGCGCAGATGGCCGCCTTCCTGTACCGCTTCGAGCAGGCGCGGGGCGGCGGGTTCACCGGCGCGTGGGCGTTCCCGCTGCGCTATGCCGACGCCTCGGAGATCCCGGAATGGGCGTACGAGCCCTTCTGCTGGCTGACGATGAACGGGATCGTGGACGGGATCGACGGCAGCCTGCTGCCCGGCGCGGGCTGCCTGCGCAGCCAGGCGGTCGCCATGCTGTACCGCTACTTCAACGCTTGAGGCTCGCTGCCTTGAACGATCATAAATCTGAAAGAAAAAGGAGAATGAGACCATGGATCAGAAACTGACGGAAACGCTTCAGGAAGGCAAGAAGAATATGAACCAGGCGGCGGAAAGCGCCGCGGAGCTGACGACCGAACAGCTCGAAGCCGTCACGGGCGGAATGCGATACGTCACCCGCCCGGACAAGGCGGACAAAGACGGGAGCGACGGCTGAGCGCGCGGCGGGCGCCGGGCACAGCCGGCTTGAACGGAGAAAGGGCCTGACATGACGGAGATACAATTATTTCAGGCGTTCGATCTGCACCGCTTCGCCCCTTCCGCACGCCTGCAGGCGGTGATCGACAAAACGCACGCCCGCA
>CACZCL010000125.1 GCA_902779695.1 Oscillospiraceae bacterium | reverse complement strand
GACGCGGCGGGAGCGGACGAAGCGGCGCCGCCTCCGCAGGCGGCGAGCGCCAAAACCATCACAGCCGCAAGCAGCAGCGAAATTGCCTTTTTCATCGTGATTGCCTCCCAATCTTTTCTCATACGGGCGCGGCGTTTGCCCGCCGCGCAGCTTATCATGCATAATAATCCAATTCCCCGTTTTCGTCAACCCTTACTTTAAATAATAAATAAAAATAAAGCGCGTTCCGCTTGTGCACATTTTTTTTTTTTTTTTTTTTATATACGAAAAAACGGATATATTTATTCATTTATGCGGCGCTCCTGCAAGCCGCCGCGCGCGTCAGTCCAGAATGCCGGAGAGGTTCTTGAGGATCGCCGCGGCGACCACGGGATTGTTCATGGAGTAGACGTGCACCGTGCGGATGCCGTTGGCGAACAGGTCGATGATCTGGTCGGTGGCGTAGGCGACGCCCGCCCGGCGCATGGCCTCCGGCGTCTCGCCGAAGGTGTCGAGGATGCGGCGGAAGCGCTCGGGCAGCGTCGTTCCGGAGAGCTTGAGCGTGCGCTTCATCTGTTTGGCGTTGACGATGGGCATGATGCCGGGATGCACCGGCACGGTGATCCCCGCCTCGCGCAGCTTGTACATATAGCTGTAAAACACGGGGTTGTCAAAAAACATCTGGGTGATGAGGAAATCCATCCCCGCGTCTACCTTTTCCTTCAGACGGCGGATATCCTCCTTCTGGCTCGGCGCGTCGGGATGCGTGTCCGGATAGCAGGCGCCGGCGACGCAAAACGCCGGATCGAACGCCTTGATGTCCCGCACCAGCTCGATGGCGTGGTGATAGTTCTGCTCCTTGAGCTCGAAGCCCTCGGGAATGTCGCCGCGCAGCGCGAGAATATTCTCCACGCCCTTGCCGCGCAGCAGCTCCAGCTGCTGCCGGATGCGGTCGCGCGTCGAGGTGATGCACGTCAGATGCGCCATCATCGGCACGCCCATGTTCGCCTGCAGATCGTGCGCGATCTCGGCGGTGTACTCGCTCGTCCCGCCGCCCGCTCCGTAGGTCACGCTCATAAAGACCGGCCCCAGCGCCGCGATCTCCCGCGCTGCCTTCGTCACGCTCTCGCGCGTATCCTCGGTCTTGGGCGGAAACACCTCGAAGGATACCGAATACTGCTTTTCCTCTACGATCCGGCTGATTTTCATGCGCTTTGTCCTCCCGTCTCGCCTTGCGGCTTCTTATGGGGCATTATAGCACGGGCATCGCAAAAAAACAACAAAAACATACGATGCCCGTATGTTTTTGTTGTTTTCCCTGTTTTGTCAGACGCGGTGCAGGCGAGCGGCGGAAACGCCGACGCGTCCGGCGCTCCGCGTCTCTTCCTTCGACCAGCGGCGCTCCAGCGCGCGCAGCTCCACATGGTAGAGCGCCAGCAGCAGCGCGTCGGCAAAGAGCCACGCCGCGGGGTTCGCGCAGCACACCGCCAGAAAGCCGAGGCGGCCGACCAGCCCGAACGCGACCAGCGCGCGGGCGGCAAGCTCTGCAAGGCCGGCGCCCATCGCCTGCTGGGAAAAGCCCATGCCCTGCAGCCCGTTGCGGAAGATAAAGATGATCGCCAGCATCGGGTACGCCATGCCGTTGATGACCAGATAGCGGTGCACGTTGGCGAGGATCGCCGTCTCGGCGCTGTCGATAAAAAACGACGCCACTGCGCTGCCGAAGCGGTAGTTGAACGCAAGCGCCGCCAGGCAGTAACCGAAGCTCATCACCGTGACCGCGTTCACGCCGCCGCGGATGCGCTCCAGCTTCTTCGCGCCGAGGTTCTGCCCGCAGTAGGTCGCCATCGCGACGCCGCAGCTCTCCAGCGGGGCGGAGATGAGCATGTGCACCTTGGAGCTGGCGGACACCGCCGCCACCGCCGCCGTGCCCAGGCCGTTGACGGCGCTTTGCACCATGATGGAGCCGACGGCGGTGATGGAGAACTGCAGGCCCATCGGCACGCCAATATAGGCGATCAGGCGCAGGCGGCGCGCGTCGGGGCGCACGTCCTCGCGTCCGAGGCGCAGCACCGGCACACAGGCGCGGATGTAGAGCAGGCATGCCGCGCCGGAGAGCGCCTGCGACAGAACGGTGGCGTACGCCGCGCCCTCGACGCCCATGCCGAGCGCCTTCATAAACAGCACGTCCAGCGCCACGTTGACGCTCACCGCGCCCATGAGGAACCACAGCGGCGTCCGGCTGTCTCCCAGCGCGCGCAGCACGCCGGAGGCGAGATTGTAGAGGATCGTCGCGCCCGCGCCGAGGAATACGATGTGGATATAGCGGTACGCCTCGTCGTAGATCTCCTCCGGCGTCTGCGTGATGCGCAGGATATCGCCCGTCCAAAGCGCCGCGATCAGCGTGATGAGCGCCGAAAAGCCGACGCCCAGCCAGATCAGCTGCCCCGCGCGGCGGCGGACCTCCGCCTCGTCGCCCGCGCCGAAGCTCTGCGCGATGGGAATGGTGAAGCCGGAGCAGATGCCCAGCGCGAAGCCGAGCACCAGGAAGTTGAGCGCGCCGGTGGAGCCGACGGCGGCAAACGCGTTCACGCCGAGGATGCGGCCGACCAGAATGCTGTCGGCAAGGTTGTAAAACTGCTGAAACAGGTTCCCGACCAGAAGCGGCGCGCAGAACGCGAGAATGCGCCTGACCGGGGAGCCCGTCGTCATGTCTTTCGTCATGGGGATCACACTTCTTTCCTGCCCCCCGGGAAACGCGGCGCGGCGGCACAAACGGCAGGCCGCGTCCTCCCTGCGGGGACAGTTGACATCATAGCCTTTTTGGGATGAAAAGCAAGCGGCAAATCGCCCAAAGATTTGGGCGATTTGCCTAAAGTTTTTGTTCCGAATTTGTACATTATGACTATTCAGACGTGGCGCCACACTCCAGAAAACGACGGTGGATGGACTGGTCGGGATCGGCGCCCAACAGCGGCAGCTTCGCCGCCGGGATCATGCCGCCCGCCATCGTCGGATGCCCGCCGCCGTCGCCGACGCCCCGAAGCGCCCGCCGCGTCAGCTCTCCCGCGTCCACGTCGTCCCGCTCCGAGCGGACGGAGAACTTCAGCCCGTCCTCGCGCACGCAGTAAATGACGGCGACCTCCACCTCGACGAGCGAGAGAATGAAGTCCGAGAGGATCGCGATCATCGCGTTCGGGCAGGAGAACGGGATGCGGGAAAAGCCGAAGCAGCCGTAGACCCGGATGTTCTCGATCGCCGCGCCGTACGCCCGCAGGTCGCCGAACTCAAGCTGGTTGCGCTCCAGCCGCGCCATTTTTTTCTTGTCGACCAGCGGCAGCAGGAACGAAAACGCGCGAATATCCTCCTCGGTCACGCCGCGCGTGAAGTTCAGCGTGTCCATCTTGATGCCGTAGAGCATCGCCGCGGCGGCGTCCGCGTCCGGCTCAAGGCCCCGGTCCATGTAATACTGCGCGATGATCGACGCGCAGGCGCCGACCCGCCGGATATCGGAATAGCGGTACGGTACCTCCACATAAGTCGGATGGTGGTCGATCGCGGCGATCTCCTCGCCCACGAAATCGGTGATGTTCCCGCCGCTTTTTTGGGAGTCGACACAGATGATGCAGTCGTCCTCGCGCAGCTCGCCCGCCAGCTCCCTGCCGGAGAACATCTCGATGCCGAGCGTGTCGAGCATCTTCGCCGTGCTGAGCTTGTCGATGCGCCCGTCGTAGCAGAGCTTCGCCCCGACGCCGTAGCGCCGCAGAAGCCGCTGCAGTCCGAACGCGGAGCCGATGGCGTCCGGGTCCGGATAGTCGTGCGTCTGGATATAGACGCGCCGGTTCTCGCAATAAGCGATCAGCTTTCGCACATCCGCCATCTGCCGCCCCTCCGTTCAATCCGCGAAATGGGAAAAAACGAATTTCCCCGCCTCGCTCAGATCCTGCTCCGTCCAGGCGCGCGCCGCGTCCGTGCCGGGGCGGAGCGCCGCCGAGGTCTCGTTTTTGTCGCACAGCGACCAGTTCGCCCAGCTGATGCCGCGCGCCGCGAGAAACTCCAGCCACGCCTCGCTCTCGGGCAAAAAGACGCCGCCGCTCCCGTCGGCGCGGCTCACGCCCCATTCGGAGACGAACACGCCGAGCCCCTTCGCGCGCGCCGCGTCGATGCGCTCGCGCAGCTGCGCGCCGTGCGTCCCAGCGTAGAAGTGGAGCGTGTACATCAGATTCTCGCCCTGGATCGGGTCCGCCGCCGCCTCATGGATGTCCTGGCTCCACGTCGGGCTGCCGACCAAAATCACGGAGCGCGGCGCCTTTTCCCGGATCGCGTCAATCACTGTAATGGCATATGGCTTTACATTGTTTTTCCATGTGACGCCGCCGTTCGGCTCGTTGCAGATCTCGTAGAGCACGGCGGGCTCGTTGGCGTAGCGCGCCGCCATTTCCCGGAAAAAGGCGACCGAGTCCGCCGTGTGCGCGGACGGGTCCCCGTCGGAGAGGATGTGCCAGTCGATGATGACGTAGAGGTCGGCGGCGATCGCGGCGTCCACCGCCGCGACCAGGCGCGCCTTCATCTCTTCGCTCCGGCTGAGATAGCCGCCCTCCCCGGTGTACATCGCGACACGGAACAGATTCGCCCCGTAAGCCGCCGTGTTTCGGATCGCCTGCGCGCCGGCATACTGCGGATACCATTGAATGCCGTGGCTGCTCATGCCGCGCAGGACGACCGGCTCGCCCGCCTCGTTGCAAAGCTGCGTTCCCCTGACCTGCAGCCAGCCGTTCTCGCTCACGCCGCCGCGCGCCGCGGGCGCGGGGTCCTGCTCCGGCTGCCGCGGCGCCGTCGTCTGCGCCG
>CACZCL010000124.1 GCA_902779695.1 Oscillospiraceae bacterium | reverse complement strand
TACCGGCGCAGAGTATCGACGGTATCCCGCCGCGAAACAAGAGGTAACGGAGCGCATACGAGGCAAAGGCAAAGCAAGAAGCCCAAGCCCAAAAAGGGAATTCTTAAAACCGCAGGTTTTAAGCGCGTTTTTGGTTCCTTTTTGCGCGTGCAAAAAGGAACCCGCTCCGGAGAGCGGAACTCTCCAAAAGCCCCCGTCCCGCGCCGGAGCGCGGAACGCTCATGCCCCCGCTCCGGAGAGCGGAACTCTCCAAAACCCTCCGCCCGCAGGCGGAAATCCCCCCGCCCCCGGGAAGGGGCGTCATCAACAACGATAAGGAGAAAACAACTATGGCTGAACTGAAAGGCGCCTGCATCATCGGACAGTCCGGCGGCCCCACCTCCGTCATCAATGCCAGCGCCTACGGCGTGATCCGCACCGCGCTGGACAACCCCAACATCACCGCCGTCTACGGCGCGGAGCACGGCATCAAGGGCGTGCTTGCCGACCGCCTGTTCGACATGGGCAAGGAGGACCCGAAGGAGCTGGAGCTGCTCAAATACACCCCGTCCAGCGCGCTGGGCTCCTGCCGCTACAAAATGAAGGACCCCGACGTGGACGAGAGCGATTACAAGCGCATCCTTGAGGTGTTCCAAAAGCACGACGTCCGCTATTTCTTCTACAACGGCGGCAACGACTCCATGGACACCTGCAACAAGATCTCCAAGTACATGCAGAAGGTCGGCTACGAGTGCCGCGTCATGGGCGTGCCCAAGACCATCGACAACGACCTGTTCGGCACGGACCACTGCCCCGGCTACGCCTCCGCCGCGAAGTATATCGCCACGAGCTGCATGGAGGTCTGGCACGACGCGCGCGTGTACGACACCGGCATGATCTGCATCATCGAGATCATGGGCCGCCACGCGGGCTGGCTGACCGCCGCCGCAGCGCTCGCCTGCGAGTACGGCGCGGGCCCCGACCTGATCTATCTGCCCGAGACCGATTTCGACATGGAAAAGTTCCTCGCGGACGTGGAGCGCATCTACAAGGCGAACGGCAACTGCATGGTCGCCGTGTCCGAGGGCATCCACTACGCCGACGGCAGCTTCGTTTCCGAGGCGAAGACCAGCGCGACGGACGGCTTCGGCCACGCGCAGCTCGGCGGCCTGGCGGCGCTGCTGGCGAACGTCTGCAAGGAGCGCACGGGCGCGAAGGTCCGCGGCATCGAGCTTTCCCTGCTCCAGCGCTGCGGCGCGCACCTCGCCTCCGCTACCGACATCGAGGAGAGCTTCATGGCGGGCAAGGCGGCGGTGGAGAACGCCGTTGCCGGCATCACCGACAAGATGGTCGCCTTCGAGCGCGAGACGGTGGACGGGCGCTACGCCTGCAAGACGAAGCTCCTCAACCTCACCGACGTCGCCAACTATGAAAAGAAGGTGCCGCTGGAGTGGATCAACGCCGAGCACAACGGCGTGACCCGCGCGTTTATCGACTACGCGCTGCCGCTCATTCAGGGCGAGACGCAGCTTCCGAAGGTCGATTCCCTGCCGCGCTTTGCCAAGCTGAAAAAGGTGCTTGCCTGACCCCCGACAGCCAAAAGCTCCCCCGCCGGCGAGTCGCCGGCGGGGGAGCTTGTATTTTGCGGCGTCACGGCGCTTCCGCACGCAATGGCGGCGGCGCGTTACAGCAAAAACTGCGCGGTGCAGAACGCGGCGTAGATCGCAAGCAGCGTCACGCCCTGCCAGCGCGCGAGCCTGCCGCGCAAAAGCGCCGGCACGGTGAGAAGCCCCATCACCGCGAACATCACGGGCAGGTCCATCACCAGCGAGGCGTTTTTTCCCGCGACGGTCGAGCTTTGCGGGATCGGGAACGGCGAGAGCGCGACGGACGCGCCCGAAACCAAAACAAGGTTGAAGAGGTTCGCGCCGATCACGTTGCCGAGCGAGAGCGCGCTGTGCCCCTTGACGAGCGAGGTGATAGCCGTCACCAGCTCCGGCAGCGACGTGCCCAGCGCGACGAAGGTCAGCGCGATCACGCTCTCCGGCACGCCAAGCGCCTGCGCGATCAGCGTCCCGTTGTCCACCAGCAGGTCCGCGCCCACGGCGATCGCCGCCGCGCCGGCGACGAGCAGCAGCAGCTCCTGCCAGAGCGGCAGCTCCCGAACCTCCTCCGCCGGTTCGGCGGCGTCGGGCCGCCCCTTCATCTGCCGCACCGTCATAATCATATAAACGACGAACATCGCCAGCAGCGCAAGCCCGACCGCGCGGGTGAAATAGCCCGTCGCGTAGGCGACGGCGGCGTAGAACACCGCGGCGGCGAAAAACCAAGCCACCGGCGTTTTGAGCGCCGCCCGGTCCACGGCGCCCGGCCGCACGGCGACGGTCAGCGCCGCGATCAGCGCCGTGTTGCAGATGACCGAGCCGATGGCGTTGCCGTAAGCGATCTCGCCGTGACCGCTCAGCGCCGAGGCGGTGGAGACCATGACCTCCGGCAGCGTCGTGCCGATGGAGACCACCGTCGCGCCGATGAGCAGCTCCGGCAGGCGGAACCGCCGCGCGATGCCCGTCGCGCCGTCCACGAACCAGTCGCCGCCCTTGATGAGGCACGCGAGACCCACGGCAAACCATATCACAGGAAGCAGCATAAGCGTTTCTCCTTTTTCCGTATCGAATCGAAAGGCATTATATGGAAAAAACCGCCGAAGCGCAAGCGAAAACCGCGGTCTTTACCGTTTTTTCACAATCCCGTCCGCCGCGGCTTCGCCCGCGGTTCGAGGCGGAAAACGCCTCTTTTTTCAGCATATCTGCAATATTTTCGAAAAAAGCCAGCAAAAACACCCTCCGTCCGGCGTTCCCGCGCGCAAAGCGGAAAACGCTCCGAAACCCGTTTTTTTCCGGAGCGTTTTCCGAAAGATTTCCGTTTTTTGACAGTTTTTGGAAAAAACGGAAAAAACTCAAAAACTCACCGCCGACCCAGCGCGGCGCACACGAGGAACGCCGCAAGGTCGCACAGCACCACCGTCGCGCCGACGGGGGTGGAGAGCAGGTACGAGCCGATCAGCCCCAGGCAGAAGCACACGACGGACAGCCCGCCCGCGAACAGCACCACCGAGCGGAAGCGCTTGAACACGCGCATCGCGGACAGCGCCGGGAAGATCACCAGCGACGAGATCAGCATCGCGCCCATCATCCGCATCCCCAGCACCACGGTCAGCGCGGTGAGCAGCGACAAAAGTGTTTTGTACGCCCCGACCCGCACGCCCGTGGCGCGCGCGAAGCTCTCATCGAAGGTGACGGCGAAGAGGCGGTGGTAAAACGCGGCGTACAGCGCCAGCACCGCGCCGGCAAGCGTGACGCTCAGGAGAACGTCGGAGCGGGACATGGCGAGGATGCTGCCGAACATATAGCTGTCGACGTCGGTGGTCATGCCGGTGGTGAGCGAGGTAACGACCACGCCGACGGCGAGCGCCGAGGCGGAGAGCACCGCGATGGCGGCGTCCGCGCTGACGCGGGCGCTCTCCGCGATGCGCAGCAGGAAAAACGCCGCGAGCATCACCACCGGGATCGAGAACCACAGCGGCGCAAAGCCGCAGGCGACCGCCACCGCCAGCGCGCCGAAGCTGACGTGGGAAAGCCCGTCGCCGATCATGGAATAGCGCTTGAGCACCAGCGGCACGCCCAACAGCGCCGCGCACAGCGACACCAGCGCGCCGACGACGAACGCCCGCACGATGAACGGATACGCAAGCATGTTCAGCAGCAGGCTCATACGGAAAACCTCCTTCCGCTCTCGTCGCGCAGGTATTCCTCCACCGTGCCGTAGAACCAGCGCTTCTGCCCGATGTGCAGGATCGTTTTCGCCTCGCGCAGCGCGGCGGATACGTCGTGCGTGACCATCAGGATCGCCATGCCCTCCCGGTCGTGGAGATAGCGCAGCGTCTTGTAGAGGTCCTGCGACGCCGCGGGGTCCAGCCCCGTCACCGGCTCGTCGAGGATCAGCAGCTCGTTCGCGGCGCACAGGGCGCGCGCGAGCAGCACGCGCTGCTGCTGCCCGCCGGACAGCTCGCGGTAGCATTTGCCGCGCAGCTCCAGAATGCCGAGCTTGCCCATGTGCATCAGCGCCGCCGAGCGCTCCTTCCCCGTGTAGCGCAGCCGCTGTCCGCGCCGGTTCAGAAAGCCGGAGAGCACGACCTCCTCCACCGTGGCGGGGAAGTCCCGCTGCGCGGGCGTCTGCTGCGGCAGATACCCGAGCTGGCCCGCCCGCTGCGCGCCGCGGTCGATCTCGCCGGAGAGCGGCGGCGTCAGCCCCAGCAGGCTCTTGAGCAGCGTGGACTTGCCGGAGCCGTTCTCCCCCAGCACGGCGACGTAGTCGCCGGCGCGCACCGTGAGATCCAGATGCTCCAGCAGCGGCTTGTGCTCGTAGCCGAGGCTTACGTCCCGGCAGGCGAGCAGGATCTTTTTCTCTTCCATCAGAAAAGCCCCTTTTCCAGCGCCTCGTAATTGCGCTCCATCAGCGAAACGTAGGTTTCCCCCGCGGCAAAGTCCGCGCGCGAGACCGTTTGCAGCGAATACAGCGTCCCGATCTCCGCCGCGGTGGACTCCGCCACCACCTCGGCGATCTTCCTGCTGTCGAGGTCCACCGTGTACACCACCGGAACGCCCTCGTCCGCCACCTTGTCGATCAAAAAGCGCAGCGTCGCGAGGGACGGCTCCGTGTCCGAGGAGCAGCCGTGGAACGCGGCGCGGTAGCGGAGATCGTATTCCTTGCAGAAATAGAGCATCGGCATCCGGTCCGCGAACACCAGCAGGTCGCGCCGCGCCCCGGCGCGCAGCGCGCGAAAGCGCGCGTCCAGCGCGCGCAGCCGCGCGACGTAGGCGTCGCAGCCGGCGCGATAC
>CACZCL010000123.1 GCA_902779695.1 Oscillospiraceae bacterium | reverse complement strand
GGACGAGGCGGCGGCCGAGACCCCGGCGGCGCCGGAGGCGCGGGCGTTCGCCGCCCCCGCGGCGCCCCCCGTCCCCGCGGGCGGAGCCCTTGAGAGCGCGCAAGCGCCCGCGGCGGCGAAAAGCGTGAACGAGGACGCCGGAGCGCGGCTCTCCGCCGTGCCGGACGACTACGTGCCGGAGCTGCCGAAGGGCGCGGACGGGAGCCCAGCGAACGCCGCTTCGTCGGCGCCGATGACGGCGGCCGAGGCAACGGAACCGCCCCTGCCGTCGCCTTCCGCCGCGGAGGAGGCGCTGACCGGAGGCGCGGAAGCGCCGGTGCTGACCCTCTATGGCGAGGGCGCGGAGGAGTGGCTCGCGGCGAACTGCCTCGACGCTCCCGCCGGCGACAGCCTTTACGTGGTGAGCGCCGCGGCGCTGGCGGAGCTGCCGGAGGGCCTGACGCTTACGGGCATCGCCCGTCCCGACGCGGACGGGCTCGTGACCGTTCGCGCCGCGGAAACGGAGGCGGCGCCATGAGCAATTCCAACATCATCGGCGCGGCGGACGGGCCGACCGCCGTCTTTGTCTCCTCCCGCGCGGTGGGGGACACGGTGCTGCTGTATTTCACGCTGCTGCTGTTCATCGTTTTTGTCGCCGTGTATTTCGGGCGGCGGCGGAAGATGGACCGCTTTTTCGCCGTCATGGCGGCGGCGTGGGTCGTCATCATCGACCGCTACGTCAAGCGGGCGGTGGTCCTTGCCCTCGCCCCCGGCGATTCGGCGGAGCTGCTGCCGGGGCTGTTCCGTCTGGAGCACGTCCACAACTACGGCGCGGCGTGGTCGAGCTTTTCCGGCGCGCGCTGGCTGCTCGTCGCCGTCACCGGCGCGGCGCTCGCCGCGCTGGTTTGGCTGGCGGTGCGGATCGTGCGGCACCCGCTGGGCGTTTGGTCGCTGTGGCTGGTGGTCGGCGGCGGCGTCGGCAACCTGATCGACCGCGTCTCCGCGGGCTACGTCGTGGATATGATCGCCGCCGAGTTCATGGATTTCCCCGTGTTCAACGTGGCGGACGTCTTTGTCACCTGCGGCGCCTTTGCCGCGGCGGTCTACTATATCAAATACTACGAAAAGCACGACGCGAAGAACTGGGGGAAGAAAAAGCCGGATGGAACCGATCCTTCTTAAAGCGGACGCGTTTGCCGGCGCGCGGCTGGACGCCTTTCTCGCCGAGGCGGCGGAGGGCGTTTCGCGCGCGGCGGCGGCGCGCCTGATCGAAAGCGGCGCGGTGCTGGTGGACGGCAGGCGCGCGGCGAAGAGCCTCCGCCTCACGGGCGCGGAGACCGTCGCCCTCACGCTGCCCGAGCCGGAGCCGGCGGACGCCGCGCCGCAGGATATCCCGCTGGACGTCGTATACGAGGACGCGGACGTGATCGTCGTGAACAAGCCGGCGGGGCTCGTCGTCCATCCCGCGCCGGGGCACCCTGACGGCACGCTGGTCAACGCGCTGCTGCACCATTGCGCGGGCAGCCTCTCCGGCGTCGGCGGCGCGCTGCGTCCGGGCATCGTGCACCGCATCGACCGGGACACCAGCGGGCTGATCGTCGCGGCGAAAAACGACGCGGCGCACCGCGCGCTCGCGGCGCAGCTCAAGGACCACACGCTCGCGCGCACCTACGAGTGCATCGTCGTCGGAAGCCCGCGCGGCGAGAGCGGCACGGTGGACGCGCCCATCGCGCGCGACCCGCGCGACCGCAAGCGCATGGCGGTGGTCGCCGGCGGGCGCGGTGCCGTGACGCACTGGGAGGTCGTTGCCCGCTATCCGGGGCACGCGCACCTGCGCTGCCGCCTGGAAACCGGACGCACGCACCAGATCCGGGTACACATGGCGCACATCGGGCATCCGATCCTCGGCGACACGGTCTACGGCGCGAAAAAGCCCGTCCCGGGGCTCACCGGGCAGTGCCTGCACGCGGTCGCCCTGCGGTTTCTCCATCCCCGCACGGGAGAGGCGGTGGAGCTGTCCTGCCCGCTGCCGGAGGAGTTCACGGCGATGCTCAAAAAGCTGTCGCGGTAAGAAAGTCAAAAACAGGGAGGAAGCCTGCGGCTTCCTCCCTGTTTTGTCGTTTGCTGCATATTGATTTTTCCCGGCGAAACATATCAGTACAGCTTGTCCAGCGCCTCCACCACGTCCGCCACGGCGCCGTCGGCGCAGTGGGAGACGATGCGCATGCCGGGCAGCGCCTTCATCTCGTCGATCGCGTTCTCCGGCGCGAAGCGGATGGCGGAGACCTCCGCCATGGAGACGTCGTTGCTGTGGTCGCCGATGCAGTAGACATCGCTCCGCGCCACGCCGAGCAGCTCCGCGAGGCGCAGCACCATGGCTCCCTTCGTCGCGCCCCGCGCCGTCATCTCCAGCAGATGCTCGCCGGAGTAGATCAGCTCGTACTCGCCGCCCCAGTCCTGCGCGCGGATGAACGCGCCGACCTCGTCCAGCCGGTCGCTGTCGTCCTCGAACAGCAGCTTGACCAGCGGAAAATCCACCGCGTCGAAGCTCTCCGTCACCTCGATCTTCGCCCGCGTCAGATGCTCGTGGTTGAGGATGTACCGGTTGGGGTGCATGGCGTGGATGCGCCGGTCGGTGTGGTAGATCTCGAACGGCAGATTGGGGAAGCGGCGCAGCAGCGCCGCGACGTGGGGGCGCAGCGACTCGTGCAGAAACGCGGTGGCGGCGTAGCGCTCCGTGCGGAAATCGTACAGCCCCGCGCCGTTGGCGATGATGCACGGCGCGTTGATCGGCAGCTCCGGCGCGTAGCGCGCGAACGCCGGAACCGCGCGCCCGGTGGAGACCGCGAAGTACCCGCCGTTTTGCGTGAAGTAGTCCAGCGCCTCCCGGTTGCGCGCGCACAGCGGCGGGATATCCGTCAGCCCCGCGTCCAGCGCGCCCTTGGTGTAGACGAGCGTATTGTCGAAATCGCTGGCAAGCAGGACCTTGTCAAACTTCTTCATCGGACTCACGCCTCCGGCTTCGGTTCGGCGGCGCTATCGCCCTTGCGGTGGTTGCGTCCGCCGCGGTGGTGGCGGCGGCGCGTCTTTTCGCCCTCGCCCTTCGCTCCGGCGTCCGCGTCCGGCTTTGCCGCCTTCGGCCCGCCGGCGGACGGCTCCGCCTTCGGCCTCTCGCCCTCGGCGGGCCGCTCCCCCTTGCGGCGGCCGCGGCCGCCGCGGCGCGAGCGGCGCGGCTTTTCCTGCGCGTCCTCGTTGTCGGAGGACTCCAGCATCGCGGCAAGCTCCCGCGCCTCGTCGCGCAGGCGAAGCTCGGTCTCGTCTACTTCCTCCTCCGGCGCCTCCCAGCGCGCGGGGCGCTCGCGCGGGATCTCGATCCCATCGCGCGAGCCCTTGCCGTTGCGCAGGACGCTCAGCTCGCAGTTGTGATAGCGCCTGGGGCTTTCGGGCGAGTCGTCCAGGCGCACGACCGCCTGCTCCCGCAGGATATCGACGTTCGTGATGTTGCCCGGCCCGTCCGGCGTGAGCACGAAGGAATCCTGCTTCGGGCAGCGGCGCACCGCGTCCTCATACGCCTCCTGCTCATACTTCAGGCAGCACATCAGCCGCCCGCAGGTGCCGGAGATCTTCGTGGGGTTGAGGCTGAGGTTCTGCGTCTTCGCCATCTTGATCGAAACGGGGATGAAATCGTCCAGAAACTCGGCGCAGCAGAACGGGCGCCCGCAGATGCCGACGCCGCCGAGCAGCTTCGCCTCGTCGCGCACGCCGATCTGGCGCAGCTCGATGCGGGCGCGGAACTCCGCCGCCAGATCGCGCACCAGCGCGCGGAAATCGACGCGCCCGTCGCTGGTGAAATAGAACAGGATCTTGCCGCCGTCGAAGCTGCAATCGACGCGCACCAGCTTCATGTCCAGCCCGTGCGCCGCGATCTTTTTGCGGCAGATCGCGAACGCTTCCTTCTCCCGCGCGCGGTTGAGCTCCCAGGTGCGCCGGTCGTTCTCGGTCGCGAGGCGCAGCACCGGACGCAGCGGCTGCACGACGTCGCCGTCCTCGATCTCGTGGTTGCCCGTCACGCAGCGGGCATATTCCTGCCCCTGCGCGGTCTCCACGATCACATAGCGCCCCGGCTCGACCGTCAGGCCGCGCGGATCGAAATCGTATTCCTTTGGCCCGCTGCGAAAGCGGGCGCCGATCACTTCAGTCATAGTCGCCTCTTGTTTCCCTGTTTTTCCGCCGGCGGCTCCGCCGCCTTCCTCCCGCGCCGCGCGCTCACCGCGCGAGCGCCGTTTCCCACTCGGCGGCAAAGCCGCCCAGCGTCAGCCCCGCGCCGACGTTGTAGCCGCAATGCCGGCGATAGGCGTCCAGCAAAGCGATCATCTCCGCGAGCTGCGTCTTGCTCAGCCGCCGCGCCAGCGCGGCGCTCGGCCCCTCCGGCGCGCCGCCCGCCCCGTAGCGGGAGAGCAGCGCCTCCGCGAACAGGAGCCGCGCCTCCTCAAAAAGCGCGCCCAGCTCCTCCCGCGAGAGCCGTTCCGTCTCAAGCCGCGCCAGAAAGCCCGCGCGGGAGGCGGCGCTGCCCTCCGCCGCGAGGCGGCACAGCTCCTCCGAACGCGCGCGCGCGTCGTCCGTCTCCTCCGCGCCGCCGCCCGAAAGCCGCAGCTCAACGCAGCGGGAACGGATCGTTTGCAGCAGCGCAGCGCTGTTTTCCGCGCAGAAAAGGAACGCCGCGTAGGGCGGCCCCTCCTCCAC
Organism: Oscillospiraceae bacterium; assembly: GCA_902779695.1. Classification (GTDB taxonomy): domain Bacteria; phylum Bacillota; class Clostridia; order Oscillospirales; family Oscillospiraceae; genus Hominicoprocola. Next base: position 263 of record CACZCL010000123.1, on the reverse strand, counting down.
GACCTTGAGCAGGATGTTCTGATCCTTTTCGTTCAGGAGCGCGCAGTTTTCAAAAACGTAGACCTTTCGCTCGCCCTCGTTGGGCAGCACGAACGCGTCGGTGCGCGCGGCGCGGACGGTCTCGGCGGACAGCTCCTTATGCTCCGGGTCGCGCACGAAGACGACGTCCGGGTGGATGTCCGCCATGACCTTGCGGCAATGCGCGCAGGCAAGGCACGGCCGCTCGTCCGCCGAAACGCACTCGAACGCCGCGGCGGCGTAGC
>CACZCL010000122.1 GCA_902779695.1 Oscillospiraceae bacterium | reverse complement strand
GTACACGATCGGGCGCGCCCGTTTTTCGCCGCCCCAAGAAAGCAGCGCCAGCGCGCAGGACTTCTCCAGCGCGGCCGCGCCGAGCAGCAGCGTGCACGGCAGCACGAACAGCAGACGGAGCGCGAACAGGGCCGGCAAAACGGCGAAGCTCTGCCGCCCCAGCGCCGCCGCGAAGCAAAACAGAGAAAACGACGCCACAAAGCCCTCCGCCGCGCACAAAAGCGGGATCGCCGCCACGCCGAGCGAGGCAAAGCCCAGCAGAAACGCCAGCACGGGCGCGCGGAGAAAACAGGCAAGCGTCTGCGCGGCAGCCTCCGCCGTCACGCCGCGGCGCGTCTGCGCATCGAGATACCCCTCGAAATAACGGCGCAGCTCCTCGCCCGTGCCGAGCGCGCAGCGCCCGGAGTACACATAGCCGCAGACTATGCCGAGCACGAAAAAAAGCGCCAGCAGCAGCGAGCGCAGCGGTATGATATCCACCGTCACATAGCGCAGCTTGCGCGCCCTCGCAGGACCGGTCATAACACGATCACCTCACACCGGAGCCGGGTATGCCGCCATGCGAAACGCGCAATCCGTACACATGAATAATAGGACTTTTGCCGCTTTTTCGCAAGCGAATTTGCCTCGGTTTTCCAATTTTCGTCATTATGTCAAATTATGAAACTACTTTATGTAAACATCTTTATGTTAACTTTGCAACCGGAAAAATGCACCCGCGCCAAAAAAGGCAAGATGTGGTATTGTGCATTTTTTCATTTTACCACATTTGGAAAGCGCCTCCTGTCGCTCGACACGTTACCAAAGTCGCCAACCAGCCGAACAGGCTTCCGCATTTGTGCAATGTGTAAAAGTTGATTTTTCCGTCCGCGCCGTCGCAGGCCGTCCGCGCTCCAGGTTTTTACGTCGCCCTGCGCGAGCGCCGCACGCGCTTCGCGCTTTTGCGCTTCTTCCCTCCCCCGCGCGCGAGGTACGCGATCGTTCCGCCGGTCAGGATCGCGAGCGCTGCCGACGCGGCTCGCCCCGGATCCACCCCGCCGTTCATCAGCGCCCCGCCGAGCAGAAGCGCGCACCAGAACGCCGCCGCGCTTGCCGCGCACGGCAGGATCGGCTCCCCCGCCCCATGCTGCGCCGTCTTCGCGCCCAGAAATGCCGCGGCGCAGGCAAACAGCCACAAATAGGCGCCGGCGCCGTTCTCCCCCGCCGTGCCGCGCACCAGCAGCAGCGACAGCAGCGCCGCCAGCGCCAGATATGCCGCCAGCGCCGCCGCGGCCCCGACCGCAGCGCGTTTCACTTGTTTCATCACGCTCGCCTCCCCGTCGTCCGATACACAAAAGGATATGGCGGCGGGCGCAAAAAAAGAACAGCCGCTTTCGCGGCTGTTCTCGTTTCGCGGCGGATCACGCCGGATTTACTTGATTTCGGGGTCGAAGTCCGGCTTCTCCTCCTTCTCGGCGGCTTCCGGCTTCGCGGCGTCGGCTTCTTCCTTCTTCGCGCCGAACAGGCCGCCGCTCTTCTGCTGCTGCGCCGCCTGCTCCGTCGCCTCCGTGGACTGCACGCCCCACTTTGCGATCTCGATGCGGACGCGGTCCTCGCTGGTCTCAAAAACGAGCGAATTGTCGTTCACCTGCACGACCTTTCCCATCATACCGCCGATGGTGGTGATACGATCACCCTTTTTGATGCTGTTGCGCATTTCCTCCGCCTGCTTTTTGCGCTTGTTCTCCGGCTTGATCAGCAGGAAGTAGAAAACCGCGATCATAATGACGATCATAAAAATCTGAGTATATTCCATGTTGCAGCAAGTTCCTTTCTTGAAAAGTCAAGCCATATTATAATGAATGCGTCCGCATTTCGCAAGCCCTTTTTTCCGTTTGTAAAGAGCCATGCCGCCCGCCTACGCGCGGCGGTCGAGTTTCCCGCTGTAGCGCGCGCGAAACTCCGCGAAGCTCCCCTCTTCCAGCGCGTCGCGGATGCGCCGCGCGAGCTTGTTGTAGAAGTACAGATTGTGCGTCACCGCGAGGCGCAGGGCAAGGATCTCGTCCGCCTTGAAGAGATGGCGCAGATAGGCGCGTGAGAAATTGCGGCACACCGGGCAGTCGCATTCCTCGTCGAGCGGGCGCTCGTCGAGCTTGTAGCACTCGTTCTTGAGGTTCATCGTGCCCGCCCAGGTGAACAGCTTCCCGTGCCGCGCGTTGCGCGCCGGCATGACGCAGTCGAAGAAATCGACGCCGCGCGCCACGCCCTCGATGATGTTCGACGGCGTGCCGACGCCCATCAGGTAACGCGGTTTGTCCTGCGGAAGATACGGCTCCACCGCGTCGATGATATCGTACATCACCTGCGTCGGCTCCCCCACCGCGAGGCCGCCGATGGCGTAGCCCTCGCAGTCGATCCGCGCGATCTCCTTCGCGTGCCAGATGCGAAGATCCGGATAGGTCGCGCCCTGATTGATGCCAAAGAGCATCTGCCCCGGATTGACCGCGTCCGGCAGCGCGTTGAGCCTGTCATGCTCCGCCTTGCAGCGCTCCAACCAGCGCAGCGTGCGCTCGCAGGACGCCTTGGCATAGTCGTAGGGCGCCGGATTTTCCACGCACTCGTCGAACGCCATGGCGATGTCGCTGCCGAGGTTCGACTGGATGCGCATACTCTCCTCCGGCCCCATGAAAATGCGGCGCCCGTCGAGGTGGGAGGCGAAGGTGACGCCCTCCTCCCGGATCTTCCGAAGCCCCGCGAGCGAAAAGACCTGAAACCCGCCGCTGTCCGTCAGGATCGGGCCGTCCCAGCGCATGAAGCGGTGCAGCCCGCCGAGGCGGCGCACCACGTCGTCGCCCGGGCGCAGATGCAGATGATAGGTGTTGCTCAGCTCGATCTGGCAGCCGACGTCCTTCAAATCGAACGCCGACAGCCCGCCCTTGATGGCGGCCTGCGTCCCGACGTTCATAAAAACCGGCGTGTGCACCTCGCCGCCGTGGGCGCAGCGGAACACGCCGCGCCGCGCCTTGCCTTCGTATTTGATGATCTGAAACATAGCGCCCTCACGAAATCAACATCGCGTCCCCGAAGCTGAAAAAGCGGTACCGCTCCCGCACCGCCGCCTCATACGCCGCCAGCACGCGCTCGCGCCCGGCAAAGGCGGAAACCAGCATCAAAAGCGTCGACTGCGGCAGGTGGAAGTTGGTGATCAGCGCGTCCATCGCCCGGAAGCGGTAGCCCGGATAGATATAGATATCCGTCCAGCCCGCGCCCGCCTTCACCGTGCCGTCCTCCTCCGCGCGCGACTCGACCGTCCGGCAGGAGGTCGTCCCGACGCAGACCACGCGGCCTCCCGCCGCCCTTGCCGCGTTGATGAGCACAGCCGTTTCCTCCGGCAGAACACAGTATTCGCTGTGCATCTCGTGCGCCTCGACCTCCGCCTCCTTCACCGGGCGGAACGTGCCGAGCCCCACGTGCAGCGTCACAAAGCCGGTCTTCACACCGTTGGCGCGCAGCGTCTCCAGCAGCTCCCGCGTGAAGTGCAGCCCCGCCGTCGGCGCGGCTGCGCTGCCGTTCACCCGCGCGTACACCGTCTGGTAGCGCTCCCTGTCCTGCAGCTCCGCCTTGATGTACGGCGGAAGCGGCATCTTGCCGAGCCGCTCCAGCACCTCCAGAAAGATGCCCTCATAAAAAAAGCGGACCAGGCGGTTGCCGTCCGGCAGCACCTCCGCCACCTCGGCGGTCAGCTCGCCGTCCCCGAAGCGCAGCCGCGCGCCCGCGCGCAGATGCTTTCCGGGCCGCACGATGCACTCCCACACGTCGGAGCCGCGGTCGATCAGCAGCAGCACCTCGCACGCGCCGCCGCCCGGCAGCCGCTGCCCCAGCAGGCGCGCCGGAAGAACGCGGCTGTCGTTCAGGATCAGGCAGTCGCCCGGCCGAAGGAACGACGGCAGGTCGTGAAAGCGGTGGTGGGAATACGCCCCCGTCGCCCTGTCCAGGCACATCAGGCGGGAATCGTCCCGCTTCTCCGCCGGCGTCTGCGCGATCAGCTCCGGCGGGAGTATATAGTCAAAGTCGCTTGTCTTCATCGGATCTCAACACCCGTATAGTAGAATTCCAGGATCGCGCGGAAATCGTAGCCCAGCTCCGCCATCGCGGTCGCCCCCCACTGGCTCATGCCGACGTTGTGTCCCCAGCCGCTGCCCGAAAACGTAAACGTGTCGGTCTGCGTCTGCTGCGCCGCCTCACGCCGCAGCGGCGCAATGCCGATGGAGGTGACGGCATAGGTCTCGGACGGCGACGCGCCGTAAAGCGAGACCGTACCCGCACCCGAGATCGTGTAGACCCCGCGGATGCCGGTCACGGAGCTCTCCGCTCCGTTGATGAAATAGGCGTCGTTGTCCGCGTTCCCGACCGTAAAGCGCATACTGCGCAGATTGAGTGCCGTGCGGCACGCCTCGCGGTAAAGCGTTTTCGTGCCGGAGGAGCCGACGAACGTCAGCGCATAGACGTTGCCGTTGGGGGTGAACTCGGAGACGTAGACCCGGTTCACCGTGCCGATGTTGATGCCGCGCGCGCTCAGCCGGTCGGCAAGCTCCTTCTTGGTAAAGGTCGTCGACCAGTTGTACTTGCTGATGCGCGAGGCGACGTACGCCTCGTAGGGGTCCTGCTTGCCCTTGAGGTAGCCCACGTCCTCGTTCCAGACGTTCTTGGCGTCCTCGCTGGCGCCGCCGTTGCTCGAATAGTAGTATGCCTCGGCATAGCTGCCCTCGTAATACATATAAATGCCCGCGGTCTCGTCCACCGCGCGGTCGCTCACCTCGTTGCCGGACCCGACGCCCTGATAGACCTGGCAGTCCACCGTCGGGCAAACGTCGAAGCCCTGAGAGCGGTGGCGCGTCTGCATCGCGGCGTAGGTGCGCGCGCAGACCGCCTGCGCCTTGATCGCCTCCAGCGGCTTGTCGGCGCCGATCTCCCACGGGACGCTGCCCTTGACATAGTCCTCGATGTTGACGACGTTGATGA
>CACZCL010000121.1 GCA_902779695.1 Oscillospiraceae bacterium | reverse complement strand
AAGAAGACCATTGCGAACAAGAAGAAGTAAGGAGGGAGAAGAATAAATGGCTACTGCTAAGTCTGCCGGCGGCAAGAAGGTCGTCCGCCGCCGCCGCGAAAAGAAGAACGTAGAGCGCGGTCAGGTCCATATCCGTTCTTCCTTCAACAACACCATGGTCACCGTGACCGACTCGCAGGGCAACGCCCTCTCGTGGGCGTCCTCGGGCGGGCTCGGCTTCCGCGGGAGCAAGAAGTCCACGCCGTTCGCCGCGCAGAGCGCCGCCGAGACGGCCGCCACCGCCGCCATGGAGCACGGCCTCAAGACCGTCGAGGTCTTTGTCAAGGGCCCGGGCCAGGGCCGCGAAGCCGCGATCCGCGCCCTCCAGGCCGTCGGCCTTGAGGTCACGATGATCAAGGACGTCACCCCGATCCCGCATAACGGCTGCCGTCCCCCGAAGCGCCGCCGCGTCTAATCAGAAGGAGGAAGTAAACAATGGCTAAGAATCAACAGCCCATCGTGAAGCGCTGCAGAGCGCTGGGCATTTCTCCTGCGGCAATGGGCTATACCGGCAAGACCAAGAGCGAGAGCAACCGCAACCCCAAGGGCCAGATGCGCCGGAAGCAGAGCGAGTATGCCCGCCAGCTCAACGAGAAGCAGAAGGTCAAGTTCGTCTACGGTATCCTGGAAAAGCAGTTCCGCGAGTACTATGAGAAGGCGGCGAAGGCGCCCGGCCAGACCGGCGAGGTCATGCTCAGCACCATCGAGCGCCGCCTGGACAACGTCGTGTACCGTCTGGGCTTCGCCATGACCCGCCGCGAGGCGCGCCAGGCGGTCAGCCACGGCCACTTCACCGTCAACGGCAAGCGCGTCAATATCCCGTCCTACCTCATCAAGGTCGGCGACGTGATCGAGGTCGCGGACAAGAGCCGCTCCTCCGTCATGTTCAAGCGCCTTACCGGCGAGGACGCCCCTGTTTTCACGGTGCCGACGTGGCTTGAGAAGGAGAAGAACACGCTCAAGGGTACGGTCGTCCGTATGCCGGCCCGCGAGGACATCGACCTCCCGATCGAGGAGCACCTGATCGTCGAGTTGTACTCGAAGTAATCGGAACACCCTCATCGCCAATCTTTACCGCTGCGCCAGCGCGGCGGTAAACCCAAGTGCCGCTTCGCCCGCCGCCGTCCGGCGGCAGCGGAGCAGGGCAAAATCGAATAAGGAGGGTAACTGCTTTGATTGAAATTGAAAAGCCCCAGATCGAGTGCATGGAAGACCCGGAAAACGGCACCTACGGCAAGTACGTCGTGGAGCCGCTGGAGCGCGGCTACGGCATCACGCTCGGCAACGCGCTGCGCCGCATCATGCTGTCGTCCCTGCCCGGCACGGCAGCTACCATGATCAAGATCGCGGGCGTGCAGCACGAGTTTTCCACCATCCCCGGCGTGAAGGAAGACGTGACGGAGATCGTCCTCAACATCAAGAGCCTCATTGCCAAGCTTGACGGCGCGGACGCCGTCAAGACCGTATACATTGAGGCGGCCGGCCCCTGCGAGGTCACTGCCGGCGACATCAAGGGCGACAGCGAGGTCGAGGTGCTCAACCCGGAGCTGCACATCGCAACGCTCGACGCGGGCGCGTCCCTCAACATGGAGATCACGCTCAGCCACGGGCGCGGCTATGTCCCCGCCGACCGCAACAAGCCCGCGCAAAACGTGATCGGCACGATCCCGGTCGATTCGATCTACACACCCGTCTACAAGGTCAACTACACGGTGGAGAACACCCGTGTCGGCAACATGACGGATTTCGACAAGCTGACGCTTGAGGTGTGGACCGACGGCACGATCACGCCCCGCGACGCGGTTTCGCTGGGCGCGAAGATCCTCTGCGACCACTTTACGCTCTTCACCGACCTGAGCGACACGATGAGCGCGCGCTCCACCGTCGTCGAAAAGGCGGAGGCGCAGCGCGACAAGGTGCTGGAGCTTACGATCGAGGAGCTTGACCTCTCGGTGCGCAGCTTCAACTGCCTCAAGCGCGCCAACATCAACACGGTCGAGGATCTGATCTCCAAGACCGAGGATGATATGATGAAGGTCCGCAACCTCGGCCGCAAGTCGCTGGAAGAGGTCATCAACAAGCTCGCTATGATGGGCCTGTCCCTCGCCAGCGAGGAAAACAACTAATTACGATCCTGTAAAGGAGGGAAACGATATGCCCGGAACCCGTAAGCTCGGCAAGACCACCGACCAGCGTCTTGCGATGCTGCGCCAGCAGGTCACCGATTTTCTGGACAATGGGAAGATGGAGACCACCGTCACCCGCGCCAAGGAGATCAAGCCGCTCGCCGAGAAGATGATTACCCTCGGCAAGAAGGGCGACCTTGCCGCCTATCGCCAGGCGATGGCGTTCATCACCCGCGAGGACGTCGTCAAGAAGATCTTCAAGGAGATCGCGCCCGGCTATTCTGAGCGCAGCGGCGGCTACACCCGCATCGTCCGCACCGGCGTCCGCCGCGGCGACGCCGCGGAGACCGCGATGATCGAGCTCGTCTAACGCTTCAAAAAAGGAAAAAGCCCATTTCTACAGCAATTCGCGAAGCTGGGGAAATGGGCTTTTTGCATATCCGTCGCGGCGCGCGCATAGGCATGGCGGGGAGGCGAGTGCATGAAACGAAACGCATCCTTTCTCTGCCTGCTGCTTTTGCCGCTGCTCGCGCTGGCGCGGGAGGCGCGCCCCGCGAGCCTGCCCGCGGCGGAGGCGGGCTGTATCGCCCTGACCTTTGACGACAGCCCGAACGGGGAGAATACGGAGCGGCTGCTGGACGGGCTTGCCGCGCGCGGCGCGCACGCGACCTTCTTCGTCATCGGCGAGCAGATCGAGGGGCAGGAGCCGCTGCTGCGCCGCATGGCGGCGGAGGGGCACCAGGTCGGCAACCACACCTTCACGCACCGGCGGCTCGACACCTCGGGCGCGGTGGGGCGGCAGGAGCTCGCGCGCACGGAGGAGGCGCTGCGCGCCGTGCTGGGCGGCGGCGGCTACTGGATCCGCCCGCCCTGGGGCTTCGCCTCCGCCGAAACGCTGCGCGAGGCGGACGCGCCGCTGATCTACTGGACGCTGGACACCGAGGACTGGCGCGTGCGCAACGCACGGGAGGTGGCGCGGCGCATCGTCGCGGACGCGCGCGACGGCGATATCGTGCTGCTGCACGACAGCTACGGGACCAGCGTGGACGGCGCGCTCGCCGCCGTGGACGCGCTCTCGGCGCGGGGCTGGGAGTTCGTGACCGTGGAGGAGCTGTTCGCGCGCATGGACGTCGCGCCGGAGACCGGCTGCCTCTACTGCCGCCCCGACCAGCTCCGGGAGGTGAAATAAAAAAGCGGGGACGGGCAGACGCCCGTCCCCGCGCGATAGGAAGCGATCCCGCTCAGATGCTGTCCTCGCGGTTGATCCATGCCTCGTCCTGCTCCAGCTCCGCCTTGAGCTGCTTGTTCTCGGCGACCAGATCGTCGTAGTGCTTGCTCTGTACGTAATACTTCACGAAGGTGAAGGTTGCCTCGGCAAGCTCCTCCTCGCTGTAGGAGGAAAGGAGCGAGCCGTTCTTGCGCTGCACGCCCTGCACGTTGACGACGACCAGGCGGCGGTGCTGCTCGGAGAGCTGGAACAGCTTGAGCGATTCGGGAATGTCCAGCCCGAGGTCATAGGTCTCGTTCATGCGCAGCAGCAGGGGACGCTGCTCCGGCTTGCAGGAAACGATGACGCCGTGCTTGGAAAACAGATCCTTCAGATAGTCCACGGAAACGGTCTCGCGGGTGATCGTACCCTTGCCGATGCCCGTGAGCATGGTGTTGGAGAGGTTCAGGCCGAGATATACTTCATTGCCGGTAGACGGATAACGCATGAGACACTCCTCCATTTTCAAAAAATCTGATAACGGCAGCGGCTTGTCTGCCCTTATTTCCATAGTAGCACCGGAAAAGGCGTTTTGCAAGAGCGGGCGGAAAAAAATCCCCGGACGGTCAGGGCCGCTCAAAAATCGAACGCCGCGGCGCTTTCCGCCGTGAGCACGGCGTGCTCCGGCAGCGGCACGACGCCGCAGTTCGCGGCGCCCTGCGCCGCTTCGCCCGCCGGCAGGACGGCGACGCTGCCGATGCGCGGGATGCTGACGATATCGCCGGCGTGCAGCTCGCTGCCGAGGGAGAGCCACGCCGCCAGATAGCAGCCCATCGCCGCCTGCATCCCGCAGTCCCACAGCCCCCAACGCGTGCAAAGTCCGCTTTCCAGATAGGGGCGGATCGCCTCGTAGGGGCAAAAGCCGGTGATTGTGACGTCCTCGCCGGTCAGGCTCCGGTTTTCCGCCGCGAGGCATTGGCCCAGCAGGGCGGAGGCGTCGTCGCACAGGATGAGGTCGACGTCGGGACAGGCGTCCAGCGCGCTCCCGCCGGCGGCGACGGCGCGCGCCGTGTCCCTGTTCGAGCCGATCGGCTCGCCCGCCATGACCCACTCGGGATAATGCTCTTTGAGGTACGCCGTGCCCGATTCATAGCGGTTGCTCCACTCCGGCGAGTCGGGATCGGCGGTGTGCCAGAGATAGGTCACCGCGCCGTCGGGATCGACGCCCCGCTCCCGCAGGGCGTCCGCCCCCATCTCGACCAGCAGCGGGCCGAGCGTTTCCGCCGTGCCCTGCGTGACCGTCAGCGAGCGCGCGTCGGGCGCGGCGGAGCACCAGCTTACGACGGCAAGTCCCGCCGCGCGCGCCTCCCGCAGCTTTGCCGCGAGCGCGGCGTCTCCCGCGGCGGGCGCGACGCAGACGGCGCTCGCGCCCGCGTCCATCGCCTGCTGCACGGCGGCGGCCTGATCGCCGCCTTCCGGGCAGAGCAGCTCCACGCCCCACAGCGCGGCGTATTTCTGCGCGCCCGCGCGCGCGAGCGAGAAAAACGGCTCTTCCACCCCGCCGGGGAGGAAGGCGACCGTCACGCCCTCCACGGGGCTGCGCGGCGCGTCCGGCTCGCTTTGGCGCGGCGCTTCGCCCGCCG
>CACZCL010000120.1 GCA_902779695.1 Oscillospiraceae bacterium | reverse complement strand
AGCCCGTCGAAGATGGACTTCTCGCTGGAGCGGTCGATGTTGTTCATCACGCTCGCGACGAAGTCGATGCCGCCGACCTTGACGTTGTTGTTGGTGACAAAAATGTTGTCGAAGCGTTTCTGCATCTCGTTTTCGATGATCTTGATCGCGGTGGGCGAGGCGCTGTCCATCTGCGCCATGCTCTCGACCACCTTGATCTGGCGGCGGCCCTCCAGCTGTTCGATCACCGCCGCCGCCTTCTCCGGCGCGACGTAGGAAAGCACGAGGGCGATGGTCTGCGGCCGCTCGTACTGGAGCGCCGTGTAAAGGTCTTTCTCGCGCGCCTTGTTCAGGAAGGCGAACTCCCTTGTCTTGAGGCTCTTCGTCACGCGCGCGAGCAGCTCGTTCGCGGTCGCGCCGCCGAACGCCTTTTCCAGCACCGTCCGCGCATACTCAAGGCCGCCCTCCGTGACCGCCTTGTTCATCATGCACATCTGGTAATACTCGCTGAGGACAGCCTCGGTGGTTTCCCCGTCCACGAAGCCGAGCTTGGCGACCTCGATGGTCAGCTGCTCGATCTCGTCCGGATCCATGTGCTGGTAAAGCAGAGACGCCTTATCCGTGCCGAGCGCCACGATGACCGCGGCAGCCTTTTGCTCCGGCGTCAGCTCGCGCTTTTCCTCTTTATTCGCCTCCGCCTGTTTTTGCGGTTCCGGCGCGCTGACTTCAGGCTCTTCCTCTACCGCCCTGCCGCGCTTCTTTGCCCTGTCCTTCCTTGCCACGGTCTTCGCCTCCTTTCACGCCGCCCGCCGCGGCTTATACATCCTCGCCGCCGCGCAGCCAGTTTTTGAGCATCTGCGCCGCGATGGCGGGATTCTCTTCGACGAATTTGCGCACGTCCATGCGCATCTGCATGATCTCCTCGGTGTGGACGTCCATGATGTCCGCGCCGTTCTGCGCCTCCAGTTCCGCCGCCGCCGCGGCAGCGGCAGCCTCGGCCGCGGCCTTCTCCTCGTTTGCGAGGAGGATGGCGAGACGTTTCTTTTTCTTGCTGCGCAGCAGAAGAAGGATCAGCAGCAGCGCGAGGAACAGCGCCGTGCCGGCGATGGCGGCGTAGACCGCCCAGGCAGGCAGGCCGAAGATCATCGAGATGTTCTGGATCGCCTGCGAGCCGCCGCCGCTCTGATAGAACGGATAGGAGACGATGGCGACCTTCTGCGCCTCGACCTCCGGATTGATCCCCGCCGCGGTGGCGGCGAGGTGGACGAAGCTCGCGGGGTTCTGCAGGTTCACCTTCGTGCTGTTCACGGCGATCGCCACCGTCAGATCCGTCAGCGTCCCCGGCGGACGCTCGATCTGGATGTTGTCGCGCGAAACGTCGTACTGGATCTCGCCGGAGTTATAAATCTCGCTCTCGTCGCCGCGGATCTGCCCCTCCTGCGTCACGTACTCGTTGATCTCGGTATTGCTCGGCGTGCCGACCACGCCGCCCGCGGCGGTATCGTTCCCGCGCACGAGGCTGTTGTCCCAGATCTGGGAGCCGATGATGCCCTTGCCGCCGGTCGAGCCGTCCGCCGCCCAGTCCGGCTCGCGGTAAACGAGGGATTCGGTATAGGTGCGCGTCACGTCGACGGTGCTGTGGACGCTGACCTCGATGTTCTCAAGCCCCACAAGGGGGACGAGCACCGTCATGACGCTGTTGCGCACCTGCTCGTTCACCTGCGCCTCCAGGCCGAGCTTGTATTTCATGGTGTCGTCCAGACCGCCCTCGGTGCCGCCGCTGGTGTAGCGGTTGCCCGCGCCGTCCTCGACGACGACGTTGCTGATCTCAAGGCCCTGCTCCGCGCTGGCGACCAGGCGCTGGATAGCGGAAACCTGCTCGCGCGTGAGCGTCTTGCCCGTCTGCATCTGCACGAAAACACCCGCGGTCGCCTCGATCACGTTCTCGTCGAGTATGTAGCGGTGATCCTCGCCCGGCGTGATGACGACCCGCGCGTCCGTCACGCCGTCAAAGTAGCGGATCGTGGAGGCGAGAAAATCCTGCAGATCCAGAATGCGCAGCTGCTCGCGATCCTGCTGGGAGGACAGGGGCCCGACGTTGTTGAGGTACATCGCGTGGCTGTAGCCCGACGTCGGGTAGCCCTGCTGCACCACGAGGGCGCGCAGCCTGTCCGCCTGATTCTCGCGCACCAGGACGGTGTCGTTGTTGCGGATCTTCACGTCGGTGTAGCCCGCGGTGTTCAGATAGGAAACCACCGCGGTCATATCCTCCGCGGAAAGGCCGGTAAAGAGCGTTGTATACGGGCGCGTGCCCTTGTAAACCGCCAGAACCGCGATCAGGGCGATCAGAGCCACGCCGCCGGCGATCAGGCCGATCTTCACGCCCTTTTTCATATTTTTGAAGAAGTCGCGGATCCGGTTCCAGATCTGCCGTACTCGTTCGCGCAAGCATGGTCACCCCCCTTCCGCCGCGAATGGCGCCTTATAGGCTGATGCGCGTCAGCTCGTTATACGCGTCCATGGATTTGTTGCGCAGCTGCACCAGAAGGTCCACGGAAAGCTGCGCCTTCGTGGAGGCGATGGTCAGCAGCGCCGGATTGTCCAGCTGTCCCGTTGCCATCAGATACTCCATCTGCGTTTTTTCGGCGTCCGTCGTTCGGACGGCGTCGATGGCGGACTGGAAAATATCCGAAAACGGACTGCCCGCGCGCTCCGCCTCGGGCGCGGTGTCCGCGACCGCCGCGGTGTGCGCCAGCGGCATCTGGTCCCATAACGGTTGGATCGTGTTCATTCAGCTTCTCCTGTTATACTCCGATGTCCAAGCCTCTTTGTACCACCTGCTTGAGCGCGTTGAACGCGGTCACGTTGGCGCTGAACGCCTGGCTCGCCGCCATTGCGTCCGTCACCTCCGCCACCAGCGTCACGTTCGGCAGCTCGACGTACCCCTCCTCGTTCGCGTCCGGATGCGTGGGGTCGTAAACGAAGGGCAGCTCGCTCTGGTCCTCGGCGATCTCGACGATCTTGACGCCGCCCGCCTGCTCGTAGCGGCGGTTGGATACGGCGTGCCCCTTGCGCGCGGCGCGGGACATCGCCTCGCGGAAGCCGTTTTTGTTGTGCTCCGCCTCCATGACCGTGATCTTGCGGCGATAAGCGCCGCCCCCCTCGGTGCGCGTGGTGTTTATGTTCGTGATGTTCTCCGAGATGACGTCAAGCCGCGCCTGCTGCGCCGTCATGCCGGAGGCGACGATGTTCATGCTGCTGAAAAATGCCATTTTGATCCTCCCTGCCGCCGCGCGCCGCGCGGCCCGGATGTGCGGGCGTCAGCCGTTGATCGCCCTGCCCAGCGTCGTAAAGTCGTTGTTGATCGCCTGCAGCGTGTACTGCATCTGGTAGGCGGTGCGTACCGCTTCAAGGCTCTGCTCCAGCACGTTGACGCCGTTGTCGTCCATGCGGGTGACCTCGTCGTCCTCGTCCACCGTCCAGCGCGCGTTCTCGATCGCCGCGCGCGTCCGCGCCCGGGTGTGCCCGTGGCGTTCCGCCGCGCGGAGCTGGTTTTCAAACCGCTTTTCAAAGGAAACCGTCTTGACCTTGTAGCCCGGCGTTTCCGCGTTGGAAATGTTGTCCAGATGCGCCGCCTGCTTCGCCCACAGGTAATCCACGGATTTTTCCAGCATCCGCATGCTGTTGCTGGTAATGCCGCTCATCGTTCCCGTGCCGATCCCGGTCAGCTTATCCATTGTCCGCACTCCCTTCCGCTGGGCGCAATACACCCTTTTTACCCTATAACCCTAGTATTCTTTCTATTTATAACACATCCTGGGAGAATAATCAATGAAAATTTCGACAGAAGAACGTGTTTTTTCGTCATTTCCAGAAATTACCCAACCATTTCTGGATAAAATTTACATAATTACTTTGTTTTCCTGTCAATCCCACACTTTTTTCTGCAAAATCCAGGAGAAAAAATATGGGAGCGCGGCACATTTTGTGCCGCGCTCCGCTCACATTGGCCCTATGTTGCGTTTTTTGTCCCGCCGAACGCCGCCGGAAACGCGCGGGATCAATACTTGTCGCTGTCCGTCTCGCGGAACGCCTGCGCGGGCGCCGAACGGCGCTGGGACGCGCGGGCCGCCGGAGCCGGCTCCGGACGGGACGCGGGCGCGGACTGGCGCGCCGGCTCATACGCGGGCGCGGAATAGCTCGACATACCGCGCGCGCCCTCGCCCTGGCTGAGCGTAAAGCGCCCGACCAGCTCCTTGAGCAGGTTCGCCTGACCGGAAAGCTCCTCGCTGGCGGCGGCGGACTGCTCCGCGGTGGCGGAGTTCGTCTGCACCACCGCGGAAATCTGGTCGATGCCGACGCTGACCTGCGCCACGTCGCTGGTCTGCTGCTGCGTCGCGTCGGAGATGAGGTTCACCGCCTCCATGACCTTCTCGGCGCGCAAAACGACCTCGCGCAGGGACTCGTCGGTCTCGGTGGCGAGACGCCCGCCCTCCTTGACCGCCTTGACCGTATCCTCGATCAGCTTGGCGGTGCTCGACGACGCCTCCTGCGACTTGGTGGCAAGGTTGCGCACCTCGTCCGCGACGACCGCGAAGCCCTTGCCCGCGCTGCCCGCGCGCGCCGCCTCGACCGCCGCGTTGAGCGCGAGGATGTTCGTCTGGAACGCGATGTCCTCAATGGTCTTGATGACCTTGCTGATCTCCTGCGACTTGCCCTCGATGTCGCGCATTGCGGTCATCAGCTCGGACATGTGCGCGGAGCAGACTTCGATCTGGTCGTGGGACTGCTGGTTGTCCTCGCGCGCCTCACGGGCATGGTCGGCGGTCGCCTCGACCTGATTGCTGATCTGGCTGATGGTGGCGGCAAGCTCCTCCACGGAGGACGCCTGCTCGGTGGCGCCCTGCGCCAGCGCCTGCGCGCTGGAGGACACCTGCTCGCCGCCGGAGTTGACCTGATCGGCGGACACGTCGATCTGGTTGAGCGTATCGCTCAGGGACGATGTAAGCTGGAGCGTCGCCTCGCGCAGACGGGCGAAATCGCCGACGTACGCCTGCGG
>CACZCL010000119.1 GCA_902779695.1 Oscillospiraceae bacterium | reverse complement strand
CAACAGAAATAGACTACCCCGTATGCGTAAAGCGGCAAGACGGGGAAAAGGTGGAAAGGTGCGGTAAGAGCGCACCCGACGGCGTGGAAGCGTCCGTCGCTGTAAACTCTATCCGGAGCAACACCGGTATGGGAGCGCAGGGGTTACTAGCCGGACCCCGAAAGGCCGGCCCGGCCGCTCCCGGGGTGGCTGGATCGCAGCGGCAACGCTGCGGCTAGATAGATGACTGTCAAATACAGAACCCGGCTTACAGTTTTGCTCGTATCTATATGAAGACCGCGGCGCAAACGCGCCGCGGTCTTCTTCCGTTTCCTGTATCAATCCTGCTCCCAGTTGTGCCAGACGTTCTGCACGTCCTCGTTCTCCTCCAGAAAGTCGATGAGCTTTTCCATGTTCTTCACGTCGTCCTCGGTCTTGAGCGTGACGTAGTTCTGCGGCACCATCGAGATCTCCGCGCTGACGAAGGCGTAGCCCTTGTCCTCCAGCGCCTTGACGACGTCCGGGAAAGCGTCCGGGTCCGTCGTGATCTCGAACACGGGGCCGTCCGCCTCGAAATCCTCCGCGCCCGCCTCCAGCGCGTCCTCCATTACCTTGTCTTCCTCGTAGTCCTCATCCTCGTTGTCGATGACGATGACGCCCTTGCGGTCGAACGACCAGCTCACGCAGCCCTGCGCGCCGAGATTGCCGCCGAACTTGTCGAAGTAGTGGCGGACCTCCGGCGCGGTGCGCTGGCGGTTGTCGGTCAGCGCCTCGACGATGACCGCCACGCCGCAGGGGCCGTAGCCCTCGTAGGTGACGGATTCGTAGTTATCGGTATTGCCGGAGCCGAGCGCCTTGTCGATGGTGCGCTTGATGTTGTCGTTGGGCATATTCGCCGCCTTCGCCTTGGCGATGACGGTCGCGAGGCGGCTGTTGTTCGCGGGGTCGCCGCTGCCGCCCTGCTTGACGGCGACGATGATCTCCTTGGCGATCTTCGTGAACGCCGCGCTGCGCTTGGCGTCCGCCGCGCCCTTGGTCTTTTGGATATTGTGCCATTTGGAATGTCCGGACATAACGATTTCTCCTTATTCAGTAGTCTGCGCCGCTCCCCACCCGTTCGCGCCCGGCGCGGCATAATACCGCACGACGCTGCGGCACGACGCCGAGCGCAGCACGTCCAGGCCGGGAAACTCCGCGGAAAGATACGCCGCGATCGCCTCGCAAACCGGGTATTCCGTCTCAAAATGCCCCGCGTCGATCAGGTTGACGCCTGTTGCGTCAAGAAACTCGTGGTATTTGAGGTCGCCCGTCACAAAGGTATCGCAGCCGAGCGCGATCGCGGCTTCGACGTATTCCGCGCACGCGCCGCCGCCGACGGCGACCTTGCGCACCGGCTTTCCGCCGTCCCGATAGCGCAGCCCTTCGCAATGTAAAGATTTTACCACATCCGACAGGAACTCTTCAAGTCTTTTTTCGCTTTTCAGTACGCCGACGCGCCCGATTTTTTCCTCGCTCAGCGGCGCAAGCCGCTCCAAGCCGAGCAAACGCGCCAGCACGTCGTTTACGCCGCCGTCCGCGGCGTCGAGATTCGTGTGCATGCAGATCGCGGAAACGCCGCTTTTGAGGAGCTTCGTCAGCGTCCTGCCCTGCGGGTTGTCGTCCACGACGTTCTGTACCGCGTGCCAGCGGCAGTTCATCACCGGATGGTGCGCGACGATCAACTCCGCGCCGCGCGCCGCGGCCTCCTCCGCCGCCTGCTCCGTCACGTCCAGCGCGACCAGCACGCGCGTGACCGGCGCGGAACCGCTGCCGACCAGCAGCCCCACATTGTCCCACGACGCGGCAAGCTCCCGCGGCGCCCAGGCGTAAAGCGCCCGTTCGATCTCAGCTGCGGTTGGCATCCTCCCACTCCTTTACCGATTGCTTCAGCGCCTCTGCGTCCGCCTCCAGCGCGCGCAGCGCTTCCCGATCCTTGTCCTTTGCCCGCCGCACCCCCGCGGCGGCCTCCTCCAGCTTGCGGATGCGGTCGCGCGCATACGCGCCGTACAACGCTTCGTGCCTCGTATCCGCGCCGCACCAGATCTCCGCCCGGGAAAGCGCTTTCCCCTCGCCCGGCGAAACGGAAAGCACGGCGTAGATCGTCCCGCGGTCGAGCACCAGCCGCTCGCCGTCGATGCGGTAGCCGTTTTCGACCAGCCAAGGCCGCAGCGCCTCCGTGCGCGTCATCGGCTGCAAACGCAGCGCGATCTCGCTCTCAAGCAGCCACGGCGCGTTTTCCAGGATCGTCAGGATCGTTTCGCCGCCCATGCCCGCTATGACGACGGTGTCCGCGTCGTCCGGCGCAAAGCCGTCCAGCCCCGCGCAAAGACGGAACTCCATACGGTCTGACACGCCGCAGCGCGCCGCGGTGCGCCGCGCGCTCTCCAGCGGCGCGGCGTTGATGTCCGAGGCGATCGCGCGCGCGATCCGCCCGCTTTGCAGCAGATACGCGGGCAAGAAGCCGTGATCGGTCCCGATATCGGCGAGGCACGCGCCCTGCGGCACGCCCTCGGCGATGCAGCGCAGGCGCGGCGAAAGGCGAAGCAAGGCGCACACGTCGTCCGTATGCGCCCTGCGGCTCTCCTTATTCGGCTGCTGCCCCGTCATCGTCAAAGTCGCGGTTGGCTTCCTCGTTGACGATCTCAAGCAGCTTGTCCATCTGCTCGTTGGCAAGCCCGTGCACCATGCACGCCTCTTCCACCGTTTCGCCGCGGCTGGACGGGCAGCCGAGGCAATGCATGCCGATGGACAGGAAAATCGGCGCCGTCTGCGGAGCGATATCCAGAATATCGCCGATGACGGTATCCTTTGTGATTTGAACCATGTCGAAACCTCCCAAGTCTGGATTGCAGGGATAGTGTACCCCATCTTTTGCGGTTTTGCAAGAGTGAATCAGCGGCAAAAGCGTTTTGTCGCGCCCCGCGCTCAGAATACCCGTTCGCAGGCATACCCGTTTCCGGCGTCCGGCGCAAAGCCCTCGCAGGTGTAGAGCACGCGTCCGTCCGCCGTGACGAGGATCACGTCGAAGGGCGTCGTTTCCGCCAGCGCGGCGCGCATTTGAAGCGCCTGCTCCGCGCCCATCACGCAGACCGCCGTCGCCAGCGCGTCCGCCCAGACGCCGCTTTCGCAGATCACGGTGGCGGAAACGAGTCCGCTCTCCGCCGGCCGTCCCGTCCGCGGGTCAAGGATGTGGTGATAGCGGACGCCGTTCTGCTCGAAAAATCGCTCATACACGCCGGAGGTTGCGATGTAGCGGCCCCCCTCCGACTCCAGGACCCCGAGATACGCGCCGCCGGCAGGGTCCTTGACGGCGACGCGCCAGGCGGAGCCGTCCGGCTTTTGCCCGAAAAGCGCCACGTCGCCGCCCAGATCGACCACGGCGCCCGTCGCGCCGCCCTCCCGCAGAATGTCGCACACGCGCTGCCCCGCATAGCCCTTTGCGACGCCGCCGAGGTCCAGCAGCCGCGGCGCCTCCGAAAGCTCCGTCTCCGTCGGGACGCGGTGCTCCCCCGCCCCGCTGCCGAAGCCCCAAAGGTCGAGCACGCCGCCGAGATACGGATCGAACGCGCCGTCCGCCGCGGCGCCGATCTCCTCCGCCAGCGCCAGCAGCTCCGCCAGCTCGCCCTCCGGCGCGGCGCCGTGGTTGCAGGCGTAGACCGCGCTGCCCTCGACGCCGCGCGCAAGCATCGCGTCGAGCCGGTAGATCTCACGCTCCGCCGCCTCCAGCGCCGCATCGGCGCTTTTACCGTAGGCAGAAAGATTCATGACCGTGTCCATGGCGAACACGGTTTTGGCGCGCGCCTCCCTCGGCGCGCCGCAGCCGGCAAGCAGCAGCGCAGCAAGCAGCACGGCAAGCGTCCGCCCCGAAACGTGTTTTCTTCTCATGTCGATCGGCATTTCAGCAGCTCCGGCGCGCCGCAGCCCGCCGCGCGCCGGTTTTCCTTTCATATTTGAAATTTATTCAAACGATTGAAAATCGTTTGATAGCCACGCAGCGGCGTTAAATTTCGCATGGGACGCGGCGACGCGCTTTCAGCGCGCCGCCACCATGCGGAGCATGGTAAATTTGATGAAAGCATTTCATCAAATTTCAGTATCAAAAGTCGGTATCCGGCGAAAAGTGTACTCCCAAAGCGCGCCAAAAGTCAAATCCTTCCTTCGCTTTCAACGCCGCAACACGCGAAACCGCGGTGCGGCAAAGCGTCCGGCATAATAAAGGCGTCCGGCAAAACAGCAGAAGGAGGCGGCTTCGCGACGAAGCGCCTCCCCCCGGCATATTCTGTTTTCCCTTGTTACTGCTGCTCGGCGCGCATCTTGGCGAAGCAGTCGCTGCAGTAGACCGGACGGTCGGTCTTGGGCTCAAACGGGACGCGCGCCTCGCCGCCGCACTTCGCGCACACGGCGGTGAAATACTCGCGCGGGCCGCGGGCGGCATTCTTGCGCGCGTCGCGGCATGCCTTGCAGCGCTGCGGCTCGTTCTGGAAGCCACGCTCGGCATAGAACTCCTGCTCACCGGCGGTGAACACGAACTCCTGGCCGCATTCCTTGCAGACTAAGGTTTTGTCTTCGTACATGATTTTACCCTCTCTTTGAAATGGAAAATATATGCTTCAGCGTTTGCTGCTGTCGCCGGAATAAAGCTGCCGCGCGATCTTGCGCCGGACGCGCTGCACGGCGTTGTCCACCGATTTGGGCGACCTGCCGACGATCTTCGCGATCTCCTGGCAGGAAAGGCCATCCAGATAATACCCCAATATCTTCGCCTCAAATTCAGACAACTGCTTCGTCATGCTCCCGACCACGCTCTCCACATAATCCTGATCCGCGATCAGCAGTTCGGGATCCGTGTGCGCGGGATCGAAAGCACCCGAGGTGTAGGAATTGCTGTCAAAGAAAGGGTGATCCAGAGAAACAGACTGGTTGAGCGGCGCGTGCTTGTCCCGCGCCGCCGCGCGCAATGCGGAATAAAGCCGGTTGCGGATACAAACCTCCGCATAGGTCCGGAAGGTGGCCGCCTTATCCGTGCGATACTCGCGAATCGCCTGAATAAGGCCGAACATTCCCTCCTGAATCAAGTCCTCCCCGTCGCCGCCTGCCAGAAACAGGGGCCGGGCACAGACGCGCACAACGGCGTAATAGCGCTTGACCAATGCCTCCTCCGCCTTGACGTCCCCGCCCGAGGCGAGAACACAGAGCTGTTCATCGGAACGCTGAGGCGAATCGTCGT